>JAFRIG010000011.1 GCA_017432895.1 Erysipelotrichaceae bacterium | reverse complement strand
ATCCGGGTATTTTCTGTCATATTCAGACAATACGGATCAGATATGACTGTTTTATTGTATATAAAAGATCTGCAGTCATAAGAAAAAGGCTGCAACGCCTTAAGAGTGACCAGAATCTACTCTTTCGTTACAGCCCCTTTGAAATTCATGGAATCTGATTATTCTTCAGGTTTTTCTTCTGCGGGTGCTTCTTCACAGCAGCAGGCTTCTTCGACCGGAGCTTCCTCAACAGGAGCTTCCTTGACCGGAGCCTCTTTTGGTTCCAGAGCCTTCTTTAAGCCTTCGACACCTTTTTCGGCGATGTTGATCGTCGTGGTCTTAGCCTTGTTGATGGCATCCTGAACTTCCGGTTTGTTGAAGTAATCGTTGACTTTGGCGGAGATGTCGCTGAGGAAATCAGCGGTCTTCTTGAAAGCATCGGATTCCTTCAGCTTATCGAATTCGGCCATGATGTCTTCACCGAGCTTGTCGAGTTTGTTTTCCTTGTCGACTTTGTTGGTGAGTTCAGCGACCTTCTCTTTGGTGAAATCGACAGCTTCCATTGATTTCGCTTTTACTTTATCAAGGAATTCATCAAGCTTTTCATCTTCCTGGACATCGTCGATGATGCCTCTGACTTTTTCTATAGATGACTTTATAGCTTCTTCAGTCTTTTCAACTAAAGCTTTGGCTTTTTCCTTGCTGGCCTCATCCAATTTGTCGGCCTTTTCCGCAAGATCCTTTTCAAGATCTTCGACCTGAGATTCCATTTCTCTTACAGTATCCTCAAATTTTGTCATATCAGAATACCTCCTTTATCTTTATTATATAAAAAAATATGAAATCCATGTGAATATTCATATTATTTAGCACTCGTTTAATAATTGTATGATGATATAATATTACTGTTATGAGAAGAAGAAGAGGCGGCATCGGAATTTTCGGATTTATAATCATCATGACCATCCTGGATGCTTTTTTTGAAAGCGGCGGAATGATCATTTTCGGGCTTGTGATCCCCGGCTTATTGACGGCTTTAGTGTTCTATGGCATGTTCAAATTCATCAGAGCGATGTTTGGCGAGACCGGTATGAACAACTACGGTCGCAAGACCAGCAGCTCGAATGTGCATTCCAACAAGTCGACCAGCTATGTCAAAAACAGCCGGAATGCCCAAGTCGATAAGGTCCTGGCGGAGTATTTCAAAAACAACGTATCACTGATCCTGTTTGATGATATCTCCATCTCGACGCAGAGCGGAACCTATACGACGGTAGACAATCTCTACATTTCCTACAAGGGTGAGAAAGTCTGTCAGCTGAAAGAATTCAAAGCCTATTATCCCGATGCCTATGAAAAAGTCATTGCCGCTTTAAGCAAGCTTGCCAAACAAGGCGGCAAGGTCAAAGAAGAAAAGAAGACCGAAGTCAAAGAAAAGACCGAGAGTTTTTCGGATGCCGAGAAGTTTATCGATAAGATCAACAATCTCAACAAGGGCCTTTCCAATGAAGAAGTCACCAACGGCCTGTATCAGACTTGCGAACTTTTGAAACAGATCGATATCGTTGATAGGGAAGATGGCACGGTCGATCCCAAGCTAAACAAGCTCTATGAATACTATCTGCCGATTTTGACGGATATCTTAGAGAACTACAAGCGTCTGTCGGATTCGGCGATCAAAAACGACGAATTCAAAAAGTGTGAGACCCAACTTGTCAAGACGATCAAGCTCATCAATGAAGCACTCAAGACCATCTATAATTCCCTGCATGAGTCCGACTACATGAATCTGAATGCGGATATCAATACTTTGCAGTCGCTGTTAAAACAGGACGGGCTGGTGGAAACTCCCTTTAAGGAGGTCAAATAATGGCTGAAAAGATCGATATGTTCAAACTGGTCGAACAGGTCGAGAAGCAGAAGAAGATGGATATCGACGATATCTTCTCGACGCTTGATTCGGTTAAGGAAGAGGAAGAGGTCAAGAAAGAGACCAACAAGTATGCAAACTACGCCGAGGTCAACGATCCCACGACGATCTCCCGTCCGCGCATTCCCGATAATATCGGCGAATATGATACGCGTTTCGAGTGTTTCCGCTGCATCATTGAGAATGTCTCCTACGGAAGTCGCAATGTCAATGCCTATGTCGAAGGACACAAGGATGCCTTGGAAAAATACTATGGCGATGCCTATCAGAACCGCAAGGATCTCTATGTCATCGAGGCCAGGGTCAACGATGAACTGAATAAGACCGTTTCCCATTCGGCTTTGTATGAAAAGGGCTACTATGACGGATTGGCTTATGTTTTAAGAGCACTGAAACGTTCCAAGGAACTGCTGATGCAAAGGATCAGCAGTGAGATGATAAAGAAGTTGTAATATGGCTGCACACGATGATAGAGAAAAAATGATGGAAGAACTCTTCTCGAAAAGGAGAAGCAGTTTTTCTAATATCTACAATGATTCGATGGATGTCCTCAAGGATACGGAAAGTGAACTGAATCAGATCCTTTTGCAGAACCAGAAGGACATCGAAGAGATGACCAAGAAGTTCAATTATTCCGATGAGGATCTCAAGCGCCTGAAATCGGATATCGAAAAAGATTTCAATATCAAGATCGAAACTCCGGAGACGGTGGTCTTAGGCAAGGCTTCCAAGGAAGTCTTCGAGAATATCTACAAGGATCTTTCCGAGACCATCATCGGCGAGGATGAGGCCTGCAAAGCTTTTACGACAGCTTTCAGAAGGCCTTATGTCGTCGGTTCCGACCCCCAAAAGATCCGCAACAGTATCATCCTTTACGGTACCAACGGTACGGGCCGTCACCAGATGGTCTATACGATGGGTACCTTACTTAAGAAATACGGTTTAAGTGTATCAAGTGAGGTCATCGAACTGGATATGTCCCGCTACCAGTCCAGCTCGCAGGAAGTCCTGTTTTTACAGGATATCTATGTGGCTTTGACCGGCAAGAATCCGATCGTGCTGATCGAGAACTTCGAAGAAGCTTCGCCGATATTCAACAGGATGCTGGCGGAACTGGTATTGGAAGGAAATTGCGTCTTAAGCAAGCGTTACACCTTGAAAAACAATCAGCTGGTCGAAGCGACCAATACCCTGTCGGGCGATATCATCGACAAACTCAACGGCAACGACAAGGTCCTGGTCTTCTTGTCTGAAAAGAATCCGACCAAGCTAATGGATATCTTTGGCAAGTCCTTTATCGACAAGATCGACGACAAGGTCCAGACCAAGAAACTGGATGAGGAAGCCCTGGTTCGGATCATCGATCAGCTGGTGGATTCATTAGTCAGCAGATGCGCCAATCAGCTGGAGATCAAGCTGGAAGTCGATGATTCGATCAAGGAATATCTCAAGTCGATCTATGAGCCAAACGACGGCATTGATTCACTTTCGCCCAGTGTCAAGAAGATCTACAACGAGATGGTCGATATCGCTTTGAAACACGACGAAGTGGAAAGCGTTAAGATATCCTATGATGAGACGATCAAGGCGGTCTTCGATCAGATCGCACTGGATCTGGATATTATCGATGATTCCCGAGCGGAAAGAGAAGAGATACAGAAGGAACTCGACGATGTCGTGGGTCTCGAGGATGTCAAGAACTATCTGCTTTCCTTGGAAAATCTCATCAAGATCAACCAGATCAGAAAGCAGAAGGGTCTCAAGACCAACGAGATCTCCAAGCACATGATCTTTACGGGCAATCCCGGTACCGGCAAGACAACGATCGCCAGACTCGTATCGCGGATGATGAAGGCCTGCGGTATCTTAAAACAGGGCCAGCTGGTCGAAGTCACCAGGGCGGATCTGGTCGGCAAGTATGTCGGTCATACCGCACCGCTGACGATGTCGGTCATTCAGTCGGCTTTGGGTGGTGTCCTGTTCATCGATGAAGCCTATTCGCTTTACAGGGGCAAGGACGATTCCTTCGGTCTGGAGGCCATCGATACGCTGGTCAAGGCGATGGAAGATCATCGCGATGATCTGATCGTCATCCTGGCGGGCTATACCAAGGAAATGAAGGAATTCCTGGAGGCCAACAGTGGTCTTAAATCGCGTTTCGCCAATATCATTGAATTCTCCGATTATACCGGGGAAGAGCTGATGCTTATAAGCAAGTCGATCGCCAAAGGCAAGGACTACGTGATCGCCGAAGAGGCTTTGAAACCTCTGCAGGATTACTTCACGCTGATCCAAAGCCGCAACGATCCCAACTCGGGCAACGGCCGTCTGGCCAGAAACCTGGTCGAGGATGCCATCCTGAATCAGTCCAAGCGTCTACTGGACAATCCGGATGCGCAAATGAATGTCCTGGAACTGGTCGACTTCAATCTTACAGAAAACAAATTCGGTGGAAAAACAGGGTCTTAACAATAAGGACCCTGTTTTAGAAAGGAAAGCTATGGAAGCATTAGAGAATATTTTGAATCGTCGCAGTATCAGAAGATATACTGACCAACCGATCACGGACGAAGATCTGCATAAGATCCTGGAAGCCGCCATGTCGGGACCAAGCTGTGTCAATGCCAGGGACTACAGTTTCATCGTGGTCAGGGATGAAGAGACTTTACTGAAGATGGCGGAGGCCAATGGCCGTCCGGCGCAGCCGCTAAAGAAAGCTGCCGCCGGCATCCTGGTTCTGGGAGATCTTGACAGAGCCTTTAAGGGAGCACCTGATTACTGGATCATCGATGGGGCGATCGCCTGTGAGAATCTGATCCTGGCCGCCAATGCCTTGGGCATCGGTTCGGTGTGGCTTGGCACTTATCCGCAGGAAAACAGGGTGGAGAATCTGAAAAAACTCTTTGATCTGCCTGATAATATCATTCCGCATTCGATCATCGCCCTGGGCTATCCTGATGAACAACCCACAAGAAAAGGTTTCTATGAAGAAGACCGCGTTCATTTTGAAAAGTGGTGATAAGGATGAAAAGTGAAAGAAGAAAGAAGATCTTAAACAAACTGAGAGAAAACGGACTTGACGGCCTGCTTTTCGCTTCGGGTGCCGATTTTCAATATCTGGCGGAATGTTGCTCATATCTCTGGCAGCGCAACTGTTTCAACCAGATGGCAGAAACAGCCGGGGCTTTGATCATCCCGGAAGCGCTGATCTTTATGGATGGGGAAGGAAAAACGACCATCCTGACGATCCCTTCTTTGAAGGACCATTTCGATATCAGTAAAAATGAAGTTGTCGTATCTTATCTTGATCAGTTTGAAGATGAACTCAGCCACATCGTAAAAGGAAGAAAGATCGGGATCGGCCGGGATTGCGACAAGTGGATAATAAATGCTTTGAAAAATGTCGATGAAAAGATCGAGACGATCAAGGTCGAAAACATCTTCGATGATCTAAGAAGGATCAAGGATGAAAAAGAGATCGCCATCATGAATAAGCTGGCGAAGTTTACCGATGAGGCGATGCTGCATGTGGTTAAGCACATGTATGAGGGGATGACGATGTTTGAATGCGAGCGGATGGTCGTCGACTATGGCCTCAGCCACGGCATTCAGGATCTGTCTTTCCCGCCGACCTGCGGTTTCAAGACCCGTAATACGAAGAATGCCGAAAACATCGAACCCTTTGAAGCGGAAAGAAAACTGGTACCGGGAACGATGGTGGCCTTTGATATCGGGTATATGGATCAGGGTTACTGTTCCGACTGGGGAAGGACAGTCTATTATGGCAAGGCTCCGGAATTCGTGAAAAAAGGCTATGAGGCTTTGCAGGAAGCCCAATGTTACATGATAGATAAGATCAGACCGGGGGTGACGAAGTTCTCGGAGCTCTATGGTTATATCTGCGATAAGGCTGAGGAACTCGGCTATTACGAATATCTGCGTTTCAAGCGGGAAGAGCGTGGTGGAAACGGTCACCACATCGGCAGCGAGGTCCACGAACTGCCCTGGATGCGGGCGGATGAACATCTTGTTTTGCAGCCGGGGATGATCTTCTGCAGTGAACCGAAGATGTTTTTCCCCAACGAGGGCTATATGCGGGTCGAGGATATGGTCATGGTCACAAAAGACGGGGCTGTGTCTTTAAGTGAGTTTCCGCGGGACCTGTTTGAGATAGGAATTTAAATGATGATCCGGTCTGATAAGACTGGATCTTTTATTTTGGCATAAAAGTTGAACCGGTACCGCTTATGCGTTTATAATAAAGACAGATAGTACTTTTATAAGGATAATGGATCATAGATGAAAGAGGAACTGGTTTCTAGAGAACTTATCGCCGCCCGTTTAGAAGTAAGCGACTGGAAAGATGGCATCCGCAAGGCCGGAAGTCTTTTGGTTGACAACGGTGATATCGAAGAAGCCTATATCGAAGAGATGATCGATTCGGTCCTTAAACTGGGTCCCTACATGGTTATCACCAAGGGCTTTGCCCTGGCCCACAGTGCTCCCAGTGAGGCTGTAAAACGCAATTCTCTTTCTTTGATCAATTTAAGTGAAGGGGTGGAATTTGGCAGTGTAAATGATCCGGTCTATGTGATCATGTGCCTGGCCTGCACAGATAAGACATCCCACATGGAGGAGATACAGAAGGTCGCCATGCGGCTGATGAAAAAAGGAACTATCGAGGCTCTCAAAGATGCGCAAAGCATCGATGAGCTTTATGAGATCATAAATTCGAAGGAATAAGGAGGTTGTTGGAAATGAAAGTACCTAAGATTCAATGTGTGTGCGGCTTTGGCTGCGGGTCGTCGCTGATGTTGAGGATGGCGATCGACGATATCCTGCGTAAGCTGGATATGGAGGCCGATACTTTCTGTGGGGATGTCGGTACCTGTCTGGCCAATCCGTGCGATGTGATCTTCATTTCTAGAGAACTGGCGGAAAGGATCATCGATAGGGCTGATGTACCGGTCGTCATCATCGAGAATTTCATGGACAGCTCGGAAGTTGAAGAAAAAGTTTCGGCCTATATGGCAACTCTTGCGTAGTTATTGATTGGGGAGAAATAAGTAAAAATAGAAAAGGAGGCTACTTATGGCAATTCTCAATTTCATTATCAATGACATCTTTGGTCAGGGCTCGATCTTCCTTGCGTTAGTCGCAATGATCGGTCTGATCCTGCAGAAGAAGTCGGCGTCGGAAGTCGTCAGAGGAACGATTATGACGGCCATTGGCTTCTTCGTCCTGAACACCGGTACCGGACTCATCACCGGTAATTCCATCGATGGTATCATCACGGCGTTCAATATCCTGATGCCGGGCAATGCTTCGGCTCCCGCTTCCGTCGATATCGGCGGACAGTACGGTACGCAGATCGGTATCGTCATGATCCTGGCCTTTGCGGTCAACCTGCTGGTCGCCCGTTTCACGAAGTGGAAATCCGTCTTCCTGACTGGCCACATGCTGTACTGGTTCCCGTATGTCTTCATCGCGGCAGGTGTCGATGCCGGCTTATCCGGTGCGAAACTGATCATTCTGGCGGCTGTCTTTACGGCTCTGTACATGATCGTCGCTCCGAACCTCATGCGTCCGCTTGTCAAGGATGTTACGGGCAAGGATGATTTCACGATCGGTCACCCGACCACGACGCTTTCCGTCATCGCAGGTATCGTCGCCCCGTTGGTAGGTGACAAGTCAAAGAGCTGCGAAGACTTCAAACTTCCTAAGTCCTTAGGTTTCTTGAGAGAAGTTTCGATCACCGGTTCCATTGCGATCGCTATCGTCTACATCATCATGTATTTCGTCGTCAGCGCCAATGGTTTAGCACCGGCTGAAGTCTTCGGCTACAGCGGAAGCTTCTTCTCTTACTGGTTCATCCACTCCGTCTACTTCGGTGTCGGTGTTACCGTCATGTTACAGGGTGTCCGTATGCTGATCGCGGAGATCGTTCCGGCTTTCAAGGGTATTGCCGAAAAGGTCGTTCCGGGTGCTATTCCGGCTCTGGATTGCCCGGTACTGTTCGGTTATGGTCCTAACTCGCTGATCATCGGCTTCATCGTTGCCGTCATCACTTCAACGATCACGATCTTGCTGACCAGAGGCATGTTCCCGACAGTCATTATTCCTTTGATCTTCACCTGCTTCTTTGAGAACGGCTGTGCCGCGATCATTGCCAATGCCAAAGGTGGTGTAAGAGGTACGATCATCGCCTGTGCTTTGAACGGTATCATCATGGTTCTGCTGGTTGGCTTCGGTGCCTACTTCTTCAACAACACGATCCAGCCTTGGATGCTGGTATACGGCGGCCAGGACTTCTCGCTGTTTGGTATCATCGAAGGTCTGATCGCCAAAGTCTTAAGTTAAGCATCGCTTAAAACTTAAGAAACTGTTATAATGAAAACGTCCATCATGGTTCTGCGGAAGAGCTGAGATGGACGTTTTTTTGAGATTTAAAAAGATCTCCGAAGAGATCTGTTGGTAATGCTTATTTCTTTTCTTTCTTGGTTTTTTCGATCTCGGCCTCGGCATTCTTCTTTACGGATTTGATACCGTTCTTGCAGGCTGCCATTGAGTTGTAGCCTTCGGATCTGCCGATCGCTTTGGCGTTGGCGGCGATGAGTCTGAAGTAGCACTTGCCATCCTTGCCTTCGTAGATCTCGAACTTAGGATTCTTGGCCGGAACGACTTCCTTGGCTGTCAGGTCGACGACTTCAGCTTCCGGAGCGTTCTTCATGACACTTCTGATACCTTTGATGGCGCCTTTTCTGGCGGCATACATCTGAGATGAAAGGATCGGTTCACCGTTGCCTGCCAGCAGATTGAAATGATATTTGCCGTTAGCAGCGACTTTGATTACATACTTGCCCATTGTTTTCCTCCTGTTATTTATGATTGATAAATACTCTTGTTAACTTAATTATAAAAAGTATCGGTACCTTTTTTCAAGTTTTAAGGACATCTTTTAGTGAAGAATGAGTACCCGTGAGGGTATAAAAATCTTCATTGAAAGCCTTTATGGTCTTATCGACTTCCGCCATTTCTTCCAGCTGTTCAAAGATGCTTACCGGTAAGGTCATAGCCTCAACCTGCAGATCTGCGACATCACAAACCTGATCCAGCGTCTTAAAAGAAGCGGCCAGGATCTTGGTTGGCGTATCATTGATGATCCTTTGCATGGTTTCAAGTACTTTTAAGCCATCATAGCCCTGCTTACAGATGCGGTTGAAGTAGGGGGCGATGTAGTCGACGCCGATCTTAGAAGCAATGAGAGCCTGACCGGGATAGTAGATCGCGGTCGCGGTGATACGGGCACCCTGTTCAGAGAGTATCTTCATCGCTTTGAACCCTTCCTTGTAAGCGGGTATCTTGATATATGTATCTTTGCCTAAGACTTCGATGATGGCTTTGGCGTCGGCTAAATATTCCGCACAGGTCTCCCCGATGACCTGGACATGCAGCTCCTGTTGGCCACAGAATGTTTTGAGCTGTTTCAAAGTTTCTGCGGCATCCTTGCCGTTACGCAAAAGGATGGAAGGGTTGGTAGTCACACCACATATCGGGTAGTATTCGTAAAGTTCTTTGATCTTGTCAAGGTCGGCTGAATCAATGAGTATTTTCATAGTCTTTCTCCCGCCTTAATTTTATAACAAATGTCTTATTTTAATATAAAATGGTAATGTATGTTAAACGATACCATCTGTGCCATATCTACGGCTTTGAAAGACGGAGCGATCTCCATCGTCAGGATGTCGGGTGAAGACAGCTTTACGATCATTAAGCAGATCAGCGATGTCAAACGGATCAAGCCGAATACGATCGTGTATTCCCATATCCGCAAGGATGATCAGATCATCGATGAAGTGCTGATCTCCTTTTTTGCGGCCGGTCATTCCTATACCAAAGAGGACATGGTGGAGATCAACTGCCATGGCGGCGTCTATGTGACCAGGCTGATATTGAATCTGCTGCTGGAAAAGGGCTGCCGATTGGCGGAACCGGGTGAATTCACCAAGCGGGCCTATCTCAATGGCCGCATCGACCTGTCCAAAGCCGATTCAGTCAATGACCTGATCAGGGCCGAAAGTTCGCTGCAGGCCCGCAGTGCGATCAGGGGCATGAACGGTTCGGTCGAACGACTGGTGGAGCCGCTTCTGGAACAGATTCGGGATGTGATCGCGATGATCGAAGTCAATATCGATTATCCCGAATATGAAGATGAAGTGCAGATGAGCAATGATGTGATCCTTCCCCATCTTAACGATTGGATAGCTAAGGCGGAAGAGATGATAAACAAGGCCGAGCGTTTCCGGGTGGTCAAGGATGGTCTCAAGACCGTCATCATCGGCAAGCCCAATGTCGGCAAGTCTTCCTTATTGAATGCCTTACTGGAAAAAGACAAGGCCATCGTTACGGATGTGGCCGGCACGACCAGGGATCTGGTCGAGGGCAAGGTCTCTTTAAAGAATATCACCCTTAATCTGATCGATACCGCGGGCATACATGAGACCAGAGAACAGATCGAAAAGATCGGGATCGAAAAAACGATCGAAGCTATCGAAGAAGCCGATCTGATCATTCTGGTCATCGATGCTTCGGATATCGATGAAGAGGATGAAAAACTGTTGGAGACCTATAAGGATCGCAATACCATCGTCGTCTACAACAAGGCCGATCTAAAGACGATGGGCGAGATTTCGATCTCGGCTTTAAACAAGGACATCTCTTCTTTGACCGACTATCTGAATGAAAGATACAAGGATGACATCTCTTTGGCCGATGAAGACATTCTCAACAATGAGCGACAGATCGCTTTGATGAAAAGGTGTCTTGAACAATTAAAGGAAGCCAAAGAGAATATCAGATATAACAGCACCGATATGGTGGTCGCTGATCTGAGCAGTGCCTACCACTATCTGTGCCAGATCTTAGGAAAGGAATATCAGGAGGATCTGATCGAACACATGTTCGCAAACTTCTGTCTGGGTAAATGATGAACTGGCTGGATTCCCATTGTCACATCAACGATAAAGCCTTTAAGGATGATCTTGAGAGCGTGCTTGAAAACATGGTCACCAACGATGTCACCAAGGCGATGATCATCTCTTCATACATTGAAGATTTTTACTACGCCCTGAATATTGAACACGAAAAGATCGCTTTCAAGCGTTCACTGGGCATCTATCCTGGCGATGTAAACGATGTCGATGAAGAGCTGTTTGAAAGGTTTGCGAAACTCTATGAGGATGAAAGATGCATTGCGATCGGCGAGATCGGTCTGGATTATTACTGGGTCAAGGACAACAAGGAAAGACAGAAAGAGATCTTTGAAAGACAGCTAGCCTTGGCGGTGGAACTTGATAAACCGATCATCGTTCACAGTCGTGAGGCTATTCAGGATACCTATGATCTGATAAAGAAGTATCCGGTCAAAGGGGTCATGCATTGTTACTCGGATTCGGCGGAGATGGCCAAAGAATTCGTAAAACTGGGCTTTTACATCTCGATCGCAGGTCCCGTGACCTGGAAGAAGGCCAAAGAACCTTTGCGGGTCATTGAAAACGTAGCGCTCGATCGCCTTTTGATCGAGACCGACTGTCCTTATCTGACGCCGGCTCCTTTAAGAGGCCGGCGCAACGAACCGGCTTATGTCGTTTATACGGGTCAAAAGATCTGCGAACATCTATGTCTTGATGAGGAAGATTTTAAAAAGCAGCTGAACGAAAATTATCATCGGCTGTTTGGGTTATAATATTAGTTGAATCAGGGGAGAAATAACTATGGAAATAATGTTTTTTGCCGCTATGGCTTGCCTGCTTGGCTACGTGATGTATCGCAACGTCGTCCTGATCGGCCGCTACAGGCACAACAAGGAATATATCGAATGTTACAAGGACATGCTGTCAAATGTGCCGGAAGCCTATGATCGTACCTGCCGCTATATCGAAAACGAGAAGTCGGCCGAGTATCAGAACAAGGGCCTGGTCCTCAAGCTTTATCAGCAGCTGGACAGACCGGAAGATCCTATGGAGACATTAAATAAGCTCGATCTAAAGGAGATCTTCTATAAAAACGGCAAGTTCTCCAAGCAGCAGCTGTTAATGAACAATGACGTCTTCATCTGGCTGTATCTGAATATGGCCAAGGCAAGAAAGCTTTCCAAGTTCGATGTCCTCAATGGCCTCTATGACAAGATCATGGAATTGTCTCTTCTGGAAAACCGCGTCGAGTTCCAGCTGGCCAAGGCCATCTATAACGCCCTTTGTGAAAAGGAAGATGCCGGCGTAGAATTTTTATCCTCATTACTTGACGGGGGCTATGCAGGCTATGAATACGACAAGAATCTGATCGGACTGTTCAAGCGTTTTGCGGCGGCGACCCTGGCTTATTCGGGTGAACCGATGGAAGACTACTATAAAGAGGATCTGCATTCCTTTGCGGCCAGCCAGATCGGCAAGAATTATCTCAACGATCTGGAGATCTATGAGAAATATCTGCCTAAGCAGGTGGAAGAACCGACGGAAGTTGAGGAAGAAAACAAGGATCAATGAAACTGATCGTGGGTCTGGGAAATCCGGGAAATGAATACGTAAAAACTCGTCATAACGCGGGTTTTTTACTCATGGACAGACTTTGTGAAAAACTCAATGTCACTCTGGATAAAAACAAGTGCCGGGCCAATTACGGCATCTACAATCATAAGGGCGAAAAGATCATCATCGCCAAACCCCAAACCTACATGAATCTCTCCGGTCTGGCAGTCAGTTCTTTGATGAATTTCTACAAGATCGACAGTGCCGATCTTATCGTAGTTCATGACGATCTGGATCTGCCTCTAGGCAAACTGCGGCTAAGAAGGCAGGGTTCTTCGGGTGGCCAGAAGGGGATGGCTTCGATTATTGAACAGTTAGGTACTTCCAAGATCGATCGGATCAGGATCGGGATCTCCAACGACAAGAGTATCGACACCAAAGACTACGTCCTGGGCAAGTTTTCCAAGGAGGATGAAAAGATCCTTGACGAAGTCCTGGATAAGGGAGCGGAAGCTTTGATCTATGCCTTCGACCACGATTTTGATGTGGTGATGTCCAAATTCAACTGATGAAAAATCTGAATATCCTAGAAAAAGCTGAGAGTATACGGAATGATCGCGATCATTCTTTTTTAAGTTACAATTCTTTGACCGAAGAGGCTTTGAAACTGGCTTTAAGAGCCCGTGATTCCAGGCGTCCTTTGATAGTAGTAAAGGAGAATGCCTATCTGGCCAATCGTTTAAGAGACATCCTGGTTTCTTATTTCGATGAAGATGAGCTGACGGCTTTTCTGCCGGAAGAATCCTTAAGAGCGGAGGAGATCGCCTCTTCCTTTGAAAACAGAGCGGCCAGGTTAAGTAGCCTGTACAAGATGCTGAAGTCGGATAGGCTCAAGGTGATACTTTGTTCGCCATATGGCATTATCAGGCATCTGCCGGCTAAGAAAGATCTTCTGGATAAACTGATCAGGATCAGAAAAGATGAGATCCTGGATAAGCAGGATCTGATCGAAAGTCTGGTCAAGCTGGGTTATGAAAAGACCAGTCACGTCGAGACGCCGATGACTTTCGCCTCCAGAGGCTACATCGTCGATGTCTTTTCGGTCAATTATGATAAGCCATTGAGGATCGAATTCTTTGATGATGTGATCGATTCGATCCGCTTTTTCGACTATGAAAGTCAACGGACTCTGGAGAAGATCGATGAAGCGGAGATCTGTTTTGCCAAGGACGTCTTCTTTTCCGAGGAAGAGAAGGACTATCTTAAACAAAACATCCCGGTCGCCAGCGGACAGATGGAACTGGATCTGGAATACATCTATGCGGACAACTACCGCCAGTCGCAATACTTCTACTGCTGCTACTTTGAAAGAGCTCATCTGAAAGATTATTTCCCGGAGGCGGAGATCTATTTAAGTGATGAAGAGAAGATCGATGCGCATCTGAAGATGCTCAGCGATGAGACTTTCGCCTATATCCAGGAGATGCATGAGGAGGGCAGACTTCCTTTGCGTTTCTATGTCTTTGGGGAGTTCAAAAGAGAGATCGCTTTAGTCGATAAGATTATCGGAAAGCCTTTCTCGCAGATCCCGAAGATGGCGGAGATCGATTTCCCCTATGGGACGATCGACTACATCGCCAATGTTTTGAAGAATGAAAGAAGCCGCTATAAGCTGGCGGTCCTCGATGAGAAGCATCTTGAGGAGCTCGTTGCTTCCTTTATCAAACTCGATATACCTTACGGGATCTATACGGATGATTTGAAAGAGGGGATCAATGTCGCCTATGGCGAGGTCTATGGCGGTTTTACGATCGAAGAAGAGGAACTTTCGGTCTATACGCTCAAGGAGCTGTTCAAGGATCGGCCCCATACCGGTCGTTATGCCAACAGGTATGGCGAGGCCAGGACTTTAAATTCCTATGAGGAACTCAAACGGGGCGATTACGTGGTCCACGACCAGTATGGCATCGGCCAGTTCGTGGCAATCGAGTCAAGAGTCATCAACGGCGTGGAATGCGACTATCTCAAGATCATCTACAAGGGCAACGATGAACTGCTGGTACCTTTGTCCCAGTTTTCTTTGGTCAGAAAATACGTCTCCAAGGAAGGCGTCATCCCCAAACTGCACAAACTCGGTTCCAAGGAATGGTCCGAGACCAAGAAGCGGGTGGAAGAAAGTGTCAACGATGTCGCGGCCAAGCTGATCGAACTGTATTCGGCCAGGGAGGCCGATATCGGCTTTGCGTTCTCCCCGGATACGCCGATGCAGAAGGAATTTGAAGATACTTTCGAATATGAACTGACTTCCGATCAGGCCAAGGCGATCATGGAAGTCAAGGAGGATATGGAAAAGGCCAAGCCGATGGATCGACTGCTGTGTGGTGATGTCGGTTTCGGCAAGACCGAAGTGGCCATCAGAGCTTCTTTTAAGGCGGTCAACGACGACAAGCAGGTGGCCTACCTGTGTCCGACGACCATCCTTTCCTTCCAGCATTTCGATACTTTCAAAAGAAGGTTTGCGGATTTCCCGGTGCGGGTGGAACTTTTGAACCGCTATATTCCCCAGGAAAGGCAAAACGCGATCATCAGAGATCTCAAGGAAGGAAGGGTCGATGTGCTGATCGGCACCCACCGCATCCTTTCCAAGGACATCGAATACAAGGATCTGGGTCTGCTTATCATCGATGAGGAACAGCGTTTCGGGGTCGAACACAAGGAGAAGATCAAACAGCTGAAGAATTCGATCGATGTACTGTCTTTGTCAGCCACGCCGATCCCCAGGACCTTGCAGATGTCGCTGATCGGTATCAGAGGCTTATCGACGCTGGACACCCCGCCCAACAACCGCTATCCGGTCCAGACCTATGTCGTTCATAAAAACGAGAATCTCATTCAGGAAGTCATCATGCGGGAACTGGAGCGAGACGGGCAGGTCTTTTATCTGTTCAACAATGTGGAACTGATCTATTCGCTTTCTCATAAGCTGCAGCAGCAGCTGCCTTATGCCCGGATCGGGGTGGCTCATGGCCAGATGGATCGCAAAGAGATCGAGGATATCATGTACCGCTTCTATCGCAACGAGATCAATGTCCTGATCTGTACGACCATCATCGAGACGGGTCTGGATATCCCCAACGCCAACACGATCATCGTGGACAATGCCCAGAACTTCGGCCTTTCGCAACTCTATCAGATCAAGGGTCGGGTCGGCCGTTCCGATCGGGTGGCTTACGCCTATCTGATGATCCCGGAGAAGAAACAGCTCAATGAGAATTCGATCAAGCGTCTGGAAGCGATCAAGGAGTTCACTTCTTTAGGTTCCGGCTACAAGATCGCGATGCGTGATTTGACGATCAGGGGTGCGGGCGATCTGCTTGGTGAAAAGCAGTCCGGTTTCATCGACAATGTCGGTCTTGATCTGTATCTGGCGATGCTCAATAAGGCGATCAGGCAGGCTAAAGGGGAGCAAGTGGAAGAGGAAAAACCCAAGACCAATGTCAATATTCCGCTTTCCAGCTACATTCCCGATTCCTTCTCGGACAATGATTACGACAAGCTGGCTTTGTATCATGAACTTTACGACATCGATACCAAGGAAGAGCTTTTCGACTACTATCTCAAGATAACGGACGAATACGGAAGACTGCCCAAGCAGGTCGAAGCTTTATTTGACAAGAAGAAGCTGGAACTGTTATGCAACCTGAATCTGATCGACAAGGTAAGCAATATCAAGGGCAAGTTTACGATCGTTCTATCCAAGGAGTATTCCGACAATATCGACGGCATCAAGCTGTTTGAATATGTCAATTCATTGTCCCGGGATATGGATATCAGCTACCGCAATTCCAGGCTGGCCATCTCTTTGGACAACCAGAAGGAAAACGTGGCCAAGATGTTGAAACTGGTCGATAATTTGGATAAACTGGAGAAAAATGCGGATCGATAAATATCTTAAGGTCGCCAGGGTCTTAAAAAGAAGAGAGATAGCCAAACAGCTGGCGCTCAATGAGCGGCTTTTCATTAACGGCAAGGTGGCCAAACCGGCCAGCGAAGTCAAGGTCGGCGATGAGATAAGGATCATCTTCGGCAATCGTCAGATCGCCATCAGGGTCCTGGAGGTGCGGGAGAGTGCCAGTAAGGAACAGGCTTTCGCGATGTATGAGGTACTGGAAGAGAACAAACAGGCTTAGGCCTGTTTTCTGTTGGATTGACAAAGGGGGAATACTGCGTTAAAATGTAGCGTGCTACGTGTAGTATGCTACAGAAGGAGCTTCACATATGAAAAAGGATTACAGTATCGGTTTTATGATCCATAAGATCGACAATCGCGTCAAGACCAATATTGACGCACAACTAAAGGCTAACGATCTGACCTTCTCACAGTCCCAGATCCTGTATCAGCTGAATAAACATGGTGAATCCATGACTCAGAAGGAGCTGCAGGACATCCTCAACGTCTCTCATCCGACGATCGTCGGCCTGGTGCAGCGTCTGGAGGCCAACGATTACGTAAAGACTTATACGGATGAGATCGACAAGCGCCAGAAGATCGTATCGCTGACCGAAAAGGCAGTGGCCTTCACCAAGGAGATGGATTCTTCAAGAAAGAGAAACCGGAAGAAGATGCTGAAGGGTCTTGATGAGCAGCAGATCGGACAGCTTTATGAGCTGCTGGAGATACTCTGTACCAATGTCAGTGAATAGAAAGGCGGGTGTATATGTTTTCAATATTGGCTGATAAAATAGGTGAATATAAAAAGGAAACGATCCTGACACCGCTGTTCATGGTGGGCGAAGTCGCCCTGGAATGTATCATTCCGACCGTGATGGCGATGCTGATCGATGAGATGACGGGGGAATCTTTGGCTCCGGTCATCAAATACGGTTCCATATTGCTGGTGCTGGCGATGCTTTCGCTCATCTGCGGGGCAAATTCAGCCCGCTATGGTGCCAAGGCTTCGACCGGCTTTGCCAAGAACCTGAGAAGAGATCTTTTCTACAAGGTCCAGGACTTCTCTTTTGAAGATATCGATTACTTTTCTTCCTCATCCCTGGTGACCAGGATGACCAACGATGTCTCCCAGATCCAGATGGCCTTCCAGATGCTGATAAGAATGGCGGTCAGAACGCCATTGATGCTGATCTTTTCGGTCATCATGGCCTTGCGCATCAACGGAGAGATGGCGGCGATCTTCTTTGGCATCATACCGTTTTTGGGTGTCGGCTTGTATCTGATCTTCAGGATCTCGCATCCGATCTTCAGACGCATCTTCAAGAAATACGATGCCTTGAACAATTCAGTACAGGAGAATGTGGCCGGCATCAGAGTCGTCAAGTCTTTCGTCAGGGAGAACTACGAGATCGAAAAGTTCAATAAGGCTTCCGAAGAAGTCAGAAGTGATTTCACCCAGGCTGAAAAGATCCTGGCTTTGAACAACCCGATACAGCTGTTTTGTATTAAACTGGCCAAGGAACTGATCTGTTATTTGGGTGCTTTGATGATCATCAATTCGGCAGCTACCAGGCTCACGACCGGTCAGTTATCTTCACTGATCAGCTATGGCGTTCAGATCCTGACGGCGATGATGATGTTTTCGATGGTCTTCATCCAGCTGGCCTTCTCGGCGGAAGCGGCGACCAGGATCTGCGAAGTGCTCACCCATGAGCCCAAGCTTGTTTCACCTGAAAATGGCTTGAAAGAAGTCAAAGACGGCAGTATCGTGTTTGACCATGTTACTTTCCGCTACGATCCCCATTCCAAGCGGCGGGCGTTGGCGGATATCAATCTTGACATCAAATCAGGTCAGACGATCGGTATCCTGGGTGCTACCGGTTCGGCCAAGACGACCCTTATCAATATGATCTCGCGTCTTTACGATGTTTCGGAAGGTGCGGTCTATGTGGGCGGTGAGGATGTCCGCAATTACGACCTCAAGGTCCTCAGGGATGCCGTAGCCGTCGTCTTGCAGAAAAACGTCCTGTTCTCGGGAACGATCAAGGAGAATCTGCGCTGGGGCAACAAGGAAGCAACTGACGAAGAGATCATCGAGGCCTGCAAGCTGGCTCAGGCTTCCGAGTTCATCGAACAGTTCCCGGACAAATACGATACGATGCTCACGCAGGGCGGTACCAACGTCTCAGGCGGTCAGAAGCAGAGGCTGTGTATCGCCAGGGCTTTGCTCAAAAAGCCAAAAGTTCTGATACTCGATGACTCGACCAGTGCAGTCGACACCAAGACCGATGCTTTGATCAGAAAGGGTTTCAAACAATTCATCCCGGAGACCACCAAGATCATCATCGCTCAGCGTGTCGCTTCGATCGAAGAATCCGATCAGATCATCGTCATGGATTCCGGCAAGATCGTCGAACATGGCGATCATGAACAGCTGATGAAGCTAAATGGAATCTATAAAGAGATCTATGATTCGCAAACCAAAGGAAAGGAGGAAGACTAGGATGCCACCAAGACCAAGAGGAGTCGTTACCGACAAGAAGATCAATCCCAAGGCGCTGATGAGACTTGTCAAATATGTTTATAGGAAGTATTCATATCGCCTGATCATCGTCTTTATCTGCATCATTGTTTCCGCCGTTTCCAACGTCATCGTCAATGCCTTCATGGCTGATCTGATCGACAGCGTCATCCTTCCGGGTATTTCCAATGGCTTAAACAGTGTCATTGAAGGCCTGATGAGGATCATCACGATCATGTCGATCTTCGATATCTTAGGTATCCTGGCTTCGACCATCTATCCGCGCATCATGGCGACAGTCGGTCAGGGAACCATCAAGTCTTTGCGTGACGATATGTTCGACAACATGGAGACTTTACCGATCCGCTATTTCGATTCCCATACCCACGGCGAGATCATGTCGACCTATACCAACGACGTTGATACGATCAGAATGCTGGTGGGACAATCCATTCCTTCTTTGATCCAGTCGATCATGTCGATCGCGACGATCTTCTTCTCGATGCTGCGCTACAGTATCTGGCTTTCCCTGGTGGTCGTAGCCGTGATCTTCATCATGTTCAAGATCACCGGCAAGTTCGGCGGCCGCAGTGCCAAGTACATGACGGCCCAGCAGAAATCCCTGGCGGAAGAGGAAGGTTTCATTGAAGAGATGATGGAGGGCATGAAGGTCGTCAAGGTCTTCACCCACGAAGAAGAAGCCAAACAGCAGTTTGATGAAGTCAATGAAAGACTCTTCAACGACTCCAATCAGGCCAATGCGACAGCCAATGCCCTGATGCCGATTCTGGCCAATGTGGGCAATATCATGTATGTCTTACTGGCCGTGGCGGGTGGCTTGCTGGTCGTCATGAATGTACCCAATATCTCTATCACGGGCTTTGAAGCCATTTCGATCGGCGTCATCGTCTCCTTCCTGGCGCTGTCAAGGCAATTGTCCCATACGATCTCCCAGGTCTCCATGCAGGTATCGACCGTAGCCATGGCTTTGGCCGGCAGCGATCGTGTCTTCGCTTTGATCGATGAGAAACCGGAAGAGGATGAAGGCTATGTCGTGCTGGTAAGAGCCAATATCGATGAAGATGGCAATATCACCGAGACCGATGAATATACCGGCAAGTGGGCCTGGAAGCACTATCATGCCCAAAGTGACCACTCGACGACCTATGTCGAATTAAAGGGTGACATCCAGATGGTCGATGTCGACTTCGCCTACGAAGAAGGCAAGCAGGTCCTCTATGATGTTTCGCTCTATGCCCATCCGGGTCAGAAGATCGCCTTTGTCGGGGCGACCGGTGCCGGCAAGACGACAATCACCAATCTGATAAACAGATTCTACGATATCCCCGATGGCAAGATCCGCTACGACGGTATCAACATCAACAAGATCAAGAAACCGGATCTTAGAAGATCCTTGGGCATGGTCTTGCAGGATGTCAATCTGTTTACGGGTACGGTCATGGACAATATCCGCTATGGCAAACTGGACGCCACGGATGAAGAGTGCATTGCGGCAGCCAAGCTGGCCAATGCCGATGACTTCATCACCAGACTGCCGGAGGGCTATCAGACGATGCTGACGGGCAACGGTTCACAATTATCGCAGGGTCAAAGACAGCTGCTTAGCATCGCTCGTGCAGCGGTGGCCAATCCGCCGGTCATGATCCTGGATGAGGCTACATCTTCGATCGATACCCGTACCGAAGCTCTGGTGCAAAAGGGTATGGACAACCTGATGGAAGGAAGGACCGTCTTTGTCATCGCACATAGATTGTCGACGGTCAGAAACTCCGATGCGATCATGGTCCTGGATCACGGTCACATCATCGAAAGAGGGACCCACGATCAGCTGCTGGATCTCAAAGGTACCTACTATCAGCTGTATACCGGTGCTTTCGAGCTGGAGTAATAATATTAAAGATCATCCTGCGGGGTGATCTTTTTGTCTTGACATATTGACCATATTTCTGTTGTATAATAGTTGTATGGCTAAAAAAGGCAAGAAAAAGAAGAAAAACAGCATCATTTCCAAGCTGATCTCCATCGTGCTGATCGTCGCGGCGATCACGATCCTGACCGGTGTCTTAGAAAAGATCTACAAGATGTTCACTCTGCAGCAGCAGGCCAAGGTCGTCGAGGCCGAGCTGGAAGCTCTGCGGGATGAGAATGCTTCTTTGATCTCGACCAAGGAAAAGCTGGAAGATCCCGACTATGTCCAGACCTATGCCAGAGGTGAATATATGTTCTCCAAGGGCGATGAAAAGGTCTTCTATCTGCCGGGCGATTAGTTGAATAATTGAGGTTTTGATGTCATGAGCGGTCTAAAATAGATCGCTTTTTTGTTTTCAGGTGAGGAAAACGAAGATTTTTTGCCAATAATGTAGTGGAGGAAAAAACAAGTATGATCATTGCAACGGCAACAGCCATGAAAAACAATTTCGGAAAGTATCTCAATCTGGTCTTATCCAATGGCGAGGTGTATGTGGAAAGACACGGCAAGATAAGGGCCAAACTCGTCGCGGTAAAAAACAGCCGGTCCTATCTGAGTGACGAATTGAAGGATCTCAAAAGGGAAAGGCCATGAAGGTCCTTTTTGCCAGGGATGTCCTGGAGCAGGCGATCTATTCCGAAAGTCAATCAAGGGATTTTGAAGTTCTGCTCAACTTTTGTCAGGATGGGATCATTGAAGGCTATGCCTGTACCTATAGCCTGCTTTTGATGGTCGAGGAGCTCGATCGGGAGTCGATGAAGCAGGTGATAAACATTCTGGATTGTCTGCTGAAGCTGATCGATGTCACCCCACATGAGGTCAGGATGGCTTTGAATAAAGCCGATTTTGAACAGGCTATAAACCTGTCCGTCGCCAAAAGACGCCGCCTTGATTGCATCGTTACGAAAGACAAAAACGGCTTCAATAAGAGTACAATAAAGGTGTACGACCCCGCGAGTTTAAGAAGGGAGCTTGAAGATGGAAAAACAGCTTAAAAGAGAAGAGATCTATAACGGCAAGGTCATCCATGTCGTAAAAGACGAAGTGGAACTTGATGACGGCAGTACTTCGATGAGAGAGGCGGTCCTTCATAACGGCGGCGTCTGTATCGCCTTGAAAAAGGACGATGCCTACTTCCTGGTCAGCCAGTATCGCTATGTGCCGGGCAAGGAAATGCTGGAATTTCCGGCCGGCAAGATCGAAAAGGGCGAAGATCCCGATGAGGCGATCTTAAGGGAAGTGGTCGAAGAGACCGGCTATGAGGCAAAGGATATCCGCAAGCTGGGTTGCATCATTCCGACCTGCGGTTACTGTTCGGAACGCATCCATCTTTATTATGCGAAGGCCGGTGCTTTTGTAGGCCAGCACTTCGATCCTGATGAAAGGATCGAACTTAAACGCTATACTTACTCGGAGCTTAAACAAATGATCCTTGAAGGCAAGATCGATGATGCCAAGACGATCGCTTTGATGTATTATCTGGAGGCAAATGAGATCGATGCTTGATTTTGAAAAACTGATCGCAGGTCCCCATGGCGACAGCGGGCAGATCGAAAACTATTTCCTGGACTTCTTCACCCGCAAGAATTTCAAGGAATACAAGATCCCCGGCAATGCCAAGGATCATTCCCGCAAGGCGATAAAGATAATGTTTGAATCGAGAAGGGAACTGCGCGAAAGAGTCGAGAAGGCTTTTGCGGAAGATCCTTTGTGTCTGGAGGCTTTTTTCGTCTACTACATGAGTTCGGAAGATGTCTATGTCAACTACCGCTTCCAGTCCTATTACGACGAGCTCAACAGCTATCCCGATCTGGATGCCTATCAGAAGTACTGCTACCTCAGGATCTTGGACTTCTATGTGGAGTTTTTATTGGACATCCATAATTTCACGACAGCCATCAAGATCCAGAAGACGTTAATCAGGCTCTCCAACGCCTGTTCTTTGCGCAATCTGGACCGTCTGGCTTTCTCTTATGCGTCGATCGAAGATGCCGACGAGTTCTATCGTCTCTACGTCAATAACGATCTGTCGGTCTACGGCTACATCCTTTTGGTCGTGACTTTGCTTAAACATGAAGAAAGGCTAAAGGCCAGCCAGGTCGCCAGGGAGCTGCTGGAGAAGGAGGAAGCGGCTTCCTATCTGGATCATCTGTGGGATCTGGATGAAAGCGATCCGAAACAGGCGGAATTCTACAAGATCGTGGAAGACTGCTACGAATATATCAACGGCGTTCCGGATTTTTTCAGCTTTTTCAATCTGGTGCGAGAAAAAAGTGACGGCACGATATAAGTGCTATAATAGGGATAATATGAATATCGATATCGAAAGAGTAAAAGAGATTCAAGAAGAACTTAGAGCGCTGGATCAAAGCGATGTTTTGTTTATCGAAGAAAACGGTGAAAGACGCTACGCCATGATGAATATCGAGCTCTATGAACAGCTTGAAGATATCATGACGATGCTCAATGGGCCTGCCCATGCATCGGTGAGGATCGCCGGTCCCGAAGAGATTGATCTGACTTACGACGAGTACGAGATGATCAAGCGACAGATCATGGATGCAGTCGAGCGTACTTTTATGCCTAAACCGGAGAAACTCAACTGATGAAGGGCTTATTTATAACTTTTGAAGGACCCGACGGATCGGGCAAGACTTCGGTGGCGACGGCCGTCTGTCAAAAACTTGATGAGATGGGCTATGGCGTCGTTCATACCAGAGAACCGGGCGGGATCGCCATTTCGGAAGATATCCGCAACATCATCCTGGACCCGAAGAATACGATGATGGATGCCAAGACGGAAGCTTTATTGTATGCGGCTTCCCGTCGCCAGCATCTGGTCGAGAAGGTCTTTCCGGCAATCGAGGAAGGCAAGATCGTGATCTGCGAACGTTTTCTGGATTCTTCGCTGGCTTATCAGGGCTATGGCCGTCAGCTGGGTTTTGATGAGGTCCTTTCGATCAACCTGTTTGCGACTGACAACGTCTATCCGGATATGACGATCTATCTGGATGTCGACGAGGAGATAGGCCTGGCCAGACTTTCCGATAGGGCTTTCAAGGATCGTCTGGATCAGGAATCGATCGATTTTCATCATCGGGTCTCCCAGGGCTATAAGGAAGTCCTGCGCCGTTTCGCCGATCGGATCACGATCGTCGATGCCTCCAAAACCAAAGAAGAAGTCATCGAAGCCTCACTGGCTGAGATTTTGAAACTGATCAATGATAAAACAACAGCTTAAAGACCAGGAGCCTATCGCTTATCAGAGTCTTTTAAATGCCTTGAAAAATCAGAAAGTAGCGCACAGCTACTTATTTTCTGGTGAATACAATCCCTTAAAGATCGAAGCAGCCTATCTGCTGGCCCAATCGATCGTGGAAGGAAAAAGGGATTTCGCTTGCGAAGAGTGCGAGACCTGTCGAAGGATACGAAACAACAGCTACTTCGATGTCATCTATGTGGATGGCTATGCCGCTTCCATCAAAAAAGACGACATCGAAAATATCCTGGATGAATTCTCCCGGACTTCTTTAGAGTCTTCAGGCAAGAAGATCTACATTCTCGCCAACATCAACAACGCTTCGACCAAGGTCTTGAACATGATCCTGAAGTTCATGGAAGAACCGGGCAATGCCAATACCTATGGCATCTTCATCACCGATCGCAAGGAAGACCTTCTGCCGACCATCGTTTCCCGTTGCCAGGAAGTGCCATTTCTGACCAGAGACTTCTCTTTCCTGATCGAAAAGTATGAGGAAAAGGGTTTTGACCATACGGATGCCTATCTGCTTGCCAGTATCTTCCACAATTTCGATCCGGACTTCGATCTCAATGATCAGTACTATCTAAGTGCCAAAGAATACGTCTATAAGACCCTTGATGATCTTAAGGATCCCAGGCATTTGCCGTTAATGTTCTATAAGGAGTTCTATACCCTGTTCAAGGATCGCGATGACTTCCGCAAGTGTGTTGATCACTATCTTTCGATTATGATCTGCATGATCAATGATGCTTTATGCAATAAGAGCCTGAATGACTCGCAATATGACGCCTATCTAGAGATGATAAGAGACTATGGAGCGGGTACACTGCTGGAGATCTTTGTAAGGGCCAGGGACAAGGCTTCCTTAAACGCTGAGCGCAAGCTCTTGTTTGACGCGATAAGTCAGGAAATAATATCATATAGCTGAAGGTGAGTTATGGAAGAAAACATTTATATATCGGTAAGATTTGAAACAACGAATAAAACATATACATTCTCGACGCAGGACGATTCGATCAAAAACGGCGATTCGGTCATCGTTGAGACCCAAAGAGGCGTAGAATACGCTTCGGTCGTCTCCGATCCTTTCGACAAGCCCAACATTTCGATGGAGATCAAACCCATCATCCGCAAGGCCAACGATCGGGACAAGAAACAGTTCGAGCGAAACAAGAACGACGCCATCGAAGCCAAGAAGATCTGTCAGGAGGAATCCGACAATCTGGAACTGAACATGAACGTCATTTCCGCCGAATATACGCTGGACAGGGCCAAGATAACCTTTACCTATCTGGCCGATGACAGGGTCGATTTCCGGGAACTTTTGAAAGTACTGGCTTCGATCTTCCACTGCCGCATCGATCTGCGTCAGGTCGGCACCAGAGACAAGGCCAAGATGGTCTCGGGCATCGGTGTCTGTGGCAGACAGCTTTGCTGTTCAAGATTCATCGGCGATTTCGACCGCATTTCGATCAATATGGCCAAGAATCAGCTTTTGGCTTTGAATATCCAGAAGCTTTCCGGCCAGTGCGGCAACCTGATGTGCTGTCTGCGTTTTGAAGACGACGTCTACAAGGAACTGCGCAAGGATCTGCCTAAGCTCAATTCCCAGGTCGAATACGAGGGTGAACGTTTCCGTATCACTTCGATGAACGTCATCGCCCAGAACTGTAAACTGGAGAATGCGGATCATGCGATCTTCATCTCGCTGGATGATCTGGTCGCCAAGGGCAAGTACAACAAGCCACAGAAAAAAGAGAATAAAGGAGAAGGAAGTGTCGCCGAATAAGAAGGCTGCACTTTTTCTTGTGGCCACGCCGATCGGCAATCTTTCCGAGATCTCGCCAAGAGCTTTAGAGGTCCTGGAAGAAGTCGACGTCATCGCTTGTGAAGATACGCGGACCTCACAGAAACTGCTGAGTCATTTTAAGATCGCCACAAAAACGATTAGCTATCACAACTTCAACGAGAAGGAATCCGCCAAAGGGATCATCAAACTGCTGGAAGAGGGGGAAAGTGTGGCTCTGATCTCGGATGCCGGTTATCCGCTGATCTCCGATCCGGGCTATCTTTTGGTCAACGAGGTGATCGAAAAGGGCTTTGACATCATCACCATCTCCGGTCCCAATGCCGCTTTGAATGCGCTGGTGGCTTCGGGACTGCCGACCAATCACTACCTGTTCTATGGCTTTCTCAATGCGAAAAGTTCGCAAGCCAGAAAACAGCTGGAAGAGCTCAAGGATCTGCCCTATACCATGATCTTCTATGAAGCTCCTCATCGTATCGAAAAGACCCTGGCTTTGGCTTTAGAAGTGTTTGGCGATCGTAAAGCCTGTCTGGCCAGGGAGCTGACCAAGCTGCATGAACAGTATTACCGGGGTACTCTTTCCGAGCTATGTCTCCTGCATGATCTCAAGGGTGAAATGGTCCTTCTGATCGAAGGCTGCACAAAAGAAGAGGAAGATGCCAGTGAGGAAGAACTTCTGCCGGAAGTAAATGAACTGCTTGAAAAAGGACTGCGGGCCAAGGATGCGGTCAATGAAGTGGCGAAAAAACACAAAGTCTCGAAAAACGGTTTATATAATGCCTATCTCAAAGATAAGGAAGGTCACTAATGAAGATCAATGAATATCAGAAAAAGGCGATGTCTTTTCTCAATCCCGCGATCAAAAAAGATCAAATCATCGTCAATGCGGTGATGGGTCTTTCGGCTGAAGCCGGTGAGGCCCTGGATCTGGTCAAGAAACAGCTGTTTCAGGGTCATGATCTAAATAGGGATGAGATGGTCAAGGAACTTGGTGATGTGGCCTGGTATCTGGCTGAAGCGGCCTATGCCCTGGATATTCCTTTGCAAGAAGTACTGGAAGCCAATATCGCCAAACTGGAGAAACGCTTCCCTGAAGGCTTCAGTGCGGAAAGATCGATAAACCGGAAGGAATAGGCGGTATCATTATTGGAATGAAAAAAGACATGGAAAGCCATGTCTTATCTTTTTTAATGGTGCACCAGGTGAGACTTGAACTCGCATGGGATTTCCCACACGCCCCTCAAACGTGCGCGTCTACCTATTCCGCCACTGGTGCGCGTAATATTATTATAGAATAATTTGTGTTGAAAGGAAAATATTTTTAGTAAAATAAATAGAGAAGATTAAGGAGAGTAGCAATGAGCTCATTTAAAGATCTTAGGATCGTCGACAATTTCTATCAGACGTCATCATTTTTCCCGATGCCGACCGTCTGCATCTCGTCGGTAAACCCCGACGGCAGTCTCAACATCGGTTCCTATTCCCTGTGTTTCCCGTACTATATCGCGGGCAAAGACCGTTATGCGATGGTTCTGGAATGCCGCAACACTTCCAATACCTGCCAGAATATCATGGCCAGGAAGAAGTGTGCGATCAACTTCATTCCGGATGACAAGAAATATTTCAAGGAAGCCGTCAGGCTTGGTTTCCCCGGACCCAGCGAAGAAAAGATGAAAGAACCGCTGCTGTTCACGATGGAAAAGGGTCAGGCCGATCCCGACGATGAAAACAGACCGCAGGTGATCGCCGAAGCCTTCCAGGTTTTCGAGTGTACCTGGGCCAGCCACCTTGAAGGAGCGGATAAGTTCAAAGTCGAAGATATCGATGACGGACATCCCGGTCCCTACAACGATTTCAACGGCATCACTTCCAAATACGGAGCCCATCTGGTCCTTTATATCGACAAGATCCTGATGAAACAGGAATACTACGATGCGATCGTCAACGGCGCCAATAAGAACAGTTTCCCGAAGGTACCGGTGGATTACGGTTACCGTGATTCGACCAACTTCTGGTATACCCAGTTCCCGCGTTTCAAAAAGCCGATCGCCGAACCGATCCCGGCTCCCAAGGAAGTCGATCTGGGTTCAATCAGATATGCGGCTGATCGCTGCGATCCGGATATCAAGTTCACCGATGAAGCTTTAAAGAACTTCGTTAAGGTTCCCCGTCCTTTCTTAAAGACAGTCCTCAACGGCTGCGTGGCCTGGGCTAAAGAAAACGGTGTCACATTGATCACCGAGGAACATGTCAAGATCATAAACGACAAACGCAAACAGGAAAAAGAAAAGAAATAGAAAGTCCGATAAGGACTTTCTATTGTTTTCCAAGGATCTCTCCCAGACAGATGACATCGTCATCGTAAGGGATATTTTCAAATGTTTTATTGACGGCTTCCAGTTCATTTAAGCCCATCTGCGCGAAGATGTATTCACCTTTGACTTTGAATAAACCTATCTGACCATAGGATATCCTTTCGCAGCGTCTGATCTTCAACATCTGACCGGGTTCATATAACGGCTGCAGGGAATCGTCATCCAGGGGAATGAGAGCCGATACTTCGCGATTGGCAGGCGAATCGTCCATGGCGAAGTCGCTGGAAACGGAGACATCGGTGTTTTCAAAGGCGGCAAGATCGCGGTAGTAATTGCGGAAGATGATCTTCTTGCGGAATCTGTCTTCATTCATCCTGTTTTTTTCATTTTCAAGGATGTCCTGGACGTTCTTGCGGCCATAGGAATCCAGAGCGTTGTAGTTACTGAGGAGTTCTTTGTCGGATTGGCTCAGTTTGAATTCTTTAAAAACGAAGTAATCCTGAAACAGGGTATTGGGTTCAACGTCGAGGAATCTGACCAGTTTGATGATCAGCAAGGAGTTGATCCCGCGGGAATGATTCTCGTAGCTGTTGATCGCCGAGTCGCTGACGCCAAGCATCGTTCCGAGCTCTCTTTGCGTCAGTCCCTTTTTGATCCTAGCCTCTCTGATTCTGTCACCAATTGTCATATTTATCCTCAAAAGAAATGATATCACTGTTTAGGAAACGATACCGTTTAAAAGGTCCATTTTTAAAATTGTTTGAACTTAGATTCCCGTCTGCGTGGTATTATTGAGGTATGATTCCACAAATACGGGAATAGGAAAGTAGAGAAGCATGTCAGATATATCCCAAAGGAACTATCCTTTTGTAGCTAATTTGAAAAGGATCATGAAAGAAAAGGGTCTTTCTGATGAAGAATTAAGCACGAAAAGCGAAATAACAGTTGACGATTTGCGAAAAATTTTGTACAACAAAAAGGTAGCAGGCCCTTTTGAGATGGCCATGCTGGCAAAAGCTCTTGAAGAGGATATGAATGCCTTCTTTATAGAGGAAAATGATGCGTAAAACTATGGCAGGTTCGAATTTCTGAATAATAAACAAAAATTAGTTTCCGAATCCGCTAATGGCTCCCATTCCGTAATGAGATCCTGTCATGTTTTATAACAAAACGGTATGTTCTGCATACCGTTTTGTGTTTATTTGGGTTTTTGAATCTATTATTTGATCGTGATCCTTCCTTCCACGTGGGAATCGATGTTATTCATGGAAGAGAGTAGCTCTTCAAAGATCGAGAAGTCATCGGTGATGACCATACGGGCCTTTTTGTTGGCTAATACTTCTTCGAGCGGTACATTGAAGAATTCCGTGAAGTTCTTGAAGTGATAATCCTGCAAGGCGATCCTGACTATCCTGTCATCCTTTATCTCTTCGCCATTCAAAGAGAATTCTTCGAATTCATGTTTGGTCTTGTCATAGACCATCTTCATGCCCTTGGAGACCTGATAGAATTCGCCATGGGAATCGGGAGCGATGTTTTCATCTCTGAGCATGAACTTCATCATGCGTCTGAACTGTTCACCCGTTATTTCCAGCATCCACACCGGTGCATTGAAGGGCAGACATTCCTTGAGGTCCTGGAACTGAACGATGGGGCCCATGGTCTTGTAGCGGATCGAACCCGAGCCCATCAGCATGACTTCAAAGGATGAATCGACCTGCAAGAGGTCGGCACACAGATTACCCAGCTCGGTTTCCTGATAGCGGCTGGGATGGGTCAAAGCCCGTTTGAAGTTGGTGACGATCTTGGTGTATTTGAGATCGGTCCGATTCTTGTAGTTCTTGAGTACTTCTTCCAAGATCGGATCCGACTTGCAGTGTCTGGAATCGATGGGGATACATTCCCACTTGTAGTTTGTCATCTTGTGTTTATCGGTATCGATCTCAATATCAAAGCGGCCGATCTGATCGGTACCGACGCCGACCTGGACGATCGGAACGCCGTTGACGATGCATGGTTCATCAAGGAAAGTATGGGTGTGACCGCCGATGATGAGGTCGACGCCCCAGTTGGGGTCTAAAAGTTGTGCCAGCTGCTGGTCCTTGTCAAAACCGATGTGGGTCAAAAGGACGGTCAGATCGATCCTGGTCGTCTTGTAGTTATCGATGATGACACCGACCTGTTTGGCCGCATCCCAGACGTCGATGAAGGAACCGATGATCTCTTCGGAACGGGTGGAAGCCAGAACTTCTTCGGTGATGATACCGATAAACATGACTTTTAAGCCGTTGACATCGATGATCTCATAGGGCTGGAACAATCTGGTATGGTTGGTCTTGACGTACATATTGGCATTGACGATAGGGAACTTGGCGCATTTTTCCAGGAAAAGCAGATGGGCCAGGCCGTAGTCGACTTCATGGTTGCCTAAAGTCACGACATCCGGAGCCAGGAAATTCATCAGTTCGATCGTCGAAAAACCGCGGTATTCGCTGTCGATGATCGATCCTCTGAACATATCGCCGGCGATCGCAAAGAGGACATTGTTTTCTTCTTCTCTGACCTGTTTGATGAAACCTGAAAGCAGGGATACTCCGCCTTCATGGTAGCCGTTTTTGGGTTCAGCTAAAAAATCTCCGTGCATATCGTTGGAATGCAAAAGAACCAGTTTTTCAGTTGCCATAAAAACCTCCTGTTTATTGCCTTAATAAAAACCTCTACCCATATTATATAGGAAGAGGTTTGTTTTTACATATTGAGAAGTTTGACCAGCTCGTTCCACAGCGACAGTGTCCACTTGCGGGCTTCGGTGACAGTGGTGAGGAAATCGTAGTCGGGATCGTCGATCTTTTCGCCATAGCATTCTTCCACGTACTGGCAGGCTCCGATGGCGAAGCGGTTGACCTTATCGGCTTCCACGCTGTTGAGCCGATAAGTGTATTCGTGCAAGGCGGTAGCCGCTTCATAGATCATATCAGCGGCTTCTTTGTTGTCTTGATTGACACCGTTTGAGAGGTCCTCATAGTTGGACAGGATGACATTCTTGTATAACTCCAGCTGCGCTTCGCTCACTTCTTTGGGGGCCGGCAGATTTTCGATCGTGGTCTGAACCAGCTGTTCATATTCGTCCTTGACCTCAGCCCAGAGGATCTTCTTCTTTTTCTGGACACCGGACAGGTCGTCTTCCAAAATTTCCTGCGTCAAACTTATCAGGCTGTTTTTCGCATCTTTGAAGTCGGAGCTTTTTTCATAGGCTGCTTTGACCAGCTCTTTTAGTTTGCCAGCCAGATCATTCAGACGGGAGGCTTCCTCATTATTGAAGGAGGCGACCAGAGCTTCCAGTTTAGCAGCATTGGCATATAAGGATCTGGCTGTGTCCTGTTCCTCTTGTTTGACCCCGGCTTCCAGGTTATTCACACCGGAAAGGATATCATTAAGCAGAGCCTGGTAATCAGCAGTCAGGAAATCAGCGTTTTCTTCAGCGGCGGCTATGGCTTCTTTTGATAGAGAGTCATAGTCGGCTTGAACGTCCTGCCAGGAGATATTTTTGGCTGAACATGCCGTCAATAACAGAACGGCGATCAGGATAAGAACTTTTTTCATATTGACAACCTCGTTTTACGAAAACATTATAATATGAATACTTCATCGATGAAAACAGAAAAAAACTTCCCTGCGGAAGTCTATTCTTTCTCTTTTAAAGGATCCATGCCCCAGCTTTTCATGCGCTCACGGGTCTCGGAACTCGCAAAACTGCCGCCCATCTTTCTGAATGAAAACATGCTGATGGTGATGGAGATGCCTAAGAGAATTATTGCCAGAAATAATACCATGTGATCCTCCTATAAAAAAAGTTCCTTACGGAACTTATTTTTGAAGTGGTGCACCGAACAGGACTTGAACCTGCACGAGTCGCCCCATATGAACCTGAATCATACGCGTCTGCCAATTCCGCCATCGGTGCATACGCTTATTCTATCACAAAATTCTTGAAACTCAAACTGATAATGTTAAAATAATTAGGTATGGAATTTAAAAAGATTATTAACGTGGCGGTCATCGCCCATGTTGATGCGGGAAAATCGACACTTGTCGATGCTTTTTTGGCGCAGTCGCATGTCTTTTCGGATCACGAAGAGATCATTGCCCAGGTCATGGATTCCAATGATCTGGAAAGGGAAAGAGGGATCACGATCTATTCCAAGAACTGTTCCATCAATTACAAGGACTACAAGATCAACATCGTCGACACACCTGGTCACGCGGACTTTTCCAGTGAAGTGGAAAGGATCATCAAGACGGTCGATACGGTCATTCTGCTGGTGGATTCCTCGGAAGGGCCGATGCCGCAGACGCGTTTCGTTTTAAAGAAATCGCTGGAGGCCGGTTTAAGGCCTATCCTGCTGATAAACAAGATCGACAAGAAGGACGCCAGGATCAATGAAGTCATCGACGAAGTCTATGACCTGTTCCTGGACTTAAGTGCCAATGACGATCAGCTGGATTTCCCGATCCTCTATGGTATCGCAAGAAGCGGCATCGTACGTTATAATCCGAGTGATTCCAACGACAATATCAACCCGCTTTTCGAGACGATCATCAGCCATGTCGATCCTTATCCTGATCTGATGGAAGAACCCTTGCAGATGCAGGTATCGGCTTTGGCATATGATGACTACATCGGCCGTATCGGGGTGGGCAGAGTCTATGCCGGTATCATCAGACAGAATGCGATGATCTCCGTATGCAACAACAACGGCAAGAAAGAGAATCGCAAGATCGCCAACCTGTACAACTATCAGGGTCTCAAGCGGACGGCCATCAGTGAAGCCCAATGCGGCGATATCGTCATGATCTCGGGTATCGAAAACATCGAGATCGGCGATACGATCGGACCGGAAGGGGTCTATGAACCATTGCCGCAGATCGATATCGAAGAACCGACGCTGTCCATGAACTTCATGGTCAACACTTCACCTTTCCAGGGCCGTTCAGGCAAGTACGTCACCAGCCGTAATATCAAGGAAAGGCTGGAGAGAGAACTGGAGACCAACGTGGGTCTCAAGGTCGAAACGACCGGAACGACCGATACCTTCAAGGTCTCGGGAAGAGGCGAACTGCATCTTTCGATCCTGTTAGAAAACATGCGCAGGGAAGGATATGAAGTCGGTGTCAGCCGTCCGGAAGTCATCTACAAGACGATCGATGGCAGGCTGAATGAACCGGTGGAAGAAGTCATCTGTTCGGTGCCCAACGATTATTCCGGTACCGTCATTAATAAACTCAATCTGCGCAAGGGCCAGATGATCGATATTCAGGACGAAGGTTCCTATACCAAGGTCATCTACCATGTGCCGACCAGAGGCTTACTGGGTTATCGTTCCGAGTTCATCAACGATACCAAGGGTGAAGGGGTCATGGTGCGCAAGTTCATCGCTTATGAACCTTTCGTCGGTGAAATACCGCAGCGAGCTAATGGCGCTCTTATCTCGATGGCTTCAGGCAAGGCGATGACTTATGCTTTATGGAATCTGCAGGAAAGAGGACAGTTATTTGTGACGCCACAGACGGAAGTCTACGAAGGCATGATCGTGGGCGTCTCATCCAAGACCCAGGATATCGAAGTCAATCCGACCGTCAACAAGAAGATGACGGCCGTGCGTTCGACGGGCAACGATGAGGCCATGAAGCTGGTTCCGGCCAGAGTCTTCTCACTTGAAGAGGCATTAGAGTTCATCAACGATGATGAGCTGGTGGAAGTTACCCCTGATTCGATCAGACTGCGGAAACGTTATCTGACCAATCTTGATCGACGCAGACACATGCGTGAGGTCAATAAAGAAGCAAACAAGTAAACATTGAGGCCTTAAAAAGGCCTTTTTGTTAGGCTGAATATGTCGTTGAAGCGTTTTTACAGTAAAATGAAATTATGGAACTGCTGCTTACTTTGAGAAAGATCGAACTGTTAGAGAAGATATTGCCTTTTGTCGATGGTGTCGTGTGCGGCAAGTATTTTACGACGGGCTATCATTTTTCGATCGAAGAGTTAAGGCAGATCAACCGCTATTGCAAGACTTTCAATAAGAAGTTCTATATCGTGATGGACAACTTCATTTCGGAAGATGAGAAGATGCAGATGTACGACTATCTCGATGTGATCGATTCCATGAATGTCGACGGCATCTACTTCCATGATCTCGGGGTCTATGATGCGGCCAAATCCTATGGCCTGATACCCAAGCTCATCTATGACGGCAAGACGGTCTTGTGCAATTCTTTGGACTGTGCTTTCATGCTGGAAAGGGGTCTCAATGCGGTCATGATCTCGAGAGAACTGACGCTTGAAGAAGTTACGCAGATCGTGAAAAACAACCCCGGAAAGATCGATATGCAGGTGTTTGGACATCTGAGGATGTCTTATTCCAAAAGACGCTTTCTGAAGAATTATTTCAAGCAGATCAATAAACAATACGATTATTTCGCCAAAGAGAGCCTGAACCTCATCGAGGAACAGCGTTCATACCGGATGCCGATCGTGGAAGACGAGGGTGGAACTTTCATCTATACCGATTACATCTTTACGATGTTTGCGGAACTATCTATTCTGCGTCCTTATCTGAAAAGGGGCATCATTGAAACGCTTTTCATCGAGGATGAAAATATGATCTGCCAAATCTGCCGCGATTACCGTCGCATCAATGCCAGCAATCAGAAGTTTATCGAAGACAGTTTCTATCACAACTATCCCGACAGCTACTCATCGGGTTACCTATATCAGAAGACCAATATCACCAAGGATGAATAAGATCGAGCTTTTAGCACCGGCGAAGGACCTGAACAAGGCCAAGATCGCCATCATGTATGGAGCGGATGCCGTTTATGTGGGCGGTAAGTTTTATTCATTGCGTTCACGGGCTTCCAATTTTTCCAATGACGATCTTAAAGAACTGACGGCCTTTGCCCGAGAGTATGGAGCCAAGGTCTTTGTCACGGTCAATATCGTCTTCCATGACGACGATTATTACGGCATCAGGGAGTACCTGCGTTTTCTTGAACAGATCGGCGTCAACGCGGTCATCATCTCGTCGCTGGCTTTGATACCGATAGTCAGACAGGAGGCTCCGCATGTGGAATGCCACATTTCGACGCAGCTTTCTTCGCTCAACTCTTCGGCGGTCCGCACTCTGAAACAGTTCGGGGCTGATCGGGTAGTCTTGGCCAGAGAAGCTTCGATGGAACAGATCAGACAGATCGCCGCCAAGGTCTCGATACCGCTGGAAGTCTTTATCCATGGGGGCATGTGTTCGAATTTCTCCGGTCGCTGCGTGCTTTCCAATCGGATGACGCTGCGCGATGCCAACAGGGGCGGCTGTGCCCATTCCTGCCGCTGGAAGTATGCCTTGTATGACGGTGAAGAACTCATCTCGGATCCGGAATGTCTGCTGTCCATGTCTTCCAAGGATCTTAGAGCTTCGGCCTATATCGAAAGCATGATCGCTTCTGGTGTGGCTTCCTTAAAGATCGAAGGCCGAATGAAATCGGAATACTACATCGGTCAGGTCGTCAAGACCTATCGCCAGATGATCGATGAGATCTATGAAAAAGGAAGCCTGTCAGCTGAAAGACAAGCTTATTACGATAACGAACTGTCCAAAGCCGAGAACCGACCCAGTGACGATGGTTTTTTGTCCGGGGATTGCGACAACTCCAAGCACTTATATGGAATAAATGGCGCCGGGGTGACCCATGATTATGTGGCTTTTGTCCACGCCTATGATGAAAGACGTTCCATCGCTTTAGTGGAGGTCAAGAACATCTTTGCCAAGGGCGATGAACTGGAGGCTTTCGGTCCTTCTTTGGACAATGTCAGATTCAAGGCGGAACTGATGTTTGACGACAAGTGGATCACGGTCGATCTGGCCAACAAGCCGACCCAGTATCTTTTCATGCGGGTGCCTTTTGTCACGGCCTATGGCGATATGATCAGAAAGGCGGTCTAGGATGATCATCGAAGGGGCCATCGCGGTCAAAGCGGCCGTGCAGAATGAAAAAAGAGAAATAATCAAAGTCTATATCGATAAGAATAAAAAGACCAAGGATTTCAACTATATCCGTAAGCTTCTTAGAAACAAGGGAATAGTTTTTTTGGAATGCGAACGTCAGCAGATCGAAGAGCTCAGTTATGGCAAGAGCCACGGCGGCATCGTGGCGGAGGTTACGGAAAGAAAAAACGACAGCTTTGAAGAGGGCGATATCTTTTATCTCGACGGGATCGAGGATCCTTTCAATCTGGGCTATGCGATGCGTACTTTGTATGCTTTGGGTGTGAAGAATGTCCTTCTTTCCAAAAGAGACTACACAGGTATGGAAGGACAGCTGCTAAAATCTTCAGCCGGGGCCTATGATATGTTGAAGGTGAAGGTAGCCGAGGATGCCTTGAGTGAGATCGAAGTTTTTAAAAAACAAGGCTACTATTTATATGGTTTATACCGCTCATCTGAAGCCAAAGATATCTTCGATGTCGATTTCCATGAAAAAGCTTTATTCATGCTAGGAGGAGAAAAGCGGGGAATCAGCGCTGAATTGCTGCAACTGTGTGATGAACATCTTTTCATCTCCTATGGTTCGGATTTCCGCAACGCCCTCAATGCCTGCGGAGCTCTGGATGTGACGGTGACCTTATTGCGGAGCAAAAGGCGTAAGTCATGATCACCTCTTTGGATAATAAAACAGTCAAGGAACTAAGAAAGCTTCATCAGAAGAAATATCGCGATGAGGCTTTTCTGCTGTTACAGGAGGAGCTGGTCTATGAAGCCAGGGATAAGGGCTATCTGACAAAGCTGGTCTATACCGGTGAAGCTCCCTTTGAACATGCTGACATGCTGGAAGTGTCCCAAGAGGTCTTAAATAAGATCGCGGATCGTGAAGGTCTGTCTTTTTTAGGTGTTTCCGGCAAGATCAAGGAAAAGCAGGCATGCGGTGACAGGATCATCATGCTGGACCACCTGCAGGATCCTCTAAATATCGGTAAGATCATGGAAGCAGCCCAACTCTTCGGTTTTTCAAGTCTGGTTTTATCCGAAAACTGCGCCGATATCTATAACGAAAAATGCCTCGCCTTATGTAAGGCAGGCATCTATAAACTGGAAATTTCCACGGCTGATCTCTTAGCAGAGACCAGACGTTTGCAGGCAAACGGCTACAAGGTCTATGCGACCGGCCTAAGCAACGACACTATCGAGATGCATGAACTTGAAGCTCAGGACAAGATGGCTTTCATCCTGGGTAATGAAGGAAGCGGGGTGGATAAAAAACTGATGACGGCTGCCGATGAGACGGTCAAGATCGATATGCGCAATATCGACTCTCTCAATGTGGCGATGGCTGCTTCCATCATCATGTATCGCTTCAGAATCTGACGTTGAAGCCCGTTTCTCCTTCTTTGAGGGGCAGCTGTCTGATGTGATGATCGGTGATGATCGCAAAGCGGTCGTTGGCCAGTGATTCGGCCAAAAAACCGTCAATGTCTTCACCCTGGACTTCACATTCGACGTTGCCGTTATCGCAATTGCGCACATAACCGCTTAAGCCATGGCTGCGGGCGATCTGGATGATGCGCCAGCGAAAGCCTACCCCCTGGACCCGGCCTTCATAGACGATATAGTATCTTTCCATAACTTTATTCTAATATGTGTCTTAAAGAAAAAGAACTCTTGCGAGTTCTTCTTTTATTGGATCGGTTCGAAATCGGCTGCTCCGTGTTTGCACAGCGGACATACGAAGTCATCAGGCAGGCTGTCGCCTTCGTAGATGTAACCGCAGACCTTGCAGACAAAGCCTTTACGACCCTGGGTCTCAGGTTTAGGTTTGACATTCTTCTGATAGTAGGTGTAGGTCATCGTTTCAATATTGTTGATGACACGAGCCTCGCTTACCGAACATATGAACATGCCATGGGTACCCAGATCCTTGTAGTCTTCGACTTTGAGAGAGAAGAAGGCATTGATATAGCGTGGCAGGAAGATCAGACCGTTGTCGGATCTTAAGATCTCTTTTTCATCCTTGAACTTGTCGACATTGCGGCCACTCTGGAAGCCAAACTGCTGGAAGACCTTGAAAGGAGCTTCGGTGTTGAGACAGTTGACGTTCAGGATGCCGGTCTGTTTGATGACATGATGAGAATAGTTGTCCTTGTTGATGGAGACCATGACACGGAAAGGATTGTCGGTCAGCTGAGCGACCGTATTGACGATGAGTCCGTTGTCCTTCTTGCCATCGTTGGAGGTCACGACATAGAGACCATAGCCGATGCTGAACAGAGCCTTCATGTCGCTCTTGTTGGCCTTCTTTTCGTCTCTGGCCAGGTAGTCGACGCAAATGGCTTTGGCCAGGTCGGAAAGCTGTCGCTTGTTGTCGTCGCTCATTGAAGATTTGACCGTGACGGTCGGCTCAAGGAAAGTCAGATTAGGCGATTTGGAAAGCATCTCTTTCATCGTCTTGGCGGCTAAAGGTGCCCAGGAACCGTTTTCGATGAAGCCGATCTTGCGGTTCTGGAAGTTCCTTTCCGTGAGATGATTGATGAATTCCTTCATGAAAGGATAGACATCGGCATTGTAGGTGGTCGTCGCCAGGATGAGCTTGCCATAAGCGAAAGCATCGGCGACAGCCTCAGCCATGTCGCAGCGGGCCAGGTCGTAGACCTTGACTTCCGGAGCGTTGTTGGCTTTGAGTTCTTCGGCCATCTTTTCAGCGGCTGCCTTGGTGTGGCCATAGACGGAAGTGTAGCAGATCACGACGCCGTCTTTTTCCACGTCATAGCTCGACCAGGTGTTGTAGAGATTGAGATAATAGGGCAGGTTCTTGTAAAGGAAAGGTCCGTGTAGAGGCAATATCATGGCGATATTGAGGTTAGCGGCCTTCTTGAGAACGGCCTGGACTTGTCGGCCGTATTTGCCGACGATGCCGATGTAGTAGCGTCTGGCTTCATCGACCCAGTCTTCTTTGACATCGAGGGCTCCAAACTTGCCAAAGCCATCGGCGGTAAACAGAGCTCTTTCATAGGAATCGTAGGTCATCATGACTTCCGGCCAGTGGACCATTGGGGCGGCGATGAAGCTGAGGCTGTGTTTACCCAGCTCGAGGCTGTCGCCTTCCTTGATGACCAGGTGTCTGTCTTCGTATTGGGTGCCGAAGTAGTTCTGCATCATGGCGAAGGCTTTGTCGGAGGAGACGATGGTCGCCTTGTCATAGATCTTCATGAAGTTGGCGATATTGGCGGAATGGTCAGGTTCCATATGCTGAATGATCAGATAATCCGGCTGTCTTCCTTCCAGAACATTCTGGATGTTGTCGAGCCATTCGTGGGTGAAATGCTGATCGACGGTGTCCATGACGGCGATCTTGTCGTCAATGATCACGTAGGAATTGTAGGACATGCCGTTAGGGACGACATACTGTCCTTCAAACAGGTCGATGCGATGGTCGTTGACACCGACGTATTTGATCGTATTGGTGATTTCCATAAATATAAATTCTCCTTAAGCTCATTATATAGAAGCTTCAGGAAAATTTGGTGAAAAGCTAGATAAATATTTCTAAGGTCAGCACCGTTAGACAACAGATGACGGTAACTTTGAATAATCCCAGTTCTTTGTAAGCCCCATAACCCCCTATCAGCAAGGCTATCAAGCCCGCCATTGGCGAAGCCGTGGCGTCGATGATGGCCGGGAAGGTCATGACCGACAAGGTCACATAGGGTACGTAATAAAGAAAGTCGCGGATGAAGTGGTTTCTGATCGGCTTTCTGATCAAAGTCAAAGGAAGCACTCTGACCATGAAGACCGTAAAAGCGATCACGAAAATGTAGACGTAGATGTTCCTATTCATTTTCATCCCTTTCTTTGACCGGGAACAGCAGGGCTCCCAATGAGGAGATGATGATCGTCAATATGATCGTGGCGATACTGCTTGAAAGGTTGGTGAAGCGGGAGAGGATGTAGCTTGAAGTAAAGCTGAGTATGATCAATATGGCGATGGGTCTACTTTTCTTGGCGGGTGGTATGATGATGGCAAGAAACATGCCGAATAAGGCCACCGATAAAGCGGAGACGATCCGGGCCGGCAAGATGTTGCCCATCAGGATGCCCATGGCCGTACCTAAAGCCCAAGCCGGTGCGGCGAAACTGATGGCGCCATAGGAATAATAAGGATCGCAATAGGGATCCTGGTCGATGGCCAGGGCAAAAAACTCGTCGGTCAGAAAGAAACCCAGGATCAGCCGGTGGATCATGGAAGTCTTGGGGTCTATCTTCTGGGAAAGAGCGAAAGACATCAGGACGTAGCGGATATTGGCGACGATGGAGACCATGACCATTTGGATATAGGGTACGCTTTCCTTGATGGCGATGAAGGCCGCGTTTTCCCCGGCTGAAGCATGGACCAGCAGGGAAGTCAGAAAGCCCTGGAAAGGATTGAGGCCGGCACCGGCGGCGATGATGCCCAGTGAAAAGGCTACAGCGAAGTAGCCTAGTCCGATGGGTATACCGACTTTGAATCCTTTTTTGAACTGTTCCATTTTTTTAAAAAGAACTAGCAGGTCCTAGTTCTTAAAGTTTCATGAAATTATCTACATTCAGAACGAAGATGGTGGCACCTCCGACTTCGACTTCGATCGGATATGATACCAGTGATGAGACATCGCTGTTGACCGTGGTCGGGACAGCTTCCTTGCGTCGCTGGGACTCACTGCCTATGATCTCGATGGCTCTTTCAACTTCCCGGTCTTCACAGCCTATGATCAAGGTCGTATTGCCGGAGGAAAGGAAACCACCGGTCGTCGCAAGACGGGTCACATGGTATGATGCTTTGTTCAAAGCGGAGATACAGGCTTTCGTATCATCAGTCGAGATAATAGCCAGAATAAGTTTCATTTCTTTGCCTCCTCTTAACCTTTATTCTACCATTAAATACATAATTTAGAAAAAAAACGCATTCAGGTGGTTTTTGGGCTCTTATACGATAATAGTGATACAATAAATAGGTATGATAGAATTCAGAAACGTATCCAAAACCTACAAGAACGGCACCCACGCTTTGGAGAATATCAACCTCAAAGTCGAAGACGGTGAGTTCGTTTATATCATGGGTCCGACCGGTTCGGGCAAGTCGACGCTGATCAAACTGCTGGATGGGGAAGAAGTACCTTCCGGAGGCAGTGTCATCGTCAACAACGTCAACGTCGGCCGCTTAAGAAAATCGAAAGTCTATCTGTACCGCCGCAAGATCGGTGTGGTCTTTCAGGACTATCGTCTGCTGCCGGAGAAGACGGTCTTTGAGAATGTGGCCTATGCTTTGGAAGTACTGGATATGCCTAACGACAAAATCAGAAAAAGGACCAGAGAAGTCCTCAAACTGGTCGATCTGGCCGACAAGTCCAACGTCAAGCCCCGCGAGCTTTCCGGTGGCCAGCAGCAGCGTGTGGCCATCGCCAGGGCGATCGCCAAGCGTCCGGCTATCCTGATCGCCGATGAGCCGACCGGAAACCTGGATCCTTCGATGACCGATGAAATGATCACGCTTCTGGAGAAGATAAACCGCGAAGAAAAGACGACTTTATTAGTGGTCACGCATAACGATGTCATGGTCGAATACCATCCCAAACGTACGATCAGGATCGCATCCGGTCACATCGTCAACGACGGTACCCATGGCGACCTGTTCTATAAGCAGGGCTTAGGTACGATCAAGCGGCCGGCTGCTCAGGAAAAGGAAAAAGATAAAGAGGTCGAACAGACTCTGGAAGTCAAGGAAGAACCTCGCGAGAAAGATAAGATGACGGAGAGCGAAGCTCAGGATCAGGTGATCTCCGAGATCACGATGCAGTTAGATGCCATCAAGGAATTAAGTGAAGGAGACAGACACGAATGATCTTCTTCCGCCGTTTATTCAGACACCTCAGAGAAGGTTTTATCGGAGTCAAACGCCATTTCGGAATGGCCTTTTCGGCATCTTCTGCGGTTACTATTACTTTGTTGCTGGTGGGGGTCTTTGCGGTCTTTGCAATCAATATGGCTTATCTCACTCAGGAGATCGAACAGTCTATCTCGTTAGTGGCTTTGATCGATTACGATGTGACCGATCCTTCCGCCATCACCAATATGAAGACTAAGATCGAGGCCATGGAAGAAGTCGACAGAGTCATCTATCGTACCAAGGATGAAGAGTTCGATTTCTATAATGAAGAGTATCCGGAGATGGTCGAATTCTCCGAATATTATCGGCAGGACAATCCTTTCCATGATGCCTTTCTGATCTATGTGATCGACGGTTCCGATATGGGAAACGTCAAGACCAATGTCGCTAAAATGGATGGTATCGATTCCGTTCAGGATGGCGGCAACAACACCTATACGCTGATCAATATCTTGCATACCATCAGAAATGCCGGCGGCATCCTGATCCTGGCTTTAGTGGCTCTAGCAGTCTATCTGATCTATAACACGATCAAGATCACGATCGCGACGCGAAAAGACGAGATCTGGATCATGCGCAATGTCGGTGCCAAGAACAGCTATATCAGAGCACCTTTCCTGGTGGAAGGTGTGGTCATCGCCATCATCGGTTTGATCCTTCCGATCGGTCTGATCGTCTATGGTTACTACAAACTTTACACGATGACAGGCGGGGTCCTGGCGGGAGTCATCACGCTGGTGCCGGTCATGCCTTTTGTCTTATATATGGCGGGAGCCTTACTGGTGATCGGCGTCTTTGTCGGTTTCATGGGTTCCTATATTTCGGTATGCAAGTACCTGAGGCTCACCAGATGATCTTTAAAAAGATCTTAAGCATCATCCTCATCGTTTTCATGGTCTTACCGTTAATCAGTAAGACAAATTTTGTTTATGCCGATGAAGAAGATGACGATGATTACTACTATGAAGAAAAAAGCGATTACGACAAGTGTATCGAAGATAAAGACAAGGAAGCCTGCCGGATCGTCTATAAACAGATCAGAGGTGAAGAAAGCAAGGCGATAAAAGAGATCGAAGCCCAGATCAAGGAGAGCGAAGGGCAGATGGAAAAGATCTCAGCCTTGGTTGCCGAGTATTCCCAGAAGGCTGAAGCTCTGCAAGAGGAGATCGATGCTTTGAAGGTGCAGATCGATGATCTGCGCGATCGGATCGAAGAACTTGAAAGGCAGATCGCCGACAATGAAGCCAAGGTCGAAGCTCTCAATGCCAGAGTCCTCAATCGCATGAGCGAAGCACAGAAGTCGATGCACTTCAACGGCTATCTGGAATTCATCCTGGGTTCCAAGTCCTTCTCGGATATGCTCAGCCGGGTCTATGGCGTCGAGGCCATACTTTCCAAGGACAAGTCCGATCGACAGACCCTGCTGGAAACGATCGAACAGCTGACGGCCGACAAGCTCGAACTGGCGGCAGCCAAGGAACAGCTGGATGCCGACTATGAAGAGATCGTCGTCAAACAGGCTGAACTGATCGAGATGCAGGAATACTACGAGGCCAAAGAGGCGGAGATCCAGAATCAGATCGATGAACTGAATAATGAAAAAGAAGATATCGCGCAGTCCTACTCCGAATTAAAGGAGATCGTCGATGCCTTAGGCATCAATACGGAATTCGTGGCGGCTGTCCACAACTCCTGGATCACGGCGACCGTCTGGAACTATGATCCGACCTTCCTTTCCGGAGCCTGGCACCTGGGTGTCGACTATGCGGCTTCCAGAGGAACGGCCATCCATGCCCCGGCCAGTGGTGTCATCATCAGGGCCAACGGCGGCTATGGCAACGGCTATCTGGGCTGCTATGACGGCGATCCTATTGCGGGTGGGGGCAACCAGGTCTATATGATGTGTGAAGTTGACGGTACCGTCTACGGCTTCATCTTCTTCCACTTGCAGAATATCTATGTTTCCTATGGTGACCTGGTCTTCCAGGATGACACGATCGGAACCGTCGGATCTTCGGGATCTTCGACCGGCCCGCACTGCCATATCGAAATGTACCGTCTGGGCAAGGGTTCACTAGGTGAGTTCCTTGACATGTCCTGGAATGCGACTTTCTCGGTCGGACGTGGCCGTACCGCTTACAATAACCGCTGTGAAAACGGAACGCCGGCTCCGTGTATCCTGAATCCTGAACTCTATCTGCCGGGTTAAAAATATGAACATAGAAGAAAATACCGTATTATACGATCTTAAAAAAGTGCCGCTAAGCTCCGAAAGGACACAAAGGCGCAAGAAGAGAATCAGAAGACTGCTGATGGTTTTGCTGTGTGTCTTGTGTCTGGGTTTAGGAATCTTTCTTGGCCGCACATCCACGTACATCTCCAAAGGCGGTTCCTCTGACAGTTCGGCTTATGAGGATATCAAACAGATCATGAACCGCTACTGGTTATATTCCGATCAGTATGATGATCTCGATCAGGAGCTGGAAGACAAGGCCTTATATGGGATGACGGCTTTCGATTTCGATCCCTATACCACTTATATGTCGGCGGAAGAGATGAATTCCTTCTCCGACAGCATCAACGGCAACTATGTGGGCATCGGCGTGGAATACACCTATGTCGGCAACAAAGGCCTGATCGTCAGAGTCTTCTATTCCTCACCGGCGGAAAAGGCCGGACTGATGGCAGGGGATGCGATAATCAAGATCGACGGGACCGATGTAGCCGGTTTGAGCAGCGACGATATCCGTGCTCTGGTACTGGGCATCGAAGGCACCGATGTCATCCTGACCATTGAAAGAGGAACCGAGACTTTCGATGTCGCAGTGACAAGAGGCGTGGTCAATTCGACGGTCTTTGCCTATACGCAGGATGATTACATCGTCATGGAACTCAACAGTTTCGGCACGACGACTTGCGAAGAGTGCATCAAATACCTGGATGCCTATCCCGATTTCAGTAAGATCATCATCGATCTTAGAAGCAACGGTGGAGGCTACCAGGGTTCGGTCAGGGATATTTGCGGTTTGTTCATCGGACCCAATGAAGTATATCTGAGACAAAAAGGTGTCGATGGCAAGGAAGCGGTCGATGTCACGCCTAACAATTCTCCTTACTATCAGAATCTCAAAAAGATCGTGCTTCTGGTCAGCGAAGATACCGCTTCGGCTGCCGAAGTGTTTGCGATCGCTTTAAGAGAAAGATGTGAGGGCGTCACGATCGTCGGGGAAACGACTTTCGGCAAGGGTGTCATTCAGACCAACCGCGTCTTAGACAACGGCGGGGTCATCAAACTGACTTCCTACTACTGGTATTCACCGGATGGGGTTTCGATCGACAAAGTCGGTATCGAACCCGATGTGAAGGTCAGGATGCCGGATATCTATTATCAGACTTATTATGAGATGGAAGAAGATGAGACTTACGAATATGATTCTGTCTCCGAATCGGTGATAGTCGTACAGAAGGCTCTGGCTTATCTGGGCTATGAAGTGGACAGGACCGATGGTTATTTCGATGAATCGACGGCGAAAGCTCTGGAGGCCTATAAGGCTGATAACGGGCTACAAGTCGATCAGGTCTTGAACGAAGATACTTTCTCTTCGATCATCTCTTTGACCAGAAGGCAGCTGGCCAACAACAGGGACAAGGATCCGCAGTTCCAGAAGGCGCTGGAGATCATCAACGGCGACTAAACGGCGGTTGAAATTGGCTAAGCAAAATATTAATATTAAATAGTAATCTTCAGGAATAGTAGTCGCCCTGATCATGCAGCGAGCCGGTGTCTGGTGCAAACCGGTTGAAAGGGGCAATGAACTCGCCTGATGCGACGATTAATCGCAGGTCTGCGTTAAAGACTTAGAGTTAGAAATTAAGGTGGTACCGCGCGTCAGCGCCCTTGTGATCACCTTTTTTATTTGCGGAGGTATGTTATGAGCACATTTGACTTCAAGAGTATCGAAAAAAAGTGGCAGGATTTCTGGGAGAAGAATCAGACTTTCAAGACGGATATCGAAGATTTCTCCAAGCCTAAATTCTATGCCCTGGATATGTTCCCTTATCCTTCGGGCGTCGGTCTGCATGCCGGACATCCGGAGGGCTATACGGCGACCGATGTGGTCAGCCGTTATAAGCGGATGAAGGGTTTCAATGTCTTGCATCCGATGGGTTTCGATTCCTTCGGTCTGCCGGCTGAACAGTATGCCATCCAGACGGGCAACCATCCCGCCGGTTTCACGCAGAAGAATATCGATCACTTTACCGAACAGCTCAAGGGCCTGGGTTTCTCCTATGACTGGTCAAGAGTCGTTTCAACTTCCGATCCGGATTACTACAAGTGGACCCAATGGATCTTCAAACAGCTGTTCTTGGACGGCTATGCCAAGTCCATCGAGATGCCGGTGAACTGGTGCGAGGAGTTGGGCTGTGTTTTGGCCAACGACGAAGTCATCGATGGCAAGTCGGAAAGAGGCGGTTATCCGGTCGTGCGCAAAAACATGAAACAGTGGATCATCGATATCCCGGCTTTTGCGGAAAAACTTTTGGACAACCTCAACGATATCGACTGGCCTGAATCGACCAAAGAGATACAGCGCAACTGGATAGGCAAGTCCATCGGTGCGGAAGTGAAGTTCAAGATCGCCGATCATGACGAGGATTTCACGGTCTTCACGACCCGTTGCGATACTTTGTTTGGGGCGACTTATTGCGTCTTTTCACCTGAACATCCGCTGGTCGATAAGATCACGACGGCTGACAGGTATGAGGAGGTACAGGCTTATAAGAAAGAATGTGCCTCGAAATCCGAAATGGAAAGGACCGAACTGAACAAGGAAAAGACCGGTGTCTTTACCGGTGCTTATGCGATCAATCCGGTCAACGATAAGAAGATCCCGATCTGGATCTCGGACTATGTCCTGATGACCTACGGTACCGGTGCTATCATGGCTGTTCCGGCTCACGATGAACGTGACTACGACTTTGCGAAGAAGTTCGGTATCGATATCATCTAGGTTCTGGAAGGTGGTGACATCTCCAAGGAAGCTTGGACACAGGATGGCATCCACATCAATTCCGGTTTCATGGATGGCTTAAACAAGGAAGACGCCATCAATGCGATGCTGGAATGGCTGGAGGCAAGAGGCCTGGGCAAGAAGAAGATCAACTACAAGCTCAGAGAATGGATCTTCGCCAGACAGCGTTACTGGGGTGAACCGATCCCGGTCATCCACTACGAAGACGGTACGGTCGGCGTTCTGGATGATGAAGATCTGCCGCTGATCCTGCCGGAGCTCGACGACTACGGTCCTTCCAAGACCGGTGCGCCACTTGACAAGGCTCAAGACTGGGTCAATGTCGAATACCATGGCAAAAAAGGCAAGCGGGAGACTTCCACGATGCCCGGTTCCGCCGGTTCTTCCTGGTACTTCTTGCGCTATATCGATCCGCATAACGACAAGGAATTTGCGGATTATAAACTGCTGGAACACTGGATGCCGGTCGATCTGTATGTCGGCGGTCCGGAACATGCGGTCGGACATCTGTTATACTCGCGCATGTGGAACAACTACCTCTACGACAAGGGTCTCGTGCCTTGTGCCGAACCTTTCCAGAAGCTGGTCCATCAGGGCTATATCCTGGGTGCCAACGGCATCAAGATGGGCAAGCGTTTCCCGGAATACGTCGTCAATCCCAGCGACATCGTCGACCGCTACGGGGCGGATACGATGAGGCTTTATGAGATGTTTATGGGGCCATTGGAGGCTGACAAGCCCTGGTCAACACAGGGTATCGAGGGAGCTCACAGGTGGCTGGAGAGAGTTTATCGACTGATGAATGATCCGGAGAAGCTTTGTGAAGAAAACGACGGCAAGCTCGATTACGTCTACAACTTCACGGTTAAGAAGGTCTCCGAAGATATCGAGAACCTGCGTTTGAATACCGCGATCTCGCAGATGATGATCTTCATCAACGAGTGCTACAAGGAAGGCAAGGTCTACAAGCCTTATGCCATCGACTTCGTACAGATGCTGTCGGTCTATGCCCCGCATCTGGGCTGTGAACTCTATGAGATCCTCACCGGCAAAGATGATCTGGCATATCGCCCCTGGCCGGTATGCGATGAATCAAAACTGGTCGTCGAAGAAAAGGAGATCGCCGTTCAGGTCAATGGCAAGGTCAGAGCGAAGTTTACGATCGCGGCCGATGCTTCGGATGACGAGATCTATGAGACGGCTTTGGCTCAGGAGAATGTCAGAAAGTACACGGATGGCAACCAGATAAAGAAACACTTCGTCATCAGAGGAAGAGTAGTCAATATCGTTATTTAGTTGAGATATAGTCTATTAGATATATCGCTATGAATAAGGTGATCCGGTTTTGTTGCCAAGGAGGATAGATTAAAAATGATAATCACGGTTACCTGCAATCCCGCCATCGATAAGACGATAAGTGAAAATGAGACGATGTTCAACGTTGGCGGCAAGGGTATCAATGTTTCCAAGGTCCTCAAACAGCTGGGTTGTCCGAGTCTTTGTACCGGCTTTTTGGGCAAAGATAACGGCAGGATGATCACCGATGTCCTCGATGCGATGGGTATCGAACATCATTTCATTGAAATCGAGGGCAAGGTACGGACCAACACCAAGAAGATCGCCAACGGTGAATTGATCGAAGAAAACGAAAAAGGTCCCGATGTTTCAAAAGAGGATCTGGATAAGTTATTTGCTTATCTGGGAACTGTTGAAAATCAGACGATCGTGATCTCGGGCAGTGCGCCGAAGAATCTGAGCGACGATCTGTATTATCGGATGGTCAAACTGGTCAAGGAAAAAGGCAATTACGTGGTACTTGATTGCGACGGGGAAAGGCTTAAACAGGCTTTAAAAGCCAATCCCGATGTCATCAAGCCCAATAAGGATGAGATCTGCGGACTTTTCGGTTTTGAATATGAAGAAAAGGAAGCAATCAAACGCTGTAAAGAACTTGGCATCGATACGATTGTCTTATCTCTAGGTGGAGAAGGGGCATTGTTTATCAGTAAAGAGACCTACAAGGCCAAGGCGGTGAAGGTAAACTTCGTTTCCCCGGTCGGAGCAGGTGACAGTATGGTCGCGGCGATGGCTTATGGCAAAGAAATGGACTTAAGCTATGTGGATACCATGAAGCTGGCTATGTCCTGTGCTTCCGCCAGTGTGGAGATGGAAGGTTCCAATCCGCCGGATAAAGGCAAGATCGAGGCTTTCCTTGATAAGATCGAATTACAGAAACTGGATTGAGGGGCTGTAACGGGTAAAACCAGCTTCTGAACCGAATTAATAAGTCATCCGTATATGGATTATTATCTGTATCCGGATGACTTTTTTTGATAGGAGAATATACTGATTATTCTGTTTTGTTTCTTTTGTTCAGATCTCTT
>JAFRIG010000010.1 GCA_017432895.1 Erysipelotrichaceae bacterium | reverse complement strand
TCTTGTATGTGGTTGAGACCCACAAACAGGATATCATAGGCTTTTTTTATCCTGGTACTTCGTGTAACACTACTGTTATTACTGGTCCACCATTTCAAATGGTGGATTTATATGATAGGGGCATTAAGGTTATGATTTTAAAATAATAATTAAGTCTCGAACGGTCGCTTTTGGCCGTTTTTTATTGCGAACATTGAAATAAACTGTTTTCTAGACAAGACCATTTAAAGCAAAAATGTGTCTTTTTCTTCATTAGCATAGCTGAAAATAACACAATATCTGTGTCATTAAAAAGCAGACAAACGACCTAGTTTGTTTTCAAAAAACATTTCAGTTTTCAGTTTGATATTGCTTTTTCAAAAGCAATACTATATTTTTTTAAACTGTACCTAAACGGAACATTTCTGTTACGAAAGCGTTCCCCCATCAATATTCCTGTGATACATCAGAAATAACGTCAAAATAATCTATACTTCAAAGGTACAGGTAAATTCCTGTATAACAACAAAAGACCTAATGCAGGTCTTCTGAAAAACAATCTTTATTTTTTGCTTCTTACAATTTTTGTAAGTCATAATAAGTAATCAGTTCGATGTTGTTTTTGATCACCCATCCTTTTACTTCCTCACTTGTCATCGCTTCCAGATCTTTCGTTCTCAACAAAGTATAAGATGACAATTGAAACAGCTCTCTGTCCACATAACCGCAATGTGTCAAAATAAAGGAAATATCACTGTCAAGGTATCCGTTAACATCATTCACAAAATACGAAACCGTATCAATATCCAGTACAGAATCATATTCTTTCTGCATAGGGTACCAAGACATAGGATTGCACTTTACACCTTTCTCTTTCAGGATTTCAGAAGATATCGGAATTTCATAGTGCTTTGAGCACTCCGACATTGCTTTATCAGTATCTTCGTTTCTGTAGGCATGTCCGTGAAGATATCCAGGCTTTTTGCCGACGAGTTCTATGAATCGATCAATCTGAGCGTGATACTCTTTTAATATCTCTTCGTACAGCATCGGTTTTGCATTTTCAGCCTGTCTGTGCATTTTGGAAGTCATAAACATTTCATTATTCTGACAAAGGCTTTTAACCTCGTTATATGCACATACCGGACATCCTGCGGAAAGATTCAGATCGATTCCAAAACAGATCTTATCGAGATAGGGTCTGATCCATTCTACTACCATCGGAGCCCATTCCATATTGACAAACAAACCGGTGTTTCTTACGATACCGTGTTCAATTCCATAGAGGATGCCCGATGATACTGCAGGTGTGATCCCATAGTCATCTGATTGTACTAAAAGCTTCATTTAATACTCCAGATCTTCCCCGTTTGAATGAAGGACTTTCTTCATCCATTCAAAGCTTTCCTTCTTATATCTCTTCATCGTTCCGCTGCCATCGTCATAGTGATCGACAAAGACAAAACCATAACGTTTCATCATTTCACCTGTTGATGCGCTCACCAGATCGATCGGTGCCCAGTAATAATATCCAAGCAGTTCTATACCATCATCAATGACTTCTTTCATTGCCTGGATGTGTTTTGCAATATATTCTTTTCTGTATGGGTCGGATACGGTATTGTTTTCATTCAGCTGTTCAGCTGCACCGATACCATTCTCCAAGATCATGATAGGGATGCCGTATCTGCCATAGATCTCGTTGCACAGATATCTGAGCCCATCTGCATCAATCTGCCAGCCCCACTCAGAAGCTTCAAGATAAGGATTCTTTGTGGAAATAAACATGTTCATAGCGCAGTCTTTAGCGACCGAATCATCTGAGCTGATGCAACCGGAAGAATAGTAATTGATCGTATAGAAGTCGATCGTTCCCTTTTTCAGGATCTGTGCATCTTCGGGTAACGCACCGTTATCAATGTTATTTCTTTCCAGGTATCTTTTTGCAAAATATGAATATTCGCCTTTTACCAGCATATCTCCGACAAACCAATCCGGTATCTGCATCGCCTGCTGTGCCGCTAAGACATCCTTTGGATTTGGCGTCAGGGGATAGATACATTTGCCGGATACGCAACCACCGATCTTGATTTCTGGATCGATCTCTCTGGCCATGATTGCCAGTTTTGCAGCTGCAACAAACTGGTTATGGAGAGCTCTGAACCGTTTATTCATATCCTCCTGTGATTCTTGTGGAACAATCTTGACGATATTCAGATCAAAATCATGATCAGGAATAATACCGCCCAGTGTTGAGCCGATCGGCTGACACAAAATATTGATCTCGTTGAATCCGATATATTTCTTAACATCGCCTTTAAACTCAGTGACAACAGTCTTACAGAATTTCAAGAAGAGATCTATTACTCTTCTGTCAGACCACCCACCGTATTTCATTGCCAGATGATATGGAAAATCCAGATGTGACAACATGATGACCGGTTCCATATCATATTTCTTCAGCTCGTTAATGATATTGTGATAGTATTGCAAACCTTTCGGATTAGGTAATTCCTCTTCGCCGGTCGGATACAGTCTTGTCCACATGACAGAGAACCTCATGGACTTAAAACCCAGTTCTGCCATATATCCGATATCTTCTTTGTATCTGTGATAGAAATCGTTTCCGTCGTGATTCGGATAGTAATAGTCGGGATTGATTTCGTGTGTAAATCTGCGTGTTTTGTTTGAATCACACACGGTCTGATGATCTAATATGTTTTCGCCTTTGCCATCTTCTTTCCAGGCACCATCGCATTGCGCACCGCAGATGGAAGCTCCCCAGATGAAGTTTTCAGGTAATTTCAATTCGCTCATATTGTCCTCCATTTCATATCATTGATGGAGAAAGAGATCTTTCTCTTTCTCCGTATATTATTTATGCATTTGCATTCTGCTCGTCCTTGTTTGCAGGGTCCTTATCAAATGTGATCCAGGTTAATACAAATCCAACAACCATCGAAACAGCCGTACCGATTAATACATTGATCAGATCTCCGGCTCCTTCCGGACCTATGAAGCATGCAAATCTTAACAGTCCGGCTCCCGCAGGGAAAGAATGTGCAACGGTAGATGTTAAACCGATGATGATGCCGCCACAGAATCCGCCGATCATATTGGAGATCAAAGCATATTTTCTTGGAGCAACAACTCCGAATAATGCGGGCTCTGATACTCCACCGATGCCGTTTGTGATAGATGTTGCGATCGCCTTGGATCGAACATCCTCATCCTTTGTCTTGATTGCAATCGCAATCGTTACAGCCAGCAAAGCGAAGTTAGACATACATGCACAAGCAACTAAGAATGGTTCTGTACCTGTCTGTACAAAAGCGCCAACAAGGTAAGAAACAACCGCAGTATTCATGCCTGTTAAGAAGATAATCGGACCCATTCCCGCATAGATTGCAACGCCAAGAAAACCGAATGTATCTTTGATCCACATGATGGCTGCAATGATATATTTACCGATGATAGATCCTAAAGGAGCCAATAAACAAAGTTCCAGAGGAAGCATGATCAGCAATGTTCCAAACGGTTCAATAATTGTTCTGAGAGATTTCGGAGAGATCTTTACCAGAAATTTCTCGACATAGCTCATCACGAACACTGTTACAACGATCGGGAAGACAGTAGAAGTATAAGAAGCTGCTCTGATCGGTAAGCCGAATATCGTAGCTGCTCCGGAACTGATCAGTTCAGCGGTTTGCGGATAAATGAGCACTGCCCCCATCAGCATTCCCAGCACCGGCATACAGTTCAGTTTTTTAGCTGCATAAGCACCGACGAATATCGGCATGAAATAGAAGCCTGTATTCGCGACATTGACCAAAAGCTGATAAGTAGATGAAGTCGTATCGATCAGATTGAAATAGCCAAGCAGAGTTAAAACAACCGTAACATTACCGCAGGCAATCAGAATCGGCAGAACCGGAACAAATGATCCTGAAATCATATCCAGAGCGACTTTAAACGGATTCGCACTTCCCTTCTTGACCCCATCAAGATTTTCGTCAATCGCATCTTCTTTTTCCAGATCGGCAATCTCACAGATCGTATTGTAAACATCTGTGACTTCCGTTCCGATAATGACCTGGAACTGGTCACCTGCCCAGGTAGTACCCATAACACCTTTTAATTTATTCAGTTCTTCCTGCCTTACTAATCCACGATCCTTGAGATTGAATCTTAAACGGGAAATACAGTGTGTAAAATAACTGACATTCCCTTTTCCACCAACCAGTTCAAGAATCCTGTTTGACAATTCTTCATAATTACGCTTTGACATTTTTCTTCTCCTTTTTCTTTTCTCATCTATATCTGCAGCGTTGGCCATCCGCTGTAAATATCAAAATAAATAAAACCCCGATCATACAATAAAGAACTATCTTTCTGTTCTTTATGCTTGATCGAGGTTAAAGCCTTCTTCAGTAACATCCCTCGGAGGCACACAATCTGTTGACATGAAGCATCAGATAGAGTGACTCATCATCATCTAAAATAAAGTTTAATGTTTGTGACAAATACTTCTTGATCCTTTCAACACATTCATATGTCTCAGGATACTCATTGATCAGCGATTCAAAGATCTTTTCGTTTCCTCCGATCTTGATCTCGCCGCTTGACCTTCTTTGAAGCAGATACCTCAGGTGGGTCATGAACCTTGAATAGTTAAAGCTGGAAGTGTCGATCTTGATCTCAAAGCTGTTTTCTACGATCTTTACAATCTCTGCTGCCAATCTTTCGAATACCTTTTCATCATAATTCCCGGTATCGATCTTGTTGGTAAGGATATGCATCGCAATTCCGGTGATCTCCTCATCCGGAAGCTCTGTTTTCAGAACCTTGTTGATCAGCCTGACTGCAGAGCTTGCGACTTCATATTCTTTGGGATAGAAATGTTTGATATCATACTTGATTGAGTAATTGATATACATTCCCTTCTGTATTCGAATGATCGAATAGTTGATGTGATCTGCCAGGGTAAAGAAGATATTCGGATTGAATGTACAATCCAGTTTGTTTCTTGCAGAATCGACGATCCTGCTAGAAACCTCGAATACTTCCTCCGGTATTTCATTTACCAGCTGATAGTAATTTTTGTGAATGCCGTAGTATGTTCTCTGTACCAGACTCATATCGGTAAGTTCGTATGGTATTTCATGAAATCCGATCCCCTTACCGAACGCGATGATCTCCTGGCCAGAGCTGTCAATACATTCTACAACATTGTTGTTTATCCTCTTGACGACTTTCATTCTATTATCCCTTTAAACAAAAAATCCTCCCCAAAGCATACTCCAAAGAAACTTGAATCAAGTTTCTGGGTAAAGCCTCGAAGAGTAACATTCCCATCAACATCATCATACTATCAATAGCCAACGCTTCTTGTCAACACGTTTTTGTAAAAAATGATCCAAACCTGAAGTTAAAACTGAAATTCCAGTCGTTATTGTTGCCTTACTTTAGATGACATCCACAGTTGCTTTTTCTGGTAATTTTGTCTTTTTGGACGGAAGCCCAAACGAAACATTTCTGTTATGATAACATTCCCCCGATATTACCCGTGTGAAACTATAAAAGCAACATCTAAATGGGCTATACCTCAAAGCAACATAAGTGCCAATGAATAAATGATGTCTTGATACAATTTTTTCTCAATCTTTATGATTTTTATCTAAAAGTGGTAAAAAAACTTAGTTTTAGACAAAAAATCCTAAATTCACATATTTTTCAGGCAGGTCCAAATCCATCCCCCAAATAGGCTATAATGAAAGCAGAGGATAATTAAAATGAATGATAATCTAATGTGGGCTTTAGTCAAAGAAAAGCCGGAAGTGGGTATCTGGCCCAAGAGGGTCCCCATACCCGAAGTTGGCTACAACGATGTCAAGATAAAGATCCTGAAGACGGCCATCTGCGGCACTGATGTGCACATCTACCAGTGGAACAAATGGGCTCAGAAAACCATCAAACCGGGTCTGACCATCGGACATGAATACGTCGGCGAGATCGTCGAAACCGGACCGGGAGCCAGAGGCTTCAAACCAGGCGACATCGTCTCCGGCGAAGGCCATATCACCTGCGGCAAATGCCGCAACTGTCTGGAAGGACACCGCGAAAACTGCAAGGATGCCGAAGGTGTCGGCGTCAACCGCAATGGTGCCTTTGCCGAATATCTGGTCATCCCCTACGTCAACGTCTGGAAGACCAGAAAATCCATCGACCAGGAACTCTATGCGATCTTCGACCCCTATGGCAACGCCACACATACGGCCTTGACATATGACGTCTTAGGTGAAGACGTATTGATCACCGGAGCCGGACCCATTGGTTGCATGGCGGCTGCCATCGTCAGGTTCTCCGGCGCCAGACACGTCGTCGTCACCGACTTCAACGACTACCGTCTCAACATGGCCAAAACCATGGGAGCGACCAGAGTAGTCGACCTTAAAAACGAAAAACTTGAAGATGTCATGAAAGAGATCGGCATGAAGGAAGGCTTCGACGTCGGACTCGAGATGTCAGGTGCTCCATCGGCTCTCAACCAGATGGTCCACAACATGAAAAACGGCGGCAATATCGCTCTATTGGGACTGTTACCTGATGATACGACGGTGGACATGGAAAAGATCATCTTCTCCGGTCTCAACCTCAAAGGCATCTACGGCCGCAAGGTCTGGGATACCTGGTACAAGATGACCACGATGATCGAAGCGGGTCTGGACATCTCCAAGATCATCACGCACAGATTCGACATCACCGATTATCAGAAAGGTTTCGATGCGATGTTATCAGGAAACTCAGGAAAAGTCATACTTGACTGGACGAATATCGACAAGGTGGAACAATTATGAACAAAAACGAAACATTAGCTTACTACGCGCAAACGGTCAAAGACATTGAAGAAGCCGGTCTGTTCAAGGCTGAAGCTCCCTATGTCTCCCCGCAAGGCGCCTATATCGTCATGGAAAACGGTGAAAAGCTGCTCAACATGTGTGCCAACAACTATCTGGGGCTGGGTAACGATCCCCGTCTGATCGAAGCTGCCAAAAAGACCTACGATGAAAGAGGCTACGGTCTGGCATCCGTGCGTTTCATCTGCGGTACCCAGGACATCCACAAGACCCTGGAAGCCAAGATCTCGGAATTTCTCAAAACCGAAGATACGATCCTGTATTCTTCCTGTTTCGATGCCAACGGCGGTCTGTTTGAAACGCTACTGACTGATGAAGATGCGGTCATCTCCGATGAACTCAACCACGCTTCCATAATTGACGGCGTCAGATTGTGCAAAGCCAAGAGATACCGCTATAAGAACAATGATATGGCAGATCTGGAAGAAAAGCTCGTTCAGGCCGATAAAGACGGGGCCCGTATCAAACTGATAGCCACCGACGGTGTCTTCTCGATGGATGGCATCATCTGCAACCTCAAAGGCATCTGCGAACTGGCAGATAAATACGGGGCCCTGGTCATGGTCGACGATTCCCACGCTGCCGGCTTCATCGGCGAAAACGGCGGTGGCTCGGTCGAATATTGCGGTGTCCAAGGCCGAGTAGATGTTATTACCGGTACCTTAGGCAAAGCCCTGGGCGGTGCCTCCGGCGGTTATACCTCCGGTAGAAAAGAGATCATCGACCTGCTAAGACAACGCAGCAGGCCATATCTGTTCTCCAACACTCTGGCTCCGGCCATTGCCGGCGCCAGTATCGAACTCTTCGACATGCTCAAGGAAAGCGGTGAAGAAAGAGTCCATCTGATGGAAGTGACGAAGTACTATCGCGACAAACTCAAAGAAAACGGCTTCGACATCATCGACGGCGTTCACCCGATCGTCCCGATCATGTTATATGAAGAGAAGCTGGCCGGTGCCTATGCCGCCAAGATGCGGGAAAAAGGCATCTATGTCGTCGCTTTCTCTTATCCGGTCGTCCCCAAAGGCAAAGCCAGGATCAGGACCCAGGTCTGTGCCAACCATACCAAGGAAGACATCGACCATGTCATTGAATGCCTGATTAAGACCCGTAAAGAGATCGAAAACAACTAAAAACTCCAGGATCAAACTATAGACAAATGCAGGCCCGTAAAGGATCTGCATTTTTTCTTAAACATTAATTCGTGCCGTTTTTGTGATCGTATGCCAGAAATTCATATGAATTTTGTGATTGAACCCAATAAACAAAAAACCTGCCCCATTCCGGCAGGTCTATAACTTAATTGAATATACTTTGAACATACTCGTAACTCTTGAGATCACCGATGTCGTAGCGTTTGCCCGGCATCGGATAGGCATACATGTCTTTCTTCTTAGACAGCCATGCCGCAAAGGAACCCGGGGCATCGGCTTTGCATCCCTCCTCAAGCGCCTGGTCGATCATCTTAAGATCGTCCTTTTTATAGAAATAGAAAGGCGGGACCGCCAGATCCCCTTTAGGAAACTGTGGCTTCTCCTCATAGGAGGTGATCAGCTGATTTTCATCGACCGTGATGACCGCCGTTTTTCTTAAAGCCTCAAGCCTTTCTTCCTTATGGCACATGATACATGAGGAATTCTTCTCTAGCGCAAAAGTTATGAAACCATCCAATGAAAAATCCAACAGATTGTCGCCTGCCATCACCAGACAGTCTTCATCGACCTCTTTAGCTGCCAGTTGAATATCTCTGACCGCCCCAAGTCTGGTCTCGTTGCTGGTAGTAAGATCGTCGATGACGCTGATCTTCTCTTTTCTATCCTTTGCCCAATCAAGGAATTGTTCATAGAAACGGTGATTGGTCACGACGATATACTCTTGAATATCGCTGTGAATGTCATCCAACAGATGATCGAGGATGCTTCGGCCGTTTACCTTGAGTAAAGGTTTGGGAAAATTCTCCGTCAAAGGATAGAGTCTGGTGGCATAGCCGGCCGCGATGATGATGCACTTCATAGCTTCACCCCATCGGCACTTTCACAGACATGGAAGGAATACTTCCCCTCTAGTTCCGGGAAAGATTTCAGATACTCTTGAGTTACCGTGGCCTCAATTTCTTCCAGATAATAGGGATCGACCAAAGCCATGCAACAGCCCTTGAAACCGGCTCCTGAGAAACGTCCGCCATAGATGCCTTCGGACTTTGTCATGATCTCATAGAGTCTGATCAGTTCCGGACAGCCACATTCGTAATTGCGGATGGAACTGAGTCCCGATTCAAATACCAGCTGACCGTATTCTTTTAACTGACCGTTACGCCAGTATTCGGCACCTTTTCTGGCCCTGGCGATTTCGGAATAGTAGTGATCGGCTCTTTTGCGGAAGTTTTGCGGCAGTCTTTCCTTATAAGCCTCATAGATCTTTTCATCGACATCCCTTAATCTGGTCTCGTTGAACTTGCCGTAATCATCGCCCGCGTAAGCCAGTAAAGAATAGGCGGCCGCCTTGCATTCATCCTGACGCAGATTGTATTTGGAATTGCTTAATGAACGCTCCAGTCCCGAAAAGAAGACCGCGATCTTGAATTCAGGCATCGCTTCATTTTTGGCGATCAGTTCATAGGAATCATCCAGGCAGTCAAGATACAGCAGATGATCCTTACGGCATAAGACTTCGCAAGACTGGTCGAGCTTGCCGCAGTTGACTCCAACGTATTCGTTCTCTGCCGCCTTGGCCATCTCGATCAGTTCCCATTGACCCAGATGAATGCCATTGACCTTAGCCAAAGCCGTCAGAAAAACGATGATGACCGCCGCCGAAGAAGAAAGACCGCCGATAGGCAAAGAACCCTCAATGATTGCCGACATCCCGGCATGCAGCTTATTGCGCCGACCTAGCTGGATCGTCGCTCCTCTTAAGTGATCGGCCCAGTCGCCTTCCTTGATCTCAGGTACGGATTCCACATGGAACTGAGCTCTCTTCTCAAAATTTAAAGAAGTGAGTTCCACGATGCCGTTACGCTTTTCGCTGTAACAGATACTGATACCTTTGTCGATAGCCAGACCGTTGATGATACCGTTCTGGTGGTCGATATGAGCTCCCAAAGGTGAGATGCGATACGGACAGAAAGAAGTGTATTCGGGATCCTTGCGATACAGTTCCCGATATTTATCTAATGCATTCATAGTAAGTCTCCAACATTCCCATTATAACCTATGCATCCTTATCATAGGCTAAGATCCGTCGTGATAAGATTAGAAAAAAGAGGTGCCATATGAACATATCCATCATCGGCTACGGAGCCATGGGCTCCATGCTGGCAAAAAGCTTTGCCCAGAAACATCATATCCATATCGCCAATAGAAATATTGAAAAACTTAAGGACCTGCCCGCAAATTGTGAACCCTGCAAAGACAACAAAGAAGCAGCCGAAAAAGCGGACATCCTGTTTGTCTGTACCGGTCCCTATCAGATCAAGGAAGTCTTTGAAGATATCAAGGACAGCGTCAAAAAAGATAAGATGATCGTTTCCTTAAATGAAGCTGTCAGCTTTGAAATGCTTTCGCAGATCATCGATCATAAGATCGCCAAAGTCATACCCAACCTCAATGGCAAGATCAAACGTTCCGAGACTCTCGTCGCCTATAACGATAAAGTCACATCTGAAGATAAAGATAAACTCAAAGAACTTCTGTCATTAATCGGTAATATCAACGAGATGGAAGAAGATCAGCTGGCCATCGCTTCCGACTTCGTCGGCTGCATGCCCGGCTTCATCGCTGCCATCTTCGACATCTTCGCCAAAGTCGGGGAAAAGTATACGGACCTGGAAAAAGAAAAGATCATAACTATGATCCTCAATACCGTCAATGCCTCCAGTGAACTCATGATCAAAGAAAAACTTGATTTCACCCAGGTCGTCAAAGAAGTAGCCACGCCCGGTGGCATCACGATGGAAGGTACCAAGGTCCTGTATGAACAATTCCCTGCCATCGTCGAAGAGATCTATGAGAAAACTCTGAATAAAGGAAAGTCTACGGCAAATAAAATCAAAGAGTCGTTTTAATTCTGAAAAGCCACTTGACAGATCAACGCAAAGACATATCTTATCGCAAAATTAATTCCTTATCTGTAACAAAAATAGAAGCTGTCGCTCCTTGTAGTACAAGTGATCAGACAGCTTCTTTGTTTACTTCGTTTATGAACTCTTTCATCAGCTTTTCATAACGGCTTCGATCATTGACGATCGACATCGCATGATCGGAACCTTCAAACAGATGCAGACGACTCAAAGGATTTTTTGCGACCTTTATCATCTGCTTGGAATGATCGCAATCGATCAGCTTATCAGCCGTTCCATGCATGAAACAGATCGGCACATCGCTTGATTCAACGGCTTTTATCGGTGCCGTATCTTCGATCAGATAGCCATGTATATATTTGGCTACCGGTATCAGCAAAGTCATAACGGTTACAGGTGGGATATGCAGATTGTTGACGATGTATTCCCTGAAAAGCCGCACACTGTCACTAAATGGACAGTCCGCCACCACCAGATCCACGTCGATATCCCTGAGTACCAGTAAGACCGTCGCCGCCCCCATCGATTCACCATGCAAAGCGATATGGCAATCCTGTCCATATCTTTCCTTAACTAATCCGATGACCTTAAGCAGGTCTTCCCGCTCCTTCATGCCTAAAGTCGAAACATCGCCACTCGATTCGCCAAAGTGTCTTTCATCGTAAAGAACGACATTGTAGCCTTCATCATAAAAGATCTTCGCATACTTCAAAGAAGCGTAACGGTTGGCCGTATGTCCATGAGCGACGATGGCTACTTTATCTTCTTTGGCATCAGGATTATCGATGAATTCGCCGGATAACACCGCTTTATCACATTCCAGCGTAAAAGGCCTTCTTTCCCATTCCTGTTCATAAGCGATAACACAATCTTCAAAACCGTTATCGATCTCCTTTTGCCGCATGCCTTCTTTGGTATAGCGGTAAGGCTTCATGATCAGTTGCAGGCACTTGTGAACGATAAACAGATCGATGGCCAGCAGGATCAGGATGACGATCAGAAGTATCTTCATATCAGTTCCTCCTGTTTTTCTCTTTAGCCGCAAAATACAAAGGAATGAAAGTCAAAAGGATCAGTATCGTCGAGACCAGAAACAGTACATGCGTCGGCAGATATGCCGCCAAGCCGTTACTGTCGAGGATCTCGCCGTTGTTCTTGATGATCGGATTGGCGATGAACGGCGAAACGATCCACGGGATCAGGACGAAGAAGATGATCCTAAAACCTTCAAACTGACCCTTGGCCTCTTCCGGGAACAGCTGCTTCATCCATACCGATGTCACCTGCATGAACATAATATAGCCGCAGCCAAAGAAGAATAAACCCACCAGCAATGACCAGTTGAGGATCGTCGTCGGATCGATGTATTCCGGTTTTCCAAACACTCCCAGCATGCCCACACCGATCATACTTAAGATGATGGAAATGACAGCCGCCAAAACAAACTTGTCCTTATTGAGCATCTTGGAAGCCGGTATTACCGAAAACATACCCAATATCAAAGCGATACCCTGGATGATACCGATCGAATCGGCCGAGAAACCAAGATAATAGATCATATAGTTGCCTACATGAGGATAGTAGACATTGAAAGCAATGAAGTAAGTCGTCAAAGTCAGAAAGACCCAGACCAGTTCTTTATGTTTAAGCAGCTCCTTGAAGTCAAAAGCCGAGAACAGCTGAGCCAGGAAGGAACCTTCTTTGTTGGGCTTAAGATCATCCGCATCCTTCACCAGGAATAACGACAGGATACCAAAGATAATCGCCATACCGCCAAAAGCGATGAACAAACGCATGTAGTTGTCGTTGGAACCGATCAGGATACCGCCCAAGATCGTACCGATGATGGTGCCGATGATAGGTTGTGTCGCCAAAGCGGCACCGATACCTCCACGGTTGTCGTCGTTCATCATGTCATTGAGCCAGGCATTGAAGCTCGCATCGTTGCCCATCGAACCAAAGAAAGACATCAAGGCATCCGCCAAAACGACCGCCGTACCCGCAACTACCAAAACTTCACCTGTAGCACTACGACCCTTGGTGATAAACTCCGTAGTTCCAAACAGGATCGTAAAGATACCCCACAGGATATAGCCTATGGCCATGAAAGGCTTGCGCTTTCCATAACGGTCCGACATGGTACCAAACAGGAAAGTGGAAATCGTCGTAAGTATCGCCGACACCGCAACCATCCAGGAGATGATCGTCGGATCCTTGGCGATCTTGGCATAGACGAAGGTATTGAACCACTGATTTTCGATATTCCAGCACAGCTGGCCGATGATCCCCAGACCCCAGACCAGGATCCAGAAACGCAGTTTTGATGAATTGTTTTTCATATATTTTTCCCTCATTTCAATTTTATTAGTGGTGTTGTGTGCTTGTCAAAAATGTCTGAATCCCTCAAGGCTTTTCTTATCCTCATCGAAACTTTCCGTTCGATTTCAGATAGTTTTTCAAATGAAAGATCCTGTCTATCAAAGAAAACGATTATCCTGTCCTTTTTCTCTTTTATCGTTTCGACATCGGCATATCTGAAGATATCCAGAAACTGCAGATATAAAACATTATCACTGTTTATTTCTATACTAGATTTTCTGACTATGAGAGATCTCTTACCGATCTTCACCTTTCTTTTTCTGGTAGCCTCATTGTTGGTAGTGATCTCCGGGATATTGGGTACCTGGCTGCTTAAGCCTACCAGATTCAGCAGACTCATTCCCGAATAGTAACCAAAGATCTTTTCATTATCAGCGATATATTTTCTTTCGAAGACGCTTTCGAAAGACAATGTACTTTCCCCCAGAATGGTTTTCTTTGGAACATAATATATGCCCTGCGCATATCTTTTCAGATCTCCTGCTTTTACATATCTGGATAAGAGAGTCTTTACTGAATTGTAATTGACTTCTCCATTCACAAAATCCTCTATAAAAAGAGGCTTATCGATCAGTTCCGGTTTATTTATCATCTGCAATAGGGTCATAATCTCTTTAAAGAAATAATCTCATTTATGTATAAATTTGTAAACTGCAAAATATTAGTAAACAATATAAAAGGGTATCCAACACGATATCAGATACCCTTCACTATAAATGTTTGTCTTAACTATCAGCTCATAAGCCAGGTCAAAGCTTCGTTTAAATGCTCAGATACGAATTCATGAGAATGATTACCTTCGTATTCGTTGTATACGACTTTGACACCTTCGTTTGACAGTTTGTCTTTGAATGAACGATTCGCATGGATCAGACTGTCACCTGTTCCACACACCATATAAACTTCAGGGAATAAGGCTTCATTTTTCCTGACTTTTTCAGACAATTCCTTTAGACAAACAGCCGGATTCTTATCGGTCATTACCGCTTCATAATAATCCCCAAAGACTCCGTCTTCATTGCACACCGTTTGCCTTCTGTCATCTCCCGGTTCAAATTCAAACATATGAAGCGCCGAAGAGAAAGCAATGATACGGCTGAATGTATCTGCATATTTCAGGCCATTGCGCATTGCTCCAAAACCGCCCATTGAAAAACCGCCGATGAAAGTATCTTCTCTTTTATCAGAGAGAGGGAAAATGCTTCTGGTAAAGTTGATGAGTTCTTCACCGATCAGTTTTCCAAAATCACTGTTAGGGCCTAAACCATTTACATAAAAAGAATTCTGTCCATCCGGAAAGATCACAGCCAAACCAAGGTCTCTCGCCATTCTATCAAAACGAGTTTCTTTGAGCCATGCTTCATAGTTATAGTTCAAACCATGCAGCATATAAAGTGTCTTGTATTTTCTGTCGTTGACATCCGGATAAGAAGCGGGATGATCGGCTGGGAGATAAGCTTTAAAAGTTATATCTCTTTTAAGTTCATCGGAACGATAAGTTACCGTAAAAATCGCCATGTTGTTCTCCTATTGCGGAAGCCTAAGCAGCTTCCATTTTCCATCGTATTCAAAGATTCCGACTGAAGCATTGGGAATGAGATGTTCCAGGATCTGCGGATCTTTCCGTTCAAGTTCATCCATGTTCTGACCGAACAAGGCCTCCAACATATAAAAGAAATAACCGCGATGAGAAACGATCAGAACCTTATCGTCATCTTTGCAGTCTTCAAGGATCCTATTGAAAGTAATCCTGATCCTTTCAATAAGCTGTTCCTTGTTTTCTCCGCCAAAAGCCGTGAAGTCTTTTCTGACCCAACATTCCCGCATTTCATCGCCATCATTCAGATTCGATCCTTCAAGCAGGCCGAAACACATTTCCCTGAGCCCTTTAAGTCTGACAAGAGGAATGTTTCTTCCTTCAAGGATCAGTTCAGCCGTATCAACAGCCCTTTCGCTGGAAGAAGAATAGGCTCTGTCGAAATCGATGTCTTTCAGTTTTTCTGCTGTTTGTTTAGCCTGGCTGATACCAAGCTCAGTCAAAGGTGAATCACAGGCTCCCTGCGAACGACCGGTCACATTGAAGATCGTCTCACCATGACGAACGTAATAGAAAGTGATCGCCATCTACATTGCCTTCAGTTCATCAGCCAGACACAAGCATATCTCTTCAGCCTGTACGACGGTACCAAGCATATCCAGGATACCATGGTCACAACCACAGTAAGTCACCAGTCTGACATTGACACCCAGTCTCTTGAGCTTTTTCGCAAACTGTTCGCCACCAATCCGCAGATAATCGAATTCACTGTTATTTACGACCGTTTCAGGAAACTTGCTCAAGATTTCATCACTTGCTTCATAAGCTGACATTAATGGTTCATGAGCCTTTATGAAACCCTGATCATAGAGACTGACAGCACCTTTTTTTGCTGCATTTTTGATACGGTCGACTCTGCTGGTCGCAATTTCTTTCTGTTCTTCCAACATCGGATAATAGTCATAGGACCAATCGTATTCAACCAGATCTTCTATCGGACGGTTGTCACACAACGGGTAAAGCAGGTAGATCTTCTTGATCATGTTACGTCCTTTTTCGATGTCCATCTGGACACAGGCGTTGGTCAGAACGCCACCTGCCGAATCGCCGGCTACCATCAGTTTATTTCTGTCAATGTGGAGTTCATCCGCATGATCATATACATATTCGACACTCGCAAAAGCATCCTCGTGAGCACCGGGATACGGCGTCTCCGGGGCCAGCCTGTATTCAGGGAAAACAACTGTCGCTTTGGATTGTTCGGCAATATACTGCATCTGTTTTTCAAACAGGTGGATATCACCGGCTGTAAAACCGCCGCCATGGAGATAAATGAGGACAGGTGTAACTTCATCATTGATATCAGCTCTGCGATAGATATACAGATCGATCATATGTGTTCCATTGACCGGTATCAGTCTTTCATCACAATTGATCTCTTCCTCGATCAGGTCATATGTTACCTTGTCCGGACGATAGCGTTCATTAGATAAACGGTATCCTCCTTTCGCCCTGTCCGAAAACATTTTCTTCTTCATTGAAGCGATCTCAAAAAGTCTGGGATCCATCGCATGTTCACGATCGTCATCAGGAACCGGTTTAAACAGGATATCGATGCCATCGACGTTTTTCACATACTGTCTGTTTCTGATCTCTTCAACAAGTTTACGATCATACTTTCTCATGTTTTTACCCCTTTCAAGTATATGCTCTCTGCAAAACACAGAGAGCATATCAAACTTTATTTTTTTCTACAAAAATTATTATTCATCATCAGTATATGATGAATCGTCCCACTTCGTAACGAATACACCTATGAAAGAGACTACAGCCATGATCGCAACACCGATCAGAGCTTTTGTGAAGTTGCCGGTATCCTGTACCGTGCCCATATACAGCAGGATATTAGTCAGCGAGTAACCACCGAAACCGTAACACTTCAGATGAACGATACCGGCATAGATACTGGTAATGATAGCTGAAGCAGCATTGACCCAGTAAAGCTGAGGCATCTTGTAGATGATACCATAGGTCGTCGGTTCGGAAATACCACCGAACAGGGCAGAGATAGCTGAAGTGAAACCATACTGTTTTAACTTGTTCTTCTTGGTCTTTAAGGCAACAGCCAGAGCCAGGAAGCCCGGAGTGATCGTGCAGCAGTAGAACCAGATATTGATCAGGTCATCGTAACCGACATCAGCCAATGAAGCAAAGGCGATCGGGATCAGAGCCATATGGAAACCCGGCATGAAAGTGCCAAGGGTGAATGAGAAGACGATGATCGCCGTAACAGCCAGCCAAGGAACATGAGCACGTACCCAGGTAACAAATGCGTAAATGTAGTTAGTAAACAGACCACCTAAAGGACCTAAGAGCGTGAACGTCAAGATCGCCATGATCGTCAGAAGCAGGAATGGTTTTAAGAAGTGACGTACCTGTACCGGAATGACTTTCTTGAGCCACTTGTCTAGTTTGGACATGACGAAGACTGCCAGAACGATCTGTAAGACGGAGCCGTTGTAAGTCGTCAGCAACGTCGGGATACCGAAGAAAGAAGTATAACCTGTTGCGCTTCCGGCATTGACCAGATCCACCCAGTCAGGATACAGCATAGCACCGGCAAGGATCATTGCCAGAACAGGCTCAGTATCGAACTTTAAAGCAGAAGTATATGCAACATAGATCGGCATGAAATAGAAGACTGCCTGAGCTACGCCATTAAGAATGATATAAGTGGAACTGCTGGCATCAATAAGACCTAAAAGCTGCAGCACCAGTAACAGACAGGTGATGAAACCGGCGGCGATCAAGCCCGGAATGACAGGGCTCAGGATGCCGGACATCATCAGCAGATACTCGGAGAAGCGTTCCAGAACGTTCTTGTTCTTTTTGTCCGCCATCGTACCTTCATCATCAGGAACGGTACCACCGGCCTTAGCGGAATCACCGACAGCCTTGCTGACTGCCAGATAGACATCTTCAATGATCTGGCCGACAATGACCTGGCACTGGCCATTCTTCATCTCAATGCCCATGACACCATTCAGTTTCTTCAGTCCTTCCTGATCAACTTTGCTGTCATCCTTAACATTCAGGCGAAGCCTAGTTGCACAGTGCGTCACAAAAGTCAGGTTGTCGCTTCCGCCGACAAGCTCGACTACCTTTGCCGCAAATTCATCAAAATTGATTTTTGCCATATAAATTCCCCTTTCGTTTTTTATAGCAATTTATGAGTAAATCCTTTATGGATATTACTGTCCGGTTTTCATTAACGGCAGGAACTCTTCGATCGTTTCCGCCGTAATATCATCAAGTGTCGAAGCGACCGCATTGCCTGCCGCTCCGCCATATCTTAAGGCCAATTCTCTATCACCGGTCTCATACAGCTTGCCAATGAAAGCCGCCAGCATCGCATCGCCTGCCCCCACTTTATTGACCAGAGTGGTGTGAGGGTGCTCCAGTCTAAGGAAGCCCTCTTCATCAGCCAAAAGTGCACCATCTTTTCCCAGAGATAACAGAATGTTTCCGATGCCATATTCACGGATCCTGCTAAGAGCTTCTTTAGCATTTTCCGTATTGATTCCAGGATCTTTCAGCAGGATCTGCAGTTCATAGAGGTTTGGCTTGATCAAGTCAGGCTTGCATCTGATCAGCGTCTCCGATTTTACCGTCTCCATATCAATGACCAGTCTGGCACCTTTTTCATGGATACGATCAGACAGCACGATCAGGAATTCCTCATCAAGACCCCTCATCATGCTTCCGGAGATCAGAGCCACATCTTCACTCCTTATCTCATTGACAGCTTTCAACAGTTCTTCCTTCGTCTTTTCATCAGCCAAGGGACCGTCACCGTTGATACATAAAGCTTTATGATCATAATGGGCTTTCATATTGATCCGGTTGATCCCATCAACCCTGATCGTCTCAACATCGATGTTTTGATCTTTCTGAAATTCCTCACGGATATAGTCACCGGTAAACCCGCCTAACAATACGACAGCTTTGGACCAGATCCCCAATAGACTGAGGATCTTGGAAACATTCAGTCCTTTGCCGCCGGCCTTGAACTTCGCATCTGTGCCTCTGTTAACTTCATCGATCATCAGATCGTTGTTTATTGTCAGAAAATAATCTACAGCCGGATTCAAGGTGAACGTATATATCATGTTCGGCCTCCTCCTTCTTTTGACAGTTTCATTATAGAAAATATGAAAGCGCTTTTATGATCATTCGTTCATTATCACGCAAATACTCATGATTATTTGGGATATAATATTGTCGAAATGATTATATGATCATTTTCTATGATCGTTTAGGAGGGCTTGTAAAATGGTTAAACAACATCGTTGGAATAGAATAGCTGAACTATGCAAAGAAAAGGATTCCGTCAGCGTCGAAGAATTGGTTGAAATGCTGGGTGTTTCACCCGCAACGATCCGTCGCGATCTACAAAATATGGAAGACCTGAAGATCATCTCCCGTTACCATGGCGGTGCCAGGATCAACCTCACCCAGTATGATGAACCGCATATGATCTTAAAGAGCGAATCCAACATCAAAGAAAAACAGGCTGTCGCCCGCAGGGCAGCCAGCCTGATCAAAGATCACCAGATGGTCTATCTTGATGCCGGAAGCACGACTTTCGAAATGATCGAACATATTCACGCAAGAAACATCACTGTCGTAACGGCCGGTATCCGTCATATTCTTGAATTATCAAGACACAATATTTCCACGATCGTTTTAGGCGGACCATTAAGACCGGAAACCGAAGCCATTGCCGGACGCAATACCGTCGAACAGATCAAGACCATGTACTTTGATATAGCTTTTGTTGGCACCAACGGTATTCACGATAAGGTCGGTTTCACCACTTCAAATGAACTCGAAGCTTCGACCAAAGCGGCTGCCATTCATCAGGCCAAAACACCGTACATTATTACCGACAGTTCAAAGTTCTTCATCCTGAATCCCGTCCAGTTTGCTAAGCTCGATGAAGCAATCATTCTCACGGATTCGATACCGGAAGAATTCAGAAAACTACCCATCCGCTATATGCTGGGAAATGGTGACCGCAACTACTGATCACATATTGAAAAAGTCCGATCTGGACTTTTTCTTTCTTTCACAGAACGATCATCACCATAGAAACGGTATCAACCGATACTTAACTTTTTTCTTGTATTCCGTATAGCCCTTGAGTTCTCTTTCCAGGACCTCCTCTTCATTCCTGATCCGGGATATGATCAAAGGAATATATGTCAACATGATCACCAGAGAAAGAAGTGAACCAAGGACCAGCGGCATCGCCTCAAATAAAATCAAAGTCGCCATATACATCGGATGACGGACGATCCCGTAAAGACCGGTATCCACTACTTCCTGATCCTCTTCGACTTTGATGGTCCTGGACAGATAACTGTTTTCTCTCATCACTTCCGCATACAGACCGTAGGAAGCCAGAAAGACTACTGAAGCTATGATACTGCCGCTTAACGGGATCATAAACAGATCGAAACGAAAACTGATACCTGCAGCAATGAATGCCGCCAGAAACATGATAGCTGACAAGAGGATGATCTTCTGTTGGACGGACTCTTCTTCTTTGGCTTCAAGTCTTCTTCTTAACAGTTCAGGATCCTTCTTCAACATCACCAGTCCCGCGATAAACATCGGAATGAATAGCACGCTCATGAAAAGCCAGCCCTGCGGATAAGATAAAGTTCCGGCTGAAATAAACAGGATAGCACCTACTATGATCAGGCCACAGCTGAAACGGATCAAAGCTTTCTTAAACAGTTCCTTATTCATCTTCATCCTTCCTCAGATAGACCGACTTCCAGAATGCAAGCAGCTTCTTATAGTCCTCTTCCATCTTTTCGAAATCTATTTTGCCTTGCTGCAGCAGCTCGAAAAGGTAACCATGTGAAGCCCAATACATCTCCTTGTACATCATCTTCAGATCGATACCATCTTTGAATTCCTCAGGATCGGCTTCTTCCAGCTTGCGTCTGGCGTGGATACTTAGATAGCGTTCCATACTTTGTTTGACATCACCCGAAACTTCGGGATCATCTTCATAGAAAGCTCTGATCGCAAAGACCGCCATATCCGGGTACTCCTTCATTAAAGCCATTTTGACCTTGGTTCCTTCATCGATGCTGGCAAAAAGATCTTTCTGTTCATAAGTCCCGCCTTCTTCCATCTTTTTCACTGTGATCGCGCAACAGCTGTCAAAAAGGAAGAGATAGAGCTCCTTCTTGTTTTTGAAGTAATGAAACAGCAGCGATTTGGAGATACCGGCCTTATCGGCGATCTCCTGCATGGAAGACTTTTTGTAGGAATCCTTCGCAAAGACATGGAAACCCGCATTGAGGATGCGCCTTTGTTTTTCTTCGGGTAAAGAATAATATTTTGGATTCATCATCAGCTCCGTTGACCGCTTCGGTCAATGTAATTCTATTGCTGTTGACCGATTTTGAGAAGACCCCTATAAAAAGGATGGCACCCTAAAATGTCATCCCAATATTTCATCAATATAACCAAGCAGATATTTATCAAAATAAGTCCTGGCCTTTTTGATCAATGCCTCATTGATCCCGTAATAGGCCTCGGCAATACTGCCGGCCATAGCTGCGATCGTATCGGAATCACCGCCGATGGAGATCGCATTGCGGATGCAATCCTCAAAGCTGTCTGATTCCAGGAAAGCCTCTATCGCTTCCGGCACGGAACCCTGACAGGTCACATCGAAACGATAATATGGCCTGATCTCAGCAAGCGTAAAGTAGAGCTCATAGAAGTTTTCGTTCACATATCTTCTGATCTCTTCTTTATCTTTGCCCTGCCTGGCCAGATAGATGCAGGCCGTGATGGCCTTGGCTCCTTTGATGCCTTCCGGATGATCATGGGTAACAGCAGCGCATCTTTCCGACAGCTCCAGTGCCTCATCGAGGCTTTCAGCGATCTGCCCGCAATAAGAAGTACGCATGCCTGCCCCGTTGCCGAAGGAATTGTATGGATCCTTTTGATCATCCATGATCCAGTGATAGAACTTGCCTCCATAACCGCAATGCGGATATTTCTTTCCGATCTCATGCAGCCAACAGATCAGCTGATCTTCCAGGTCCTCATAACCGTTCTTCTTTGATTCATATAAGGCCTTGGCTACGGCGATCGTCATGACCGAGTCGTCGGTATAGCTGTCGTTATCCGTGAAAAGTTCAAAGTCCTTTGACTTGCGGTTGTTGAATTCGAATCTTGAACCGGCGATATCGCCGATGAATGCTCCATACATCTTAGGCCCTCCTTCTTTTCTTATAATCCGCCTTTATCTCACCATCCCAGTTTGCCCTGATGCATCCGGCTGCACGAAACATGCTTACTTCGTCGGATAGAACTTCAAAGTTCTTTTTAACTCCGACTTCGTCGCACAGGAAATCCGTTGCCCTGTCTTCATCGATGCCATAGCATTTTGCCGTTTCCACCGCATCGATATTGGCTCCCAGGAAGAGGAATTCCCAGCCCTTCTCTTTCTGCTGAGAAACCATCCTTTTCACTTCTTTGGAAGAATAGCGATGGGAAGCATTCTCCAGACCGTCCGTGATGATCACGAAGATCGTGTGTTCCGGTACATCCTCTTTGCGGATATACTTGTGGACGTTCTGGATATGATGGATGGCATCACCCATCGCATCGATCAGCGCCGTCGTACCGGAAGCCAGATAGTCCTTCCTGGTCATTTTCTCGATCTCTTTAAGATCGATGCGATCGTGCACGACTCTGCTGGCCTGATTGAATAATACCGTGGAAACCAGGCATTCCCCTTCGGCTTCCTTCTGTTTTTCAATAAATGAATTGTAACCGCCGATCGTATCGCTCTCCAAGCCGCTCATCGAACCGCTGCGGTCTAAAATAAATACCAGTTCCGTTAAATCTTTCTTCATAAATTTCCTCCTTTTAAAACGTGATCGTTCCTACGATCACATCTTATGTCTTTTGAAGAAACTTATGGTCGTCTGCCAAACGACATTTAACAGCCCAGGAGTTTTTGATCCTCCGCAAAAAGGATCTCGTTGATCCGATAGATATCGTAGATCTTATGGCTTATGCAATAGCGGATGATCAGATCGAACTTGGAAGACTTCGACAAAACAAAACCCGCTCTTTCCAATAGCGTATCCGTATCCTTCAGATTCAGCTTCATACCGATAGCCAAAGCCACAGCCGTCTCCTTCTTGGGACGGTAGTTGATATCGTTCTTGATGTGATTGAAATGTTTGCGATCGATATTGGCCTTCTTGTATACCTCGGGATCCAGAAGTCCTCGCTCATCGATCATTCTGATCAGACACTGCGAGAAAGATTCATCCGGTTCAAATTTCGGGATCGCTTCCTCAAAATCATACAGAATGTTTTGTAAGAAGGAAACGGTCTCATCGGATGATCCTGTCGGCAAAGTTCCAAAGCTCGTCTCATGATCCGCTTCCTGCTTTTTGTCGGCTTTGATAGAAGGTTTGATCAAGAAGCTTTGTTTATACTCTTGATCATCACTGCCGTGTTTGGGACTAAGATACTTGTCCAGATAATCTTTGATATCCGTAAACAGTTTGCCGGCAACATCGAAAGATTCCTTATCGTAGACTAGCAGTTGAACATCAAGTTCGTTATCCAAAAGGAATTCCGTGATCGTATCCGAAGCGATCTTTAAAGCTCTGCCCTTAGGAAAACCGAAGGTACCGGAAGCGATCAAAGGAAAGACGATGGACTCAAGTTCATAATCTTTTGCCAGATCAAGACATTTCACATAACAGCTTTTCAGGATCTCTTCTTCCCCATGAGTACCGTCGATATATCTGGTCGAACAGGTATGGATGATGTATTTATAATTGCTTAAGTCATAGGCTTTAGTGATCAAAGCTTCTCCCGGTTCAAGCGAAAGCTTTGCGCATTCTTTATCGAGTTCACTACCGGCCAGGGTATGGATGATCAGATCGTTGCCGCCATAACCGGAAAGATAACGATCAGTGGGATCGACGATCGCATCGGCCTTGATGTTGCGGATGTCATTTCTGCTTATCTGCAGCGGCATCAGAAAGGCCTCCCGCATTTGGGACAGTAGGCAAAATCCTCATCCGTCTCATAACCGCAATAGGAACATTTCTTAAGGCCACTAGAAATACCCTTGGAGATCAAAGTCAGATCCTCTTGCCTTATCGAAACATTCTCACCGTTTTCGATCCGTCTTCCTCTTTCCTCATCCAGTTCATAGAGACTGTGACAGCAGTTGGTCTGCACATAATAGTGTTTATCCCATTTGAAGACCGGAATGAAGAAAAGATACAGGACCGTATAGGTCATGAACACACTGAAAGACGAGAACTGATCGCAGATCTCGCAGATCATCGTCTGATGGAAGTCCAGATTCTTCCTGTCCTGCATGACACCTATCGCAAAAAACATTCTGACCTCTTTATTTAATATTACTTGTTTTTGGCTGCAAATAAAACGCCACCTTTCAAGATAGCGTCGTTCATAGTTGCTATAGGCTCATTCTTGAACTCTGATCAGACATTCAAAAATCCCTTTGTCCTAAAAAGGCATATCAGATGTATCCGATATGCCTCTTTGATTGAATATCACTGAATTAGTGACGTGAGACTGTAAACCTTATTTCTCAATCGCTTCTGATTCAAAGGTTTTACCAGTCCTTTAAAATGATCGCTTTGTAAAACGATAAAGTATCATTTCGTGTTTTGTTTCAACTGATAGACTTTTCTTGCCAGTATAATCATGCCGATCGTCAGCAGCGTGTTCCATGCAAAGAACGACACCAATATCCACATCGGAACAGAACCGCTTGTTACCTTACCGATAAGGGCAGAAGCGTTTGTATCCTTGCCGACTACCTGCAGCTGATCACCATTGACCGCATCAGCGTCAATCGTGACCAGGATGCCATCTCCTAAAGATGTAACGGAATAAACGCCGTCAGGTACTTCTTTGTCGTCCATCTTCAAGGAAACGAAATCGCTGAACGGAACGTTGAAGAAGAACGATTTTACCGCGCAGGAAGAATTGATCGTTTTGATCGAAGCCTCGGATTCTTTCTCCCGGACATTGCCTGCCGTTATGCTGGAACCGTCGGTTAAAGTAATGATCAGATCTCCCTTGGAGTCGATCTTGATGTTTCGGATACCAACAGTTGTCATCACTTCTTCGGAAGAACTGCTGTTTTGATACGTGTGTGAATCCGTAGAATTGGAACTTCGATCATCGATAGAAGAAACATTTCTGCCATCATTTCCATTTTTACCATCCTGGCCATCCAGACCATCCCGTCCGTCTCTGCCATCGGTACCATTGGTTACCGTGAAGGTAGAAGTCGTGCCATCGGAATAAGTGATCGTATAGGTATCGATATTGCCGCTGGTTTTACTCTTCTCAACGGAAACGATACCACGGCCATCCTGCGCTTGAGGAATGATAAACAGTTGCTGCCACTCCATCTCCGCCTGGCCATCTTTCACTTTATAGCGCCACATGACGGTCATTGTATCCTCGTCATACATCAGCTCGATCTCATCGCCTCTAAGTTCAGATAGAGCCATCAGATCGCTCCAATCACTCTCGCCCGTATAGCGCCATTGGATCATATCGTCATCTTCGTTGACCTGCAGCTCGACTTCCCGGCCATCTTCACCTTTAAGATAATCGGAATTAAGGATCACCAGAGAACGCCACTCTATTTCTCCGACATAATGCCACAAGATCTCATTTGCCAGATGATCGTACATGAATTCGACTTCTCTTCCATCTTCTCCGGTATCGCCTTGGAGTTCATCCAATTGGATCAGCGTTTGCCACTGTTCATCACCGACATAGCGCCATTGCATCTCACTTATCTCTTCACCGGTTTCCGGATCGGTTTCTCTGCAGACTCTGACCTCGATTTCCCGGCCTGGTTCGCCCTGGATCAGCTGTGAATCGGAAGATGCCAGAAGATCATTCCACTGTTCTTCTCCCACATAATGCCACTGGATCATACCGGTCTCTTCATTGACTCTTATTTCGATCTCACGGCCTGCTTCACCTTGTTCACCCTGTTCACCCCGATCACCTTTGAGATCCGTCAAAGAGATCAGATCATACCAGATATCATCGCCTTCATAATGCCACTGGACATAGCCGGATTCCTGATCGATACGTAGCTCCACTTTTCTTCCCTCAATGAACGCAGCATCCGATACTTCTACCAGGTCTTGCCACTCTTCATCTCCGACATAGCGCCACTGGACGATCTGTTTATCACTGCCTTCCGGCGTATAAGTCCGCAATTCCACTTCTCTTCCGTCTTCACCATTCTTGACGACATAAGATACTGTCGTTCCATCAGAGAAGTAGATCGTATATGTATCATAGAGACCTTCCGAGCCGGACTTTTGGATATCGACGACGCCTACGCCATGTTTCACGACGATCGTCGTTTTGCTTCCATCGGTATGTGTGACCGTATAAGTATCCGAAGTTTCATCGGATGAAGTCAATTCGATTGAATACAATGCGTTGGCTTCGACATACAGATAAGTCAGATTGGAGTCGATACTTTCATATCGCTCACTGATACCGGATTTGGTTCTAACGATGAACTTGTATTCGTTACGTCCATCGATATCATCAAACATATATTCGTTCGTATCGGCATCCACCGTTGCGACTTTTGTATAAGAACCATCCTTCTGAACCTGATAGATCACATAAGCCCCGACATTTTTGTATTCACTGCTTGGATCGGACCAGGTCAATAAGATATTCATATTTTCATCTTCATCCAGCTTGAATTGCGAATCCAGGTCAATGACCGGAGGTGTCGCCGATTGGATATTTGAAAGCAGATAGCCATAGATCGGTACATACTTCAGTTCTCTTTTTTTGTTTTCTTCGTCATCGAACTGACCGGAGTATTCGCTTTCCATGCTGGTCGTATAGACGCTATCGGTCAGGATGATATTTGATGGCCAGGTCGCCAGCTGGGCATCAAAACCATACTGTTTGCCCGCCGTCGAAGACATTCCCATTTCTTCCAGAGCTTCAGGATCCAGATTGCCGATCGTGCAGCTGGCACCATTGCCTTTTGTCTCGGTCTTTGAAGTACTGTAATCACGCATGTAATCAAGGGAAACGTGGCCACCCAAAGCCATTCCTGTATGTCCGACTTTCCATTGGAACATGAGCTGGAACTCAAAGCTGAAACCGTGAGATTCCGATTCCTCATAACCGGTAGAATGCTCCCTCGACCACTCATAGGAAGTAGAACTGGATCCCACCCCGGAGTTCAATGGCGATTCCTGTAAAACCGTGACTTCCGGAGAAGCATCTCTCATATAGGCATAGGGATTTCCTTCATTGCCTAAGTATTTATCATTGATCAGATTCAGATGAGGGATCCTGTCTGCCGGTATCGTTTCACCGGTGGTTTCCTGGACCTCTTGCGCCAGTGCTTCAGCCTGTTTATTGTAGTATTCCGCAAATTCGTTATATTCTCTGACACTCATCGGTGCGATTGCCGATTTGCCCGGGAAAGACAGTTCAATGATATTTTCATCACTCCAGCTGCCGTTTACTTCGACCTGATATTTATAGATCGTTACCGGGATCCGATAGATCAGAACCTGATCCTCTCCGATGGCATTGATCGTATATGTCTCGGAATCCGTCCAGGAATTGCTGAAGGATTCGGACCAGTCGGTCGCGTAACCGGCCGATACATTGAATTTTACGACTTCCGCTTCCAGTTCGTAATCACCGCCGACACCAAACGAGGTACTGTTGCCCTGGCTGGTTCCATATTCGTAGCTTGTCGTCAGCGAATAGGAAGTCGAATAATCCGTCATGGCGTCTTTGACTTCTTCAAAATACGGCGCCGCCTGAACGATGGCCATGACAGAAGGATCCGTATAAGTAAACTCCTTGCCGACATATTTGACATGCAAACCGTCGGAATCGTTATCCCAGGCACAAATATCAAAGTTTAAGCAGTCATTGACTTTGCATTCATCACTGCTGCCCGGATAGTAGTAATCCGCATGTTCAAGGACATCATCCTTATCGGAACAGTAGTAACTGACAGCCTGGGGCTGCGGGTTGCCATCACTGTCTTCATAGACGCCGCCCATGATACCTAAAGCATAAGAGACATAGTAAGCTTTTTGATCTCCTTTATCCCTTGCGGCTGCCGCGACAAAAGCGACCTGTTCGCGTCCTTCCTCATTACCGTCAAAATTGCCGACAGCCACAGATCGCATATACGTTTCTTTATTATCCCAGCCATTATTGGCTCCATTGACATGCTGGAAATATTTTGGCTGATAGGCAATTGTCAGTTTTCCGCCACTGTAAGTGTAAAGATCACCGCTGATAAAGATATGTTCCGCGCTGCCCTTGCCATTGATCGCCACCGTCTCTACGGCGATCTGCTGATAGGACTGGTCGCCTGTCGTCCCGTTGCCGGCCCAGGTATAGTAACCGGCACTGGCACTGCCATCACCTGCTGTCCAGGCATTAGTGTCCAGGCTTTTGTCAAACATCAGACAAGTAGAACCGCGATAGATCGCTGTTACCAGTTTATATTTATCGACATCTTCATAAGCGTCAGCAGCAGCTTTTCTGACCCACTCGCCATCTTTCTCTTTCCAATAGCTTCCGGAAACTTCATGATAGATACCGGAAATGACCGCCTCATCTCTGCCGTCGTTATCGACATCACCGACTGCCATGCCGCAAGCCATTGGCGCAATATGGGAGTTCCCATTTGTCGTATCCTGAACATCGATATTCTTAACGGAATCATTTCCCGCTGTGATGCTTCTGGTATCACCTTTTTTACCGTAGCTGAAAGACAGCATCGGGATATAATAGTAACCCCATTTTTCCTGCTGGCCTTTTACAACCCGCCCCAGATAGCTTAATACCGCCAAATCATCGACGCCATCGCCATTGAAGTCGCCGCTGCGAACGACAACGCTCAAACGGTTTTCAACATAGCGATCCGGAGTATCATAATACAGAAAATGCGTCAGACCATTGGCATCTTCGTTGTATTCGGTCTTCTTTTTATCTTTGTTGTAATTACCTTCCCAGCTGTCGTCGTTAGGAGCTGCCGCATAGCCGTTGGCACTCAAGACATCCAAAGAAATACTGCCATTATTGGAACTGACATTGACCTGCTTCAGGATCGGATTGCTTCCGCAAGCCCAGACGACCAGAGAATCTTTGCCATCCCCATCGAAGTCACCTGCTGTGATATCCATGAAGTTTCTGGCGTTGAAATCCCACATGTTGTCGTTATTCAAAGTGCTGTCATTGCACATCCACGTAGCTTTACCCAAACTGGTCATACTGCTGAGATTGCCGTCTTTGTCCATGACATATACATAGATGTAAGGTGGCGTATCCTCATCAGAAAATTTTGAAGAATAGACACCGATGACCGCGATGTGATCCTTGCGTCCGGAACCGGATGGGTCAAACGCGATCGTCTTGGCATAGCTCAGTGTGTAATTTTTCGGAATATCATAACTCTTCGGTTTCACACCAGCCAGCGGATAATCATCTTCATTTTGCGCTTTCAAAGTATCGTAAGACTCGATCGTTTTATCATAGTGTCCGTTATACTGATAAACCATCAGTTCCTGTTGTGAATTTAAGAAGAACATATTGTCTAAGCCGTATCCGTATGGGTCCTTTTCCTGGCTCCAATCGGATGGTGCTTTATCCGCCATCTTCATGATCCGGTTATAAGCATCCGGAACTTCCTCTTCTTCCTCGTCTTCGGCAAACAACGTCTTTCCTGCCGATACCGGAAGTAATGTGATGATCATGAAAAACACCGTCATGACCATCAGGATCTTTTTCCATAATTCGTTTTGCTTTCTCATAACATCCCCCTAAAACTTTTTATTTCTCCGCAAACAATAAACCGTGATACATACCGCCACCACAAAAGAAATCACCGCAACCAGCACATAGCCGCCTGCACTATCGCTAAGCAATGATGATCCGGTAAAACCGCTATTCAGGACAGATTGAAACGGCAGATCGATCCTGATTATTGCCCCAAACAACAAAGTGAACAGGCATAACGAGATGCTTCCCCATCTTTTCAGCATCTTCTGATTTTCCAGTTTTCCTGCTCTCTCATGCATGAGGGCGATCCTTTCCTTATCCGTTTTCAAATGAGCCATCCTCCTTTCCGTGCAAAAGTTCTTTACACTTATATAGATACGTAAAATATAAAAATTCCCCGCCCAAAATAAAAAAACCTGATCAGATCAGGCATGAAAGAAGGGATCGATGGTGATTTATTAGCTCTTATACGGATGAAACAGGATCTTATACAGCAGTGCAGAAAACAACGGAATCAGATAACCGACGATAGCGATCGATCCGGGCTGCAGGACCAGCATATTATAGATCCCATGATAAGTGATGACCGCCGATAACAAGCCAAAGATCCCGGCCGCTCTTAGCCAGCGATTCTCCCAAAGTGTCATGATCCCAACGACCATGATGACTCCACAGATGACGTGCATTGCTCCGGTACCAAAACCACGGATCAGCAGGTCGAAAAAGCGGTCACTTCCATTCAGGACCAGATAACAGACATTTTCCAGTGTCGCAAAGCCGCAGGCGATCATAAAGATACAGGCAGGTACATCCTCTCCTTTTGGTTCAAAAACCAATAAATAGAATAAGATCGGCAACAGTTTCATGATCTCTTCAACGATGGGCACGACCGTGATCGTTGCCGTAATGTAGTCGATCTGCAAAAACGCCGTCAGAAAGGTGCTGATATAAGAAGAAAGAAGACAGACACTCAGTCCTCCCCAGACAAACAGCAGCATATGCCTGCCTTTGTTTCGTGCACACAGGATCCCTACTAACAGCGGTGCTGCCAGACAAATGTAGATATTTTCAATATAATTCATCTTCTGCCGCCTTTCTTGTTGCGGGATAGAGCAGGATGAATACTATCGTCAATGCCACATCAGAAGCATAATAAAGCGACTCAAAGAAGATTCCTTTGTCAAAGAAACAGGAAACGGTCCATAGCGTATATTCGATCACACAGTAACAGAAACAGATCGAACACAGATCGATCCTGCCCGCTTTTTCTCCGGCTGATTTCATACCGGAAAGAGAATAAAACAGAAGCGGCGTCATGAAGATCGCATAGATGAAATTGGTCACATATTCGCCCCATTGCATATAAAACAGAGCCATTCCGATAGTAAAGACGGGAATCAGCCAGGAATTGCGATGATCTTTCCATGTCTTTCTTTCATTTCGGATATGAAGCAGCAGCAGGATAAGAAACAGAAAAGCAGAGATCCAGCAGAAATCAGGAATAAAAGAATAATAAGGCGTTTTCGCATAGAGGATCATATACAAGAGCCAATAGAGTTCGCCTAAGGTCATGACGCTGTAGAACATCGTCAAAATAGCCCAGATCCGTTTCCGTGTCTTAAAGGCCTGATACAGGGACAATATCGTTAAAACACCTAAGGAGATCAGCTGAAAGGCGTTATCTATCGTTTCGATAAGAAACATCTATTTCTGCCCTTTCTTCAGATAGAAACAGAAAATCGTGACTGCGATTCCCAAGAGGAAGGAAAGGATCGCGACAACGATGAAACCCAAGGCATTGGATTGCGCAAAAATGCTGGCATTCATGCCGGAAGGGATCTTTTCCTGATGGATGTTCTGTGCATAATAAGGGATCAGCAGCGAAAGCAGGATGACAACGATAAAACCGGATGCCAAAGCAGACACCTGGATGAAACGATTTCGTTTTTCTATTTGCAACTGCTCCGCTCGTTGATGCATGGCGGCGATCCTCTCTTCATTCGTACGCATTCGTGATTCCTTCCTTTTGCAATTCTTTACGCATATGCTGCTTGGCTCTGACCAGCAGATGATCGATCCGCTTAGTTGAAACATTCATGATCTTTGCAGCTTGCGCATAGCTGAGATCCTCATAATAAACCAGCCACAAGGCTTCCTTCAATTCCGGGTCGATCCGCTCCAGACACAGATCCAATACTTCTTTTCTTCTTTCATCCTTCAGGATCGCTTCCGTCAAAACAGGATCAGCGATCTCTTCAGAGAATTCTTCATAACCGAAAACCAAATGTTTTCTTCTCTCATGAAAACGGGTCGCCAAATTACGTCCTGTTTTATACAGGTAAGCCTTAAACGAACCTTCAGCGATCTTCGGCTTTTTGACCATGATCTTTGCAAAAGCATCGATCATCAGATCCTCGGCATCCTGCAGATCATGAGTATAGCCATTCAGATAAAATGTCAGAGGATCGCCATAACGGATCATCAGCTGATCATAGGAAGAAGGATCACCGGCTAAAAACTGAGAGTATAGTTCATCATCGCTGTGCATCTTTCCTCCTTTGTTAGTTCCATCATAGCATCATTCTCATCGCTAAAATCGATCTTGTTATGCTTTTCCTCTATCGTCCATATATCATCGATGGACATCGTCCCAATAAATATTAGATAAGCAAAGTCACAAACCGCAACAAAGGGGCATCTGCTGCCCCTTATTCAATTCCGGTAAGCGGTATCCTGTAGGATGTATCCGGTCTGTCAGAGATTTTGATCCTGACCTCCAGATCTCCATCGGTGAATTCAACTTTCAGGATGTGATCGCCACTGCTTAAGCTATTGAGATATGAGGCCTTGAGCTTTAAACGCAGAGAACCTTTACTCGCGTCATAGCTTCCGCTTTCAACATCCTTATTATCCATCTTGAGATCTCTGAAGCTGTCATAAGTCTTGGAATCATCGAACCTGTTATGGATGACTAGCAGCAGGTCTTCATTACTTCCCTTGACCCATTGTTTATTCAAACCGCCCTCACATTCATAATCGCTTCCTTCGCTGACGATGATGTGGCATCTTTTCTCCACTATCCTTTCACTATGACTTTCATAATCATAGTAATTAGCACTCACGACCACATCGGTCTCCCCGACTTTCAAACCTTTGACGACACCTATGGCGTCTGCTTCAGCGATATCGTAATCATCACTGATAAAACTCAGGTATCCGTAAAGTCCTGTTTCAGGAAGGATCTTTACCTCGATCTTGTCATGTTTGCCGACTTTGATATGCAGAGTCTCGGGAACTTCGATCGTTTCATATACAGGACGCTCTTCTACGACATTTACCGTATATGATCCTTGAATTCCTGATGCCAAGGTTGCGGTGATGACAGCTTTGCCTGTTTTTAGAAGAATGACATTTCCGCTTTCATCTACACTGGCAACCTCTTCATCAGAGCTTTGCCAGGCCACGGATTTGTCCTGGGCATCTTCCGGGAAGAGTGTATATGAGGCCCATAAACGGTCTCCCGGTTGTCCATATTCGTTTTCAAACAGGAAGTAGATCTCGTTAGCCTTGGTCGCATCTTTCTTGGATACGAAACACGCTGTAATTCTGCGGTCATAGGAAAGGTCGTTCAGTTCTTCCAGGATCTCGCCGTTTTCATCCATCCAGCCTAAGAATATATGGTCTTCTTTTTCAACATCATAAAGAGGCACATAGCCGTCATTGTAACAGTAGATGGTCTTATCGACTTTGCCATCAACGATGAAATCTACTTTATGAATTGCATTATCGAGATCATCGATGTGTTCATCAAAAAAGCTGATGCGATAAGCGATCCTGTTTTTCAGGTCTTCGATCTCTTCTTTATAAACGTTTTCCTTTTCCCTGCGCCACAGTACGTAGTCATCGGCTTGCGAGTCTTTGTTTTCTTCATAATAGCGATCGATCAGTCCACCATCGGCAATCAGTTCTTCGGCTATAGGTCTGATCGTTTCCTTCCACCTGTCCTTGACCATTTTCACAAACGACGGATCTCTGAGCATAGCCTTGAACCAGGCATCATTCAAAGAGAACTCATTTAGAAAATAATAGCGCTGTTCATCGCTTTGATCAGAGTCCGTCTTATCCGTTCCGAAACTCTTGTCAAAATCCCAGATCGGACCATAGAAGATCCTGCCCATTTCCTTTAAAGAACCATCTTCATTAAAACTGTCTCTGACCTTATAGAAATAGTGGCTGCCGGTAGCGTAGGCATCGACATTGGCTGAAAACTCATTGATCAGGAAATAATCGACCGCTGTCTGCAGGTCTACATAGTCCGTATATCTTAAACCTTTTTCATTTGTGAAATCTTCACCATATAAGGCATCTTCAAAATCCTGCAGATGCTTACGGATGTAGTTCTTCTGCAGATCATTATCATAGCCTCCATCACTTGTATCAAATGAGGGCTCATCATTGGCCAGAATGACACCATGATCGGTAGTGAAAACATCAGGAGAAAGATAACGCTGCTGACCGCCCTGGATCAGATAACCACCGGTGATCGTCTGTTCATCGCTGTCGCTTTCTTCAAGCTCATCGATTTCCAGACGCTTATCACCAATTCTGACCTGTTCCGCCAGCATATAGTTGCCCAGGTAATACTGTTTGCCGTTAGCCACATCATTCATATAGACTTCGACATTTACGCATTCCGGCGTAAACGCAAAACTTAGCTTATCGCCCATATAAGACACGATCCGATTCTTCATCAGGGTCAGATCCAGATAGTTGGCCAGCAGGACCCAATGTTTGTTTTTGCCCATAGCAAACAGATTGGTCTTTTCTTCCAGTTTGATCTTATAAGGCTTTTTAGCCATCCGCCAGCTTGAATTGCCTCTTCCTCTTATCTGATCTATCTTGATATCCTTCAGATCCTGAGGGACAAAATAGGATTTCTCGATATAGCTGTAGTCATCAGGGAAAGTGATATCCATCGTGCCACTGCAGGAAGTGTTGTGCTGCGGGTCTTCGTTCATCTCCTGAATATTTCCTTCAGTGATGTTTATGACGATGATCGGAAGTCCGTTGCTGTTTTTATCCTTGATAGTAAATTTCGCAGAAACGCTCTTTCCTTCTTTAGAATAAACAGTTAGAACATGTCCCCCGGCCGACAAAGTATTCAGGAATGAAGACTTAAGCGTTATCGTCAATGAGCCGCTTGTCATATAATTCTCTGCCTCTACAAGATCGGAATCGACACTGATATGTTCAAAATCTGTTGTCTTTTCTTCATCAAAGGGATTATTAAATTCAAATTCCAGATCCATCTCTGAACCAAGAAGCCAGATCTGATCATTATATTCTTCCATAGATTCATATTCATCATCAGTTGTTACGTTAACTTCATTATCCACAGATCTTATTTCTCCGCTGTCATCCGCTTCATCAGTGCTCTGATCAGCCTGAAGAGGGTTTTCCCACAAGACAAAAAAACACTCGCCATCGCTGGTGGCAACCCCATAAGGTTTTGGATCATCATCATCATTCATCTCTTCTGTAACAGTCCCTAACAAGGCTTCATTCATCAGATCGAGGATACCCTGTTCATCCAGTTCACTGTCACTTATCGTTATCGTGATGAGATGGCTGTCTTCATCTGCCCTTTGTGCAATACCCGTAGTGGAATAGTGTTCATTGAAATAGGCCACATATCTACCCGCAAAAGCCTCGTGTCCTTCGCCGACCTCAAGACTTACGGTCCTTTCTTGCGCAAAAACCGCTACCGGCGTCACTTCAAACAGCATTAAAAGCGTCATGGCCACGATCATCAGTTTTCTTAATCTGTTGCCTTTACTGGAAGCAGATCCTTTGTTAAATAAAACGCCGTATTGTTTTTCTATTCCGTCTTTTATATGAAAATCACTCAACATCTTCCAAACTCCCAAAACCCTGATTATTGAGGTTTTTACTATACAAACTAATTGTAACATTATTGGAAAGACCCTCATGATCATGCTGTATTTTGTTTTGTGCACCGCTACATAAAAGGTTTTCTTGTGGAGCCTGTATAAGACTTGCCACATAATCATCGGACGAAGAAACAGGACCCAAATGATGTGTTTACGAATTCTATTACGGTGTCAAAAAATCAATAGAACCTATCTTTATGAAGTATAGAAAAAGCAGATATCAACTATCTGCTCACGCTTCTCTGAAGAATTTTGCGCTAATTTGACGAACACATTTGCGCATTTACGGCGAAGAACTTTGTTGAACATTAAGTCTAGGACACAAAAAGGTCCTGTGAATTTCGAATCTCATTTTTCTAAACAAGAAAGGCGTAAACCCTCATAATTTACGCCCTTGTTATTCATATAACTTTATATGATATCAGATACTCTTTTTGACTTCCGTATAATCCGCAGCATTAGTCAAAGCGACGATGACCGTATCCGGATGTCCGGCATCCTTGATGACCTTGCGGTCAAAGGACATGAGCTTATCGCCCTTCTTGAACTTCGCACCGGAATCGACATAGGTCTCAAAACCCTTGCCTTCCATCGTGACCGTATCCACACCGACATGGATCAGCAGTTCCATACCGCCTTCATCGGCTTTTAAGCCCATCGCATGTTTCGTCGGGAAAACCATGACCACTTCACCATCAAACGGTGCATACACGTTGCCATCCTCCGGTTCGATACCTACGGAAGGTCCCATCATCTCACCGGCAAAAGCGGCATCAGGGATCTCGGAAGCAGAAATGACCTTGCCATTGACAGGAGCTAAAATACTTCCCTTTTCCGTCGAAATCACGACCTCTTGCGGAGCACCTTTTTCGACAGCCTTTGTGACCTTCTTTTCTTCTTCATGCCAGAACAGATAAGTTAAGACAAAAGCCACACCACCGGAAATGGCCAGCAGTATCGTATAAGCCAGACGATTGTTGATGATCAGATAACCCGGAATACCCGTTACGCCATAGGACGTTGCCCCAAGACCCATCCAGGAACCAAACATGGCACCTAAGGCACCGCCGATCATGCCGAAGATGAACGGCTTCATGAAACGGAAGTTGACACCGAAGATCGCCGGTTCCGTGATACCTAAAGCAGCCGACAGCGAAGAAGGAACCGCCACGGCCTTCGTCTTGGCGTTTCTGGTCTTGAGACCGACAGCCAGACAGGCTCCAAACTGTGCGAAGTTGGCCGCCGAAGCGATCGGCATCCAGATATTCAGATTGCCGAATTCCTGCGAAGAAAGAAGTCCCGCTTCGATCGCGTTGTACATGTGGTGCAGACCCATGACGACCGTCCAGGGATAGACCGCACCCATTAACAGCGAACCGACGCCATAGCCCACGGTGATCAGCCAGGAAGCAAAACGCAGGACATAGGATTCCGCCGTCGAGAAGATCGGACCGATGATCGTAAAGGTCAGGAAAGATGTCACCATGACCGTGACCAACGGCGTGACAAACAAGTCGATCATCTCCGGAACATGCTTATGCAGCCATTTCTCGATCGTCGACATCAGCCAGACGGCGATGATGACCGGAATGACATGGCCCTGATAGCCGACCTGCTGGACATTGAAGAACAGCAGCTTCCAGCTTGGCAGGACGTCATAGTTTGCGGCATTCCAGGCGTTGATCAGATTCGGATGTATCATCAGTAAGCCGATGACCGCACCAAGATAGATGTTGCCGCCAAAGACACGGGCTGCCGAAACGGCAATGATGCCCGGCAGGAATACGAAGGCCGCATTGGCGATCATATCCAGATATGAGAACCAGTCGGATGCACCGAAAGTCGGGATGGCCTTGGCCAGCGATTCGACGATACCCATCATCAGACCCGAAGCCACGATAGCCGGTAAGATCGGAACGAAGACATCGCCCAAAGCCTTGACCAGCCGCTTAGGCAGAGGCTGCTTGGCTGCGGCTGCCGCCTTTACTTCTTCTTTGGTCGCTGCGCTGACGCCCGAGACCGCCAGGAACTCGTCATAGACCTTATTGACGGTACCTGTTCCGATGATCAGCTGCAGCTGACCGTTGGAATCAAACATGCCCTGTACGCCTTCGACTTCTTCCAAAGTCGCCTTATCGATCTTGGAATTGTCGGCAATGACCAGACGCAGACGCGTCGCACAGTGTGCTGCACTGACGATGTTATCCTTGCCGCCTAAGCAGGCAAAGATCTCTTCAGCACATTTACGATAATTCAGTGCCATTTTTTAAAACCCCCTGTAATACTTGCACTTATATCAGATCAAGCAGTTCAAATCCATAAGCCAGACCATCATCTTTCAGATCCGGCAGGACATGATCACTTTTTTCCTTCAACGCTTTAGCTCCGTTGCCCATGCAACAGGAGACCCCGGCAGCTTCGATCGCCGTCAAGTCGTTCATCGAATCGCCAAAGGAGATCGTATCCTTTATTGGGACGCCATAATGTTCAGCGACGATCCTGATCGCCTTTCCCTTATCGAAACTGCGGTGTATCAGTTCGCCATTGAGGCAGTTGCCGTGTTCCTTAACTTCCTGAATGACGAAGTCGTAATCTTTTTCATATTTAGCTTTGGTTCTTAAAAGCTGCTCAGGCTTCGTACACATGATGACGATCTTGTAGGCTGAGGAACCGTCATATTCACTCATTGGCTGGATGCCCAGATCGGACTTAAGAGCTTGCCGCCAGCGTTCGATCTCCGAATTGTCCCCATCGGCCTGATCCAGAAAATCGGAAAGATTCTCATCGCCATAGGTCTTATCCTTAGTCTCGATGGTACAGAAGACCCCATCTTCATGAAGGATCCTGATCAGATCTTCCAGATCCTCCTTCTTCATCGGCTGATCATAGATGAGCTCATCTCCTGCCAGGACATAAGCCCCGGCTAAAGCGATGATCCCATCAAAACCCAGCTGATAGACCGGTCTGGCCATGCCGATATTCCTCCCGGAACAAAGAAAGACCTTATGACCCTTGTTTTGAGCTTTGCGTATCGCTTCCAGAGCTGAAGCAGGCGGTTCATTGTGACCGGCTTCCACCAGTGTTCCGTCGATATCCAGAAAGATCAGTTTCATTTATGCATACCTCTTTTATCTTGTTTCATTTATCAGGGTTTCGACTTCTTCTTTTTCCGGCATGACCCGCAAAGCGCCTTTCTTCCTGGTGATCAAAGAAGCCGCCGCATTGGCAAATTTCAGCATTTCCTTTAATTCTTCTTCCCTTAGATCATCCAGCCCATGTTCCAGCACGTAGTTCAGCATGCACCCACAGAAGGTATCCCCGGCACCCGTCGTATCTACCGTCTTATCGGACAGGAAAGCTGCTTCTTCGACTCTTAGATCCTTATAGTAGGCCCGACTGCCTTCTTTGCCTAAAGTCAGGCAGATCAGCTTTAGCTGCGGATATTCCGTTCTTATCCTATTGATAGCCGCATCATAGTCTTCTTCCCCGGTAAACCACAACACCTCATTATCGGAGATCTTTAACATCGCAGCCTTTTCCATCAGAAAAGCTATTTCTTCTTTCGCCTGATCGAGACTATCCCATAGCGGGGGACGCAGGTTAGGATCGAAAGACAGGATACAGCCGTGTTTTTCCGCCAAAGACAATGCTTTTATCGTCGCATCCTTTACCGGCTGATCGGTCATCGACAGGGAACCGAAATGAAAGATCTTCGCCTCAAAGAAGTCTTCCTTTACTTCTTCAGGTTTGAGATTCACATCCGCTCCGGGCTTGCGATAGAACGAAAAATCGCGGTCTCCATTGTCCAGTTTATGGACCAGAGCCAGAGTCGTATGGACCTCATCATCTTTATAAAGACCTTCTACGGATATGGATTGTTCTTTTAGGGCTTCTTGAAGCTGTCTGCCGAAACCATCGTTGCCCACTTTTCCGATAAATAAAGCCCTTTTTCTCAGCCTGGAAAGCATCGCCAGGACATTGGCCGGTGCTCCTCCGGGATTGGCTTCAAAAAGCGGATTGCCCTGATCGGAGATCCCGTACTCGGTAAAATCGATCAGCAGTTCGCCCAAAGAAACGACATCATATTTCGTATTATTCATTTCATGCCTCATAACAGGATACTTACATTATAAGCGATGCTCATGTCCTTTTTGTAAGGAAATTGCTAAAGCTTATGAATAATCGAGTAGAGGCTAATTTCTAGCCCCTCTCACACCACCGTACGTGCCGTTCGGCATACGGCGGTTCAGTTAAATCAAATGTAACTTTAAAGAATGTCTTTGAATGTAGTAATCCAAAGGATCAACTAAGCCTGCCTGGC
>JAFRIG010000002.1 GCA_017432895.1 Erysipelotrichaceae bacterium | reverse complement strand
TCTTTTCGATGTTTGATATCAGTGAAACAAAGATCAAAAAGCTCGCACAGGAACTATGCGAGCAGTACAGCAGCAAACAGAAAGAACAGCAATAATCAGTGACTTTTAGTCACAAAGGGGAAAAAGTTAAGATTGCAAAGAAATCTCTTGCATCAAAAAAGGCACCTGTTTTCACAAGTACCTTAAACATATGAATCGATATTATCGGATCACAGCGGATCGGTATAATAGGAATCGTTTCTGGCCTTCTTCATGAAGAAGTAGTTACAGATGTTGAGGATCAGACAGCCGGCGGCGATAGCCAGAGCCAGAAAACCCCAGTCGGTATCGACCAGCGTATCGGCGAGACACAGGTCGTAGACGCCATGGACAATTGTAGCGACCAGAACACCTAAGACAGCCGGATGTTTCCTTCCCTTCTTGATGCCCTTGGCGATGATGTAGCCGGCGATTAGACCGAAAGCCGCATGCATATTCGTGATCGCCCTTACCAGGATCTGCGGAATGTTGGATTCAAAGATATAGATGATGGATTCCATCATCTCAAAACCGATCGCCGAAATGGCACAGAAAGACATCAGATCCAGGAAGCCGGCCTTGCCGCGGTTCTTCTTGAAAGTCCTGGCGGCCAGCAGATACTTCATCAGTTCTTCCGAAAAAGCCTTGAGAACGAAATTGCTGAAGAAAAGTTTTAGGATCTCGCTCTTGTCGCCAAGCTGCGTCAATCCGAAAAAGATGTTGCAAAGAAGTGAAAAACCAAAGACCGGGAAACCCAAAAGCCAGCCCTGGAATAAGAGTTTGCGGCAGTCCTTCTTATATTCTTCATCATTTGGATGAGCCGATTTGAGAAAGAAATACACCGCCAGGGGAACCAGATATCCCACCAGCAGTGCTCCGACAAGCATTAACATAGTCATTCTCCTTTATCAGTATTATAGCTTACATATCAGATGTAAAAAGCATGAACGATCAGCTTAGGAACTGCCTGATCCCATCGATGATCCGGCTGAGATCGGAACGATTCTCAAGTTCTTCGAGAACTTCGTTAGCTTGCGAGACATTGTCGGTGATGATCGCATCGGCACTCGAACACATGAAATGATGCTGAGACTGTTTCTTGTTGGCGGTCCAAATCAAAACTTTCTTGCCTTGTTTATGTACGGCGGAGATCGCATCGGCTGTGGCCGACTCCTCTTCCAGAGCCAGATAGTCGCAATTAAGTAAAGCAGTATCGCCAAAGGAAGCGAAAGTCAGATAACCCGTCTGCATCTCCGGGTAGGTCGTTTCGATATAGTTGATCAAATCGTATTTTAATGAGATCAGCACGACTTCATCTTCCATGCCATATTCCTTGATCAGCCTGACCGCATCATCGGCCATCTGTCTGTCGGCCGTGTCTCCTTTTAATTCGGTAAACAAGACCATCTTGCCTTTGGAAGCTTCCAGCATCTCTTCAAAAGTCGGGATCGGCTGGCCATCCACGGAAAGGCTCTTTATCTCCGCCAGCGTCATCTCTTCCGGTTTGCGGTTATCACCCGCAACGCGGGCGAAATTGCCGTCATGATTCAAAATATAGTGGCCGTCTTTGGTCCGCTGAATGTCGATCTCGGCGCCATAGGCTCCGATCTGCCAGGCTTTCTCAAGACCTGAGACCGTATTCTCCGCTCCTTCGATACCACCGGCCCGATGGGCGATGATCTTTACTTGCGAGTCTTGCGGGAAGATATCATCGAAATCGTGGTTGATCATAATCGCAAAAATGACTAAGGCGATCAAAGAAGCGATCAGGGCATATTTGTCGAAGCGGTGTTTTCTGATCTTGCGTCCCTTATACTGATATTTCTGTCCGGTCGAATATTCAAAATAAAGCTGAGTCATCTTCATCATGTATAAAGGCATGGCCAAAAGATCGGCCACAAAAGATAAGATGATGCCCTGCAGCATTAGGAAGATGATCAGACCCCGTTTGAGGCTGTCAGACAAAGGCAGGATGTTTGTTATGGCCAAGGGCAGGATCAGGACAACGAATACGATAATGCCTAATACCGCCGCCATGACCAGAATGAATTCAATGTTCTGATTCAGAAAGTCCTTCCCGTTTTCCTTCATGATCTTCTTGGAACGAAGACCCGCATCTTTGATGGACAGTTTATCGATCACCACGCCATGTAAGATAAACAGGTTGGCGATACCCACGATCGCAAAAAAGATCGCCGCAAGAGAAGCCAGGATCAAATAAAGAGGCGTCTCTTCAATGACCGAAGAAATAAAGGTCGGAATATAGAAGCCCTTGGTCAAAGTGACAGAAAAACCGATGCCGATGATCGGAGCGATCAGCAGTATGTATATCGCCACCCCAATGCCCTTGAAATTGATCAGCCGGGGAATGCTCCTGATAGCCTTCATGCAGCAATACCAGACATTGACATCTTCTTTTATCAGCAGATCGCGACTTAAGATGATCTGCGCATTGAGGTCAAGAGCCACATACATGAAAAGCGTCGACAAGGCGATCACGATGATCAGCAAGCCCTGCCAGCTGGTAAAAAGAAAAGTGAAGTCACCCGAACTGACCGCCACCCGACCGGTACTGTTTAAAAGGACACGGAAAAGCCGACCCAAAAGAAAGAGCCAGATCCCCAGCAGGATCTTGGTAGCGATCTGATATTTAACGATGTCAGGAATGGCCTCGATGTAAGGCTTCAACATCGCATCTCTTTCTTTCATCTCCATCTGTTTATATCCTTCTTCTTAAATCAAGAAGGCCCCATTGTCGGATAATTCCAGGGGCCTTGTTTTGAGTCGTCTGTCTTATCGATATAGACCCGTTTGTTTAGCTGTATTATTTTCTCTCAAATGACAATTTGGCGCCAAGGATGGTGGCCTCAAGTTTGTCGCCGTTAGCCTTAAAGGTAACTTTCGCATCGCCCTTGAGCTTGATGCCGTTGCCGATCTCTACCCAGCTGCAGTTGGTGGCATCATCATCGGCAGTCAGTACGGAACTGCCATCGCCATTGAGAACTAAAGTTGCCTGGAACGCTTCTTTTTCGCCAAGTAAAGAAAGGTCAGTTGCTTCCCAGGTACCGATGTACTTGCTGCTGGAAACATCTTTCTTATCGCAGCCCACCAGACAAAGAAGCATCAGTAAACTTAAGATTCCGGCAATTATTTTTTCATATTCCGATAAACTCCTTATATAAAATTATAGGGCATTTGTACCGAAATTAAATACTCAGTTTTCACTGATCTTTTCTATATCGCTTAGAAATGCTTCTTTATCCCATAAACCATCGGCTATCCAGTTTCTAAGGCTTGCCGGCATATACTTATCGTCATAAACCGGATAAAGCTTTCTGATATCTTCATCGTCATACCCAAAACTAAGCTGGCCACTTCGACGTAAGCCATTGCGGCTGACCATGAAATAGGCCAGAAACGAAGTCAGACATTTATCCGGTACTTCTTTTCCTTCTTCAGTCAGGTGATAGAAGACGCGATAGAAACTCTCCAGTCCTTCGATCAGACTCAGGAAATTATGGAAGGCTTCAACCTCCGCTTTCTCTTCAGGCTTGCAAGCGAAGACATCCGCGATCAGCTTTTCCTTGTCGGCCAGATAAAGGCCATATTCTTTAGTCCGCCATTTCTTATTGGCAATGATACTGTGAATGACTTCATAAGGATCTGGCACATGGCTGACCGTTTCGGAAACGACCTTGTTTTTAAGAAGCTGATAAGTGACGTTGTCGCCACGACCGATGCTGAAGGACTCCATGTTGCTGACAAGGATCACATTGAAATGCTGGTTCTCGCGGTATTCATTGATCAGTCCATAGAAGACTAACGGATTCATACGCGATCTTTCCACATCATCAAAGACCAGGACGACTTTTTTCTCTTCCTGCGTCTTGATATCCTTTACTTTCGGCTTGATGGTGATCGTGCTCATGATATCTAAAGAGGAGACGATATCACCCGGGTTGACACCGACAGGAAACTTCAGTTTGGCCAGGATATTAAGCAGACTGGATAATCCCTTGTTTTTCTCTTTATACTCATGCAGCTTCACCAGCAGCGGTTCACAGCCTTCAAACCATTTCTGTCTTACCGTTTCCTGCATGGCCTTGGCCTCACCGATACCGAAAAGGGAAATACGCACAATGATATGTGTATCCTTCAAAGCCTCCTTGAGATCGTGTTCGATCAGGTAAGTCTTGCCGCTTCCCCATTCGCCCTGAAACATCAAAGCGCCGATCGGATCCTCTTGCTTGCAATAATGGACCAGTTCACCCAATATATCCATAACCACCCTCCTTAGATGATCTATATGCCTAGTAATAACTGTCTAAATGATAACACACCAGGACTTCACCACAAGATTCCTGCAAGTACATGGTGTGATCTGGCGTTTACGTTGCTATAATGAAATCATGAAACTGCTGGTCTTTGATGTCGGAGGTACCGAGATCAAATACGGCATCCTTGAAGATGCGTTAAATATCAGTGAACTTGATCATGTTGCAACGCCGAAAGAGAGTTTTTCTTGTTTTATCGATCTTGTAAAAGATATCCATTCCCATTACAAAGATGAAGTCGCCGGCATCGCTATGGCCATGCCCGGACCCGTCGATGTTGAAAACGGGATCGTCGAAAAATGCGGAGCTATGCGCTATCCCCATGACGATCATGTCGCTGTCATCCTGAAAGAAGCCTGCGGCTGCAAAGTCGTCATGGAAAACGATGGCAAGGCAGCTGCTTTGGCGGAACACCGCTACGGTTGCCTTCAAGGCTGTCAGAATGCGGCTACCTTTGTGATCGGTACAGCCGTCGGAGGTGGACTGATAATCAATAACGACATCGTCAGAGGACCCCGCTTCATGGCCGGCGAATTCAGCTTCATCAATACACAAGCCGACCGCTATGACATGGAAGATCAGATGATAGGCTTCAGCTGTTCGACGAGTTTCCTGCTTAAACGTTATCAGGAATTAAGTCAAAACAAAGAAATGATCGATGGCAGAGAGCTGTTTAAACGTCTGGAAAATGATGAAAATGCTCAAAAAGCTCTCGATGAATTGTGCACCAATATCGCCATTCAGATCTATAATCTCTATTTCCTGCTGGATTTAGAGAAGATCGCCATCGGCGGAGGTATCTCCAGACAGGAGATCGTGATCGAAAAGATCAAGGAGAAATTCCAGGAAGTCGTAAACACGGCGATGACTTCCCGCTTCATAACCGAGCTTCCAATCGAGATCCTGCCCTGCCGTTTCGGCAATGAAGCCAATCTGATCGGTTCCTATATCGTCTATGACGAGTATCAGAATAAATTAAGGTATTGAATATGAAAAAATTTGAAAAAACAATGGGCCTATTGATGGGACTTTGTCTAAGCTTCGTCCTTTCGCTGGTCGGATTGCTGAGTTCGGGAACTTTCACGCTCCCCTCTTTCCTGCTGAGTTTTGTGCTTAGCTTCTGCTGCTCCTTCATCATCACCAAGATCATCCCGGTAAATAAGATCGTCAAAAGTCTAAGTGCCAAGCTTTCGCTAAAACATGGAAGTCTCAAGTGCCGGCTTTTTGAAACCTTGCTTTCCGATCTTTTCATGACCCCATTCATGACCTTCGTCATGGTCTTCTTCGCCTATAAAAGAGCGACGGCTCATGGTGCCAGGATCCCCTTTGGACCGATGCTGTTGAGATCGGAACTCATCTCGATCGTAGCCGCCTATATCACTCTATTCTTTCTGACACCACTCATTATGAAGCTGTCATTAAAGATAGCCGGACTTGAAAGGCCGCAATAAAAAATAGACAGGGCTTTCATAAGAAGCCCTGTATTAATTGTTAATCGAGGTCTTCGCCATTAGAGGCGATGACCTTTTTATACCAGTAGAAGGAATCCTTCCGGTAACGGTCGTAAGTACCGTTGCCCTCATCATCCGCGTCGACATAGACGAAGCCATAGCGTTTGGACATCGACACCAGTGAACATGACACCAGGTCGATACAGCCCCAAGGCGTATAGCCTATCACATCGACACCGTCTTCGATGGCCTGGGCGATCGCTTCGATATGCGACCTCAGATAGGCGATCCGATAATCATCATGGACCGTCTTTTCTTCATTGAGCTCTTCAAAAGCTCCTAGGCCGTTTTCGACGATATAGATCGGCAGATTGAAGCGGTCTCTGAGTTCGTTGAGTGAGATACGCAAAGCCGTCGGATCGATCTGCCAGCCGAAATCGCTGGTCTCCAGATACGGATTGTGCAGCGTTCTGATGAACGAACCGATCCGCTCCTGTCTTTTTGGATCGGCGGTAACGATCGAAGAAAGATAGTAACTCAAGGAAATGAAATCGACCTTCCCTTGCGCCAGTATTTCTTCGTAGTTATCGACGAATTTGACATCGATGTTGTTTTTCTTGTAGTAGGACTGGATCCACTTGGGATAATAGCCCTTGGCCATCACATCGCAGAAGAACATGTTGAACTCAGTCTCCTGGTGAGCCCTCAAGGCATCCTGTGGTGCCGGGGTCTCAGGATAGAGATGATGGAGATTGAACATGTTTCCGATCAGACAGTTCGGTGCCGTTTCATGAGCGTATTTGACGATCATGGCACTGGCGATGAACTGGTGATGCAAAGCCTGATGAGAGGCATTCTCCCACCTTTCAGACATCTGAGGCGGAAGTGGGGCAAAGGGACGGAAATCCTTCGGGATCTCAAAACCGTCTTCAAAACGATCAAGGATGATACCGCCGCCCAGCCAAGGGACAGCCGTGACCATGTTGATCTCATTGAAAGTCAGCCAGTATTTGACCTCGTCCTTGTATTCATCGATGAGGAACTTCAGATACTTGTAGCAGTAAGGGATGATCTCAGGTGACTCCCAGGCTCCGAACTCGTCGACAAAACCGATCGGCAGTTCGTAGTGGATCATCGTCACCAGCGGTTCGATCCCGTACTTGTGCAGTTCTCTAAAGACGTTGTGATAGAATTCGACGCCGTCCCTACAAGGCTCATCTTCTTTCCCCGTCGGGAAAAGCCTCGTCCAGGAGACGGACATTCTGAAGGACTTGAAACCCATTTCCGCCAGTAAAGCGATATCTTCCTTATAGCGATGATAGAAATCGATACCTCTTCGATTGGGGAAATTGAGAGTCGCTTCTTCAGCTCTGGCTTTGGCCAGATCGTTTTTAAGCATGAAGTTGCAGGGAACTTTCGGACCCCGGTAATAGACATAGTCCAGGTGGGAAAGACCCTTGCCGTCTTCACATCTTCCGCCTTCTACCTGGGCGGCGGAAGTAGCGCCGCCCCATAAGAAGTTATCAGGAAATCTTGCCATTACTTATCAGCCCTGAGCATCGATCTCGTCGGCTTTATCGTCTTTGTATAACAGCATCGTAGCAACTAAAGCTACAGCGAAACCTACGACGACCGCGATGACCATGTTCCTGAGGTCGGTAGTTGAATGGTCGGCAGGATTGATGAAGACCGGGAAGGTGAAGATGTTTGGCGGACCGCCGGCATAAGAACCGACATTCAGCAAAGCACAGATGATACCACCGACGGCTGAACCGATCATGGCACCATATAGCGGCGTCTTATACTTGAAGGTCACACCATACATACCTGGTTCGGAAATGCCTGGGATCGCATCGGAGAAGGCACATGAGAAGGCCATGGATTTGCGTTCGGCATTCTTTGACTTGAGACCGACAGCCAGACAGGCGGCAGCCTGCGTGTACTGGAACAGGAAGCCGGCCGGATGCGTGATCGGGTTCTTGCCATATCTTCCGCCGATCGCCATGGCAACAGCCATCAGGTTGAAATGCATACCGGTGATGACGATCCATGGATAGACGGCACAGAAGACAGGAATCAGGATCTTGCCAAAAGGCGTGTTGAATAGTGCGATCAAAAGGCCAGCGAATGCGCTTGAAAGTTTAGCACCGATCGGAGCCAGTACCAGCAAAGCCAGTGGCAGCATGATGACCAGTTCAAGCAGCGGAACAAAGATGAATCTGACGATCTTCGGAATGAACTTGTTGAGAACTTTTTCGACATAGCTCATCACGAATACGATCAGAATAGCCGGAATGATCGTGTTGGAATAGGTAGCCGGATAGATCGGCAAACCAAACAGATAACCGGCATTGCCCGTACCAGGAATGACCGTCGGAGGTCCACCAGGATTGGGGATCGTCTGACCTACGCCCTGCTGGCAGAGGCTAACGAAATCAGGATAGACAAGGATCAGGCCCATGAGGATGGCCATGGCAGCCTTGACATTGAACCTTCTGGAAGCGGCATAAGCGACCAGGACCGGCAGGAAGTAGTAAGCTACATTGTAGACCCAGGTGAGGGTTGCAACGGTTGGTGAATCGGCTGCGACGATATTCAGGTTGATCAGCAGCATCACGACCGCCTGCAGCAAACCACAGGCCAGCAGCGCCGGCAGGATCGGGAACACACAGGCGACGATTGCCGGGAAGATGGAACCCAGGATCTCCTTGAAAGATTTCTTTCTGGTCAGTTCCGGATCGAGGTTCTCGTCAATGAGGGCCTCTCTTGCGATCCCGGTCTCTTTAAGGAACGCGTCATAAACTTCGTTGACGTCGTTACCGATGATGACCTGGACCTGATCACCGATCATCTGCGAACCGATGACGCCGAGTTTCTTGATCTCGTCAAGTTTGACTAAGCTCGTGTCTTTCGGCGTAATGCGCAGTCTGGTTAGACAGTGGGCGGCATGGGCGATGTTGTCCTTGCCACCGACAAGTTCGACGATTTGGGATGCGAGTTTCCCAAAGTCTTTTTCAGTTTTTGCCATAATTACCCCTTTCTATTGAATTATGATTATGTATTTTGATATCCCGCAGGATATTAAAACCTTATTTTTTCGCAATGAAACCGATATTGGTCCGATACTTCAGATAATCAAGCAGGAACATCTCTTCTTTGGCGATCTTACCCGCATAGTTCATCGAACCGTCATTTATAAGCGGCTTTCTCACGATATGAACTTCGCCCTTGTAGCGTCCGACCTTTTCGTTGAGTATTACCACATCGCCATCTTCGAAGTATTTCTTGTCGCAGGGTCTTTGCGGAATCGGCGCATAGCGGAAGTCCATCCTTCCCCAGCGGGAACGGATGATGATGTGGGTATATTCGCTGACGTTGTGACCCTTGAAGTCATACAATAGTTCCTTTTCCGTATCGCTGAGATCCTCTGCCGGCTCTATCGTTAACGGTATCCTTTCAATATCACCGATCGGGATCTCGTTTCTCAAACCCGGGAAATAGAACGGCTTGTCTTCCGCGGTGACATAGATCTCATTCACGGTATCAGCCAGCTCTTCAAGCTCTTCTTTGGAGGCAAAGGCGTTGCCTATAATGACCTCTTGACAACCCAGGGCATAGACATGTCTTAGCTGCAGGCCGATAGGCAGATCCCTGTCTTCTTCGATCGTCGGCAGACCATCGCTGATGGGCCAGGGTCCATGGGCACCTTCCACATTGGAAGAGATGAAGATCTGGGTCTTCATGCCTTCGCTCTTGAAGAACTTGTTGACTTCATAAACATCTTCACTGCCTGCTCCGGTATTTCTTAAAGGATAGAAGTTGTAGGAACCGATGATCCGATTCTTATCCCCACCGGATTCGATAACTCTTTTCACCGCCGGGATAAGGCTGGCGTTTAGCTGAACGCCCAGACCCTGATCGTTATTAACGATGGCCACATCGCGTTCATCGTTGAACATCAGATCCAGTCTCAAGACATCAAGTCCCATTTCTTTGAAGATGGAAAGATCTTCAGGTGTTGCCCCCATCTGCATGAAAAATCTGGCGTTGCAGTCACCATAGACTTCCATGTCGAATTCATGAGCGACATCGCAAAGGTCCTTGAAATACTTTATGATGTCTTCATTGGAACCTTCGACCGAAAACAAGCTGGTAAAGACTTTCTTAAAACCATACTGCTTAGCCAGCTTCAGATAATCCCTGATCTGCTGCGCCGTTTCCTGTTCGGGATACAGCGATACGCCAAGTTGAATCATTATGTTTCTCCTTTTATGTCCCCGGAAAATAAAAACTCTTCCAGACTATCCAAAAAAAACACCAAATATGCATGTTTTTAAAGGATAAGCCCCGAAGAGTCTCGAGTTACAAACCTTTACTTCTAATTTAATGATAATAAATAAATGTAAGCGCTGTCAATAAGCCTTTTTATTCGATGCGGCTGATCAGTCTGTTGATGTGGATGATCAGATAGAGGATCTCCTCATTGCTTATACTCGCATCGAGCTGTTCGGCCAGATAGCCGCAGATCTTAATGGCACAGTTATAGGAATCCTCATAGTTCTTTCTGATCTCTTCAAACAGTCCCTTGTTTTCACTTTGGATCTGTTCATGAGTCTGCAGTCTTCTGATCAGATAATCAAGGTGGGTCGCAAAACGGCTGTAGTTGAACGAATCCCTGTCGATCGAAACATGGAACACGTTTTCAATGATGACCGTACACTTTTCCGTGATCTCCGCCGTATCCAGCTGTTTTTTATTGTGGCTATTGAGACGGTCAGCGATGAAATGCATCGCCAGAGTCCCTGCTTCCATCCTTGGCAGTTTTTCACCCGTCATCTTCTCGATGATCTTGAGACTTTCCAGTGCCACTCTCATCTCATCAGGATAGAGCTGATACAGGTCCTGCAGAAGCGGAGGTTCCAGATAGATGTTCTTGTCTTTTCTTTCGATCGCAAACTGCAGATGGTCGGCCAGTGTAATGGCTGAAGAAGACGGGAAGTCCAGATTGAGTTCATCGGAAACATAGTCGATGATATAGATGGCCGTGTTGATGATGATGGTCGGGATGTTACGGATGATGCCGTAGTCGGTATCTTTAATGTTGTAGAAAGTGCGGTTGATCTTATCTAATGGGATCTCCTCATCCTTTTTGTAGAAACCGATGCCCTTGCCAAAAGCAACGACCTCCCTTCCCTTGGAGTCCAGACAGTGGGCGATGTTATTGTTGATGTTTTTGATGACTCTCATACTTCTAAAAAACTCTTTGCGGTAAATCAAAAAGGATTATTTTTAAGGATAAGCCTCAAAGAAAAACCTGAGTTACAAACCTTAACTTCTACATTTTCAATTTAGCGCACCGGACAATTCTTTGTCAATCACCCTGGACATCGATGGTATAGTCTTTCTCTGCCAAAGCTGTTTCAAACACTTCGCCCGGTCTTTCCAGCATCGAAACATCGATCTTCGGAAAAGCCGTTTCACTTTGAGGATATATGATCTGTCCATCCTTACAGGAAACGACAAAACCGTCTTCAAAAACCAGCGGTCCCTCATATCCTTCTGCATTAATCAGCGACTTTAAAAGCTCTCTACTTAGTTCAAGATTCTTTCTCTGATTATCCGCATAACTTTCATAAGCCTTTTTTGAAACATTTGTCACGGAACTTAAGGTCGTGACGATGTTGTCTAACTGCAGGCTGAAAGTCCTGGCCTGATGGCTTGCGAAAAGATTCTCTGAAAGATCATAGACTATCACACTGCTGATAAGTAGCGCTGTCAAACAAAGGCACAGCGCTACCGGTCTTCTTATCGCTTTTTCTTCATAAGCACGCTCTCTTAATATTTTCTATACTTAGACCCTGATCAGAGCTTCCAGGGTATTGAACAGAGCCTCCGGTTCCACCGGCTTGGACAGGTGGGCATTGAGACCCGCCTGCAGGCTTCTTTGAACATCTTCATCAAAAGCATTGGCCGTCAAAGCGATGATCGGGATCGATAAGGCATCAGGACGTTCAAGACTTCTGATCGTCCTGGTCGCTTCCAGACCATCCATGACCGGCATGCGCATATCCATCAGGATCGCATCGTAGTAGCCGGCTTCATGTTTTTCAAACAGTTCGACCGCGATCTTGCCATTTTCCGCCAGATCGACACTGATCTCTCTGGCTGACAATATCATCTGCATGATCTCGGCATTGATCTCCACATCTTCCGCCAGAAGGATATGTCTTCCTTTGAGATCGGCCTTAGAAGCTAATAGGATCTCATTCTTGGCCTTGAAGGCTTCCTTGAATTCATCAAGAACACTGGAGGCGAATAAAGGTTTAGGTACGAAGGAATCGACACCGGCTTCTTTAGCCTCATCGATGATATCATCCCAGTTGTAGGAGGTCAGGATGATGATCGGGGTCTGATTGCCCACGATCTTTCTGATCGCCCTGGTAGTATCCAGACCATCCATGCCCGGCATCTTCCAGTCGACCAGGATCAGGTCATAGTCCTGTCTTCTAAGATGGGCCATTTCGACCAGCTTCACCGCTTCTTCCCCGCTTTCAACGCTCTGACAGGTCACGCCTACCTGACTTAATATCAGCCTGGCATGTTCACAGGCGATCGGATCATCGTCGATGACTAAGACATCCAGTTCATAAGGATCGAATTCATTGCCATCATCGCTGTGAACTCTTTCGGATTCTCCTAAAGTCAGGGTGACGATGAAAGTCGTGCCCACGCCCTTTTGGGATTCAACTTCAATGTTGCCATGCATGAGTTCAACGATGTTCTTGGTGATAGGCATACCCAGACCCGTCATGCCTAAGGCGTTGGTCGCTCCGGCATTTTCAATGGTGAAAGCATCGAAAAGCTTGGGCAAAAATTCCTCGGACATGCCGATACCGGTATCTTCAAAAGTGAAACGCAAAGTCTCCTTGCCATCGAAACGGTTGACATCGTCGATCGTGAAAGTGACTCTGCCGCCTTCAGGTGTGAATTTGACCGCATTGCCCAAGATATTGATCATGATCTGACGCAGTTTCATATCATCGCCGATATAGTAGTCGTCGATATGACCATTGATGCGACACTCGTAATGAAGGCCCTTGTTCCGGCATTGCCCGGAGATGATCGTATTGACCTGTTCCAGGACCTTGGAGAAAGAGAATTCCTCGTTCTTGATGACCATTCGACCCGATTCGATCCTGGACATATCGAGAATGTCGTTGATGATGGAAAGCAGATGCTTGGCGGAAGTATCGATCTTGCCGAAGTATTCTCTGGCCTTGTCGGAAACTTCCGGATCGTTCATCGCGATATTGTTCAAACCGATGATCGCATTCATCGGCGTTCTGATCTCATGAGACATGTTGGACAAAAAGACCGTCTTGGCCTTGGAAGCCTGTTCCGCCGCCTGTAAGGCATCGTTTAAAGCCTGGGACTGTTCCAAAGATTTGCGGGTCTCCGCATCGACATCGGTGAAACAGGCACCGACCGAATGGACCAGATGATCCTCTCTGTCTTCCGGATGACGTACACCCGCAAACTTGACCATCTCATAGGTCTCATGGCCATGACGATTGACCATGTAACGGTAGGAGATGACCCGCTGATTCTTTAAGCCTTCTCTGATGTTGTCAGGCTGAATGAAACGCAAAAACTCATCCCGATACTTGTCGGTGATATATTGCTTGGCATAAGCGGTGACCGACTCCAGATATTTGAAATGATCGCCGACTTTGAAGCCGTTATCCACATCGCTGTGGGACTGGTAACAGACGCCTTCATTCTTGTCCAGTTCCAGATAATAAACGCTCCAGTAGTTGGAAGCCAAAGCGGTGATCAGCTTGGTCTGCTGCTCACGGCTTCTTTCCTGTTCCAGCAGTTTATCGTGCAAAGCCAGCTTCTCTTCCAGCTCCTGCTGCTTGATTTTGGCTTCAGCCTCAGCCAGCTTGGCTCTGGAAATTTCCGTGACATCCACGCACATGCCTAAAGTACACAATCGGCCATCGGCATCGGTGAATTTGAGTTTGGTGGTCTGCAGGTTGCGCATATGGCCACCGGCATCCGGTACATCTTCAAAGAAGACATAGGGGTCATCCATCTCGATCGCCTTTTTGTCATCTTCCACGAAGTGATCGGCCGTATCCTTATCGAATAATTCATGGTCGCTATGACCGATGACGCCTTCCGGGGAATCCTTATGGGCATATTCCGCAAAAGCCTGGTTGCAAGCCAGATACCTGCCGGTGCTCGCATCCTTGGAGAAAGACATGGCCGGCATATTGGAAAGTAAAGAGGCCACGGAACCCATCAGCTGCGCCAGCTTGGCTGCCGATTCGACTTCCGCCATCAGCCGTGTGCGATCTTCTGCCGCCTTCTTTCCTTCCTGCAGAGCTTTCTGGACGGCCTGGCCTTGTCTGACATCGTCATCGACATCCTTGAAACCGCAGACGACACCCATGCGGCCGTTAGGCATATTAACCTTGGCGAATTCGATGCGGAAGTATCTTTCACTTCCATCATCCATCTTTCTTAAGTAGTTGATATTGAACTGCGGCTTAACCGATAATCTTTTGACGATATTATCTAAACTGAGCTCTTCCTGCAGTCTTTCCCTGTCACTTTCCCCCACCGTCGTATTGATGTAGTACTCCTTGGCTTGGGAATACTTCATCCTGTTCAGAGCATCTCTGATCGGAGCGGCATGGATAGAGTCTCCGGCGATATCGCCGGTATACAATGAAAAGCTTTCCGTTTCCACGTCGTTGATCATCCAGACCGTATGATAGGACTCGCTCAAAGCTTCCACAACGGCTTGTCTGGTGGCCACGTCGTTCTGCAGTCTTTCCTTCTTCTCCGTGATATCGGAAATAAAGACGTAGTAGATGCCGCCGTATTTCTCCGTTTCAGAGTAATGGCCATAGTCATCGACCCAGCGCACGACCCCGTCTTTGCGGATGATGCGGTATTCCACGTAATCGAAATCATCACCGTTTTCAGCGATCTGATCATCGATCGAAGTTACGATAGCCTCATAGTCTTCCGGATGTAACATCCCCTTAAAGGTATAGCCGGTCAATTCTTTGAATTCTTCCAGATCCTTGCAGCCGAAGATATCGAAGACCGCCTTATTGGCATAAAGCAGTTCCTCCGGCTTTTGTGACTTATAGATAAAGAAACCGCCCGGCATATGGGCACCGATCTGTTCGATGAAGTTCATCGTTTCATCGTTGAGCTCAAACTTTTTTTCAAACATGGTCCTATCCTCTGCGGTCGATCGACCGCCGTTATTCTTTATTTAATTTTATCCAAAAAATGAATGCTAAAAAAGCTATAAACCTCAATACCAGATCTGCGGATACTTGTGGAAAGGCCGATAATCCAAAGGTGTTTCAAATTCGATCTTATAGACCGGTACCATCTCCTCAAGATCCTTTCTCAAACCACACAGTTTTATCCGATGATCATCGCCATAGACAAATTCCACTTCTTCCCCGCTTGAAAGCTTGGTTACTCTGACAGGTTTGGAGAAGACACCCGAGAAATACATAATTCCGTCATCCGGCGTGATCCAGTTCCAGAGATAGACGCATTTAAGATCCTTGCCATAGGTGATACCGGAAATGCCGTTGCCGCCCCTGAACCAGGAACCGGAAAGCAGATTGGGATGCAATTGCCCATAAAAGGCTTCGCCGTTTCTTTCCAGCCATTCGCCGACCTTAGTCAGCGGTTCGATCGCATCTTCGGGAATGGAACCATCGGCCTTGGGTCCGATATTAAGCAAAAGATTGCCGCCGTTGCAGGCACAGGTATTTAACATCCTTAAGATCCTTTGGGCATTATAGGCATAAGGCAGAGCCTGCTTCTCATCGAGATAGCCCCAGGCGATATCATTGAAAGTCATGCAGGCTTCCCAATCCCTGTCCATGACCCTGATCTTGCCTTCCGGGGTACCGAAGTCTTCCGCTAATCTTGAACGGTCGTTGATGATGATGTCAGGCTGTAAAGCCCTTAATCTTTGATTCCTTCCTAAAGAATCCCAGGCTTCCCAGGTCTCCATAGGCTGAGCCACATCGTACCAGAGGATATCGATCTTGCCATAGTTGCTTAGTAATTCGGTATTTAAAGCCTCCAGATAATCCAGGAAACGCCTTCGGGCCTCATCGTCGTATTCGCAGGCCTCCCCATCAGGATGATGCCAGTCCATCAAAGAGGAATAGAAACCGATCTTGAGACCTTCATTCCGACAGGCTTCCACGAATTCCTTCACAATATCGCGATGACAGCCGTAATTGACGCTGTTGAAAGGGTTGACCTTGGAATCCCACAAAGAGAAACCTTCGTGGTGTCTGGTGGTCAAAACCATATACTTCATACCGGCCTTCTTGGCCAGCTTCGCCCACTTCTCACAGCAACCTTCTTCCGGCAGGAAACGGTCGGCATACTTCTCGTATTCCTCCTTGTCGATGCCTTCCATCGACATGACCCACTCATGTCGTCCGATCGCTGAATAAAGACCGAAATGCACAAACATGCCAAACCGGGCTTCTCTCCACCATTTCATCCTGACATCGCGGCTATCCGCGATCATCTTCTCATATTCTTTTTTCTTCAGATATCTCATCATTCCACCTCTATCTTAAACTCTTGAGTTACACCATACTCCTTATCATTTCGATCAAGGACTTTCGCCTTGAAAATAAAAATCTTTCCCTTGTCTTTTTCATCAAACGCGAAGATATGATAGAACTCATAGACCGAGGAGCCGATCGGCTCTTCATCGTAACGTTCCATTAATAATCTTCTTTCTTCGCATCTGACACTTAAACCATCATCTATCTCATACCTTATCCTGTTTATCTCATTATGGAAGACACAGATATTTTCAGCAGTGAAACATAGATCTTCAGGGTCGAGCTGTTGGGGCTTGACGACCCCCATGATACCGATTTTTGAGTTAACTTTAACTTTGATATTTCTGTTCTCATAATAGGAACCAATTAATCCTTCTTCACTTAAATCAAAGTAGTTTTCTTTAGCCTTCTCATTCACCTCATCGATACGGCATAGATATAAGACTTCATCCTTTCCAAATTCCAGGATCTTTCCTTGCCGTTCAAAGCCCTTACCCTTGCCTAATATCGCTTCCCCGATATCGTAGTGGTAGGCTTTAAACCACCTGTCATCGCCCACTCTTTTCTCTAACTGCAGATAGGCCAGTTCCGTCTCATAGGAAGTCGAATGGGGATCGCACAGATAGACGAACATGTGGACCTGAGCCTGAGCGTAGACAGCCAGATCGTTGGAACGATAATATGGCAAAAGGCCCATGTGATAGTACCACTTGCCTAAATAGGGATCCAGGTAGCCGGGCAAAGGATCATTGATGATGGTGAAGTTATTCTCTTTACACCACTCATTCATCCTTTGACGATGTGCGACGGGATTGAATCGGACGATAGCCGCTTCCTTGCGGATAGCGATCTTTATCCTTTTTTCATCGTCAGCCAAAACATTCCCATCCCGATCGCAAAGACTGACTCTTAATAAGTAGTCGCCTTCTTTTAAGCTCTCATAAGGCTGACCATTTTCATCGTGATAATCCATCCCGCTTTCCCTGATCCGGCCATGGGTAACATCGCTGCCGGAAACGATGATGGCCTTAAAAGAATCATCTTTATAGAAACACTTGATACTGGCATCGGCTAAAGATGTAAGAGGATCATCGAGATCCTTGACCAGCAGTTCCGGAAAACCGAAGGCCTTCAGTTTCTCTTTTCCAGGATCGAGTTCCTCTTTATAAGTAGTTAAAGCCGGATGATCAAGATAGATTCTTTCATCGTTTTTCTTATTATTCGTTACTTTGCGTACGAGCTTACCACCGTCATCAAACAGTTCTACCGTTAAGATCATACCGTCAAATATCGCACCTTCCAGTTTTCCCTGAACAGCAAAATCCCGCCGGTATTCCACCAGCGGGTAAGTTTGAGAAGGTATCGTTATATCCAAGCGGTAGGCGCTGTTCATTTATTTAAACGACTCGTAGGAGACCGGGAAGTCGAAATAGGTATCGGGATAGGGTTCATCCTTTAAGGTGAAGTGCCACCATTCCTCGGTAATACCCGCAAAGCCATGGGCTTCCATCGCCTGCTTTAAGAGCTTGCGGTTGGCCAGCTGTTCCTCACTTAGATCCGTATAGTCGCTGTGGGAGATCTCCGAGAACAGATCGAAGGTACCGCCCATATCCAGTTCCTTGCCCGTATTCATATCAAACAGGGTCAGATCGACCGTACTGCCTCTGGTATGTGAAGACTTCTCGGCGATATAGCCCTGATCGAAGAGGACGGATTTATCAAGTTGAGGATAGAAGTAGTCCTTCATCCGGGTATCCCTGATGTCGGCTGCCCAGATGATGAAACTGTTCACTGCCCTTTGCGGACGATAGGCATCGTAGATCTTTAAGCGATAGCCTCGCTTGGCCAGATCCTCGGAGACGGCTTTAAGGGCCTTGGCCGCTTCTTTGCTTAACAAGGCTAAAGGCTGTTCATAGCCGTCTATCACATCGCCCGTAAAGTTGTAGGTCGTCGCATAGCGGATCTCCAGGATCGCTTCCGGCAGATATTCACTCAAAGAAACAAAGCCTGAAGCATCGTCGGTAAAGACGCCATCATTGGAAATGCTTCCTTCATGAGGTGTATCGTCAGCAGCGGAAATATTCTCCCTATCGGAAACGTAGTAGGTCACGTCGTTGTCTTTGTTTTCATTATCCATAACGCATTCTCTTTCGATCAGGTTCATCCCCTGAGGCAGCAGTACCCCGCTGCCATCGCCCTTGGCGATATTGTATTGGGTCGTGCTCTTTTCTTTATCATTGGGATCAAGGATCAGCGTACATTGGCGATACTCGCTGATGCCTTTGATGTGATCTTCGATAAGTTTCAAAGTCTCTTGTAGAGGGTTCTCGCCGTTATAGATGATCTCCAGTTCCGGCAGGATCTTACTGGAGCCGTTTTCATAGGTGATCGTCTCATTCTGGAAAGACTCGACCACATAGGTCTTCGGATCTACCAGCAATGTCAGATCGACACCCGTAACACCTTGAGTATCTTTCAGATAGCCCTCGAGTTTATCTTTGGCGACTTTGGCCGTGACGATATGAAAGGCATCAGTCTTTTCGATCGCCGTTAATTCCATCTTTTCGATCAGACCCGCGATCTTCTCGTAGATGTCTTCCTCTCCAGAGAGATCGATGAGCTGCGAGAAGGAATTATCTTTATCGAAACAGTAGGCGAAATCGTTTTTGCGATAGATCGCTTTCTGCAATTCATTCTTGTCATCATAATAGACTTTCAAAGAAGTGCTCTGGTCGTCATAGACGCCGTAATAGTCGTCTTCCCTGTCCACAAAGACAAAGACGTTTTTATTTTGCTTCTTCAGGTTTTCTGAAGTATTGACCTCCTTGATCTGCTGAAAGATCTCCTCATCGGAAAGACCCTTCTTGCTGCAGCCGAAAAGGGAAGAAACGATGATCAGTAAGACAAGCAGTTTTTTCATACAGGACCTCTAAAACAGAAAGAACAGATAAGTGATCGCCATACCCACAGCCATACTGCTGAAATGGGATGTACCATCCACCCCCGGCATCATCGAGATCATCAGTAATGAGACCATGGGTCTCATCAGATAACTCATCCCGGAAAAGCCGTAGTAGTGCAAGATGACCAGGAAGTAGGAACCCAGCAGTCCGCTGATCGCTCCCGAAGCACCTCTTGACATCGTGTAGTCGTCGCGATTGCTGTGACGGATATACAAGGCTAAGAGTTTGCCTAAGATCATAGATGCGAAGTAGATCAGCAGGAAGTAGAAGTGGCCGAAATAGGACTCCACGAAAGTGCCCACATTATATAATGACAACATGTTCATAAGTAAGTGGACAGGTTCGCTGTGGGTGAAACCGGCGGTGATGATACGCTGATACTCTCTACGGTTGAAAACCAGATGATAAGAGGATAAAAGGTCGTCTTCATCGAGTTTTCCCGTGCGGATCAGGATGAAAACGATTACATTCACCACGATCAGCGAAATTGTGCAAAAATATCTGTACATACCTCTATTATAGTTTGAAAAAATCCCTTTTTAACACTATAATTAGGGAGTTGTATCTACTATGAATACCGAAAGTACCCTTACCAAAAGTATTGAGAAAGATTCAAAACTTTTACAGAAAAATTCTCAGCGCAAAGCACTGAGCTATATATTGGCTATCAACATCCTGTTGCTGACGATCATCGTGATCGCCCTTTTCTCTTTGCCTGAGATCATTGAAGCCTACGCCATCGCGCAAAACAACCGCAGTGACTACGCCGTTGAAAAAGCCGATCAGCTCTTGAGAAGCTATCACGACATTACGATGAAAGTCTTCGAAGAAGATGAATGGCTGAACTCCATTGAAGCTCACTTCGCGATCTTCCCGGAACCTTCCTATCCTGAAGACGTGGAATTCTACGAGAATACCGGCTGGTTCTCACCCGGTTCCAATACGGCCTATCGGGCCTGGCGTCATGCCTACGACCTCTACTATGCCGGCAAGATCCACGGAGCGACGGCCGGACGCTGGTGTACCTTCTTTGCCCAGATGTGGTTCTACGACATGTTCGGTTTCAATTCCTCCGGCTATTCGCCGACCGGTTCCGGTGCCAGCTTCGCTTCCACCGTCTACAACACCGCCGTCTATTACGACGAGGAAGGAAATCTGTGTCACTACTTCCAGTACGACGACAAACCGATGACCATGGGTATCGTCTCCATCTACACTTCCTACAATCCTGATGGCCATGTATTGTGCGTCGATGAAGTCGACTACTTCAACAATACGATCACCATCTCCGAAGGCAATGCCAACGGCTATGGTGACGTCAGGATCAGACAGACGATGTCTCTGGATACCTTCTATTATCTCAATCCGGGCTACAAGGTCTATATATCGCCGACCCCGGAACTGATCGCCATGATCAACGGAAACTGAGCTTCGGCCCGGTTTTTTGTTATACTGATTTATATGAATGCATTTCTGATTCAAGAAACTCTAACGGCCTGTACCTGGAAGCAGCTTCTTTCATCCAAAGATCCCTACATTTGTCTGGTAACCTATGAAGAATGGAAAAACCGCAAAACGGATCCCTTCCCAATGACCGAAACCGATTCAAGGATGTTTGAATACTATGCGACCAAAGCGGAAGTCGGCTTCGACTCTTTGAGCGGATCTTTTTCCATTCCCGATCGAAACGATCTGGACAATGACGATATCCAGTTCTCCTTTGCGCTTGATGAAAAAGGCATCGTCTTTGTCGACGACAGCGGCTTTGTCGGAAAAACTCTCGACAATATCGCCCGCAACAAGAAATGGAACAAGCCCTCATTGGAAAGATTCGTCTACGACTTCCTCGACCAGCTGTGCAAGGACGATCTCAGGCTGATGGAAAGCTTTGAGCTGGAACTCGATGAGATCGAAGAAGTCCTGACCAATGACGAAACGGAATTCTCATCTTTAAGTCTCAACGCGATCCGCAACAAGACCAGAAGACTGCTGGTCCACTACGACCAGCTGATCGATTTGACCCTGGAACTGGAAGAAAACGAAAACGGCTTCTTCAAGGAAGAGGAACTTCACTACTTCCACAAATTCCATAACCGTGTCGAACGTCTCTCTTCCATCGCCGAATCGATACGCGACTACACCTTGCAGCTAAGGGACTTACATTCCGAACAGATCGACATGCGCATGAACCATATCATGACCATCCTGACCGTCATCACGACCATCTTCTCACCTTTGGCCTTACTTACGGGATGGTATGGCATGAACTTCCGCTATATGCCGGAACTCAACTGGGAGAACTCCTATCCGATCTTATTCTGTTTCTCCATCGGTATCGTCGTTGTCATGTTGTGGTGGTTCAGAAAGAAAAAATGGCTCTAGAGCCAAATAATTATGCAAAAAAAAGAAGCCTTAATGATCAGCAAGGCTTCTTTTTGGTTATGTTTTTTATTCGTACAAAGCGTAGACTTCGGAGACCGGCGTATGGCAGGAAACCGCCAGGATCAGTTTGGAAAGCATCCAGCCGATCGACAATGTCGTGATCTTGGAAGTCTTGGAGAAATCTTCACCGGAAGGAATGATCGTATTGGTGCAGACGATCTCTTTGATCGCCGAGTTCTCGATGCGTTCAGCCGCATTATTCGAGAACAGACCGTGGGTGATACAGACATAGATGTCTCTGGCCCCGTTATCCTTGAGGATCTGAGAAGCCGCGATCAAAGAACCGCCGGTATCGCAGATGTCATCGACGATGACGACGTCCTTATCCTGGACATCACCGATGATATGGCAGGCCTCCACGGCATTGGGACGGGGACGGCGCTTGTCGATGATAGCCAGCTGGGTATTCAAGATATCGGCCATGTTGCGGGCTCTCTTGACGCCGCCATGATCAGGAGAAACGACGACCACATTGTCGTTATCCAGACCCTTGCGCTTGAAATACTGACCCATCATCGGGACTGTCGTCAGATCATCGACCGGGCAATGGAAGAAGCCCTGGATCTGTGCGGCATGAAGATCGAAAGTGACGACCCGGTTGGCACCCGCCTCTTCCAGCATCGAAGCGACCAGTTTGGCCGTGATAGGCTGACGGGGCTGGGCTTTGCGGTCTTGTCTGGCGTAGCCGAAATACGGAATGATGCAGGTGATCTCCGCTGCCGAAGAACGGCGCATCGCATCCAGACAGATCAATACTTCCATCAGGGTATCATTGACCGGCCTGCAGGTACTTTGAACGATGTAGCAGCGCTTGCCACGCACACTCTCACCAAGTTCGACCAGGGTCTCGCCATCCGCAAAGTGTTTGACATCGATCTTGCCCGGCTCGATATTGAGATAGTTGCAGACTTCATTGACGATCGGCACACTGGAAGTCAAAGCGAAGACGACGACGTCATCCAGAGAATCCTCTTTCAGTTCTGCGGCATCTTCTTCGGTAACTTTCTTGACCTTTTTGTTTTTGATCTCGACCGGCTGATAATCCAGCTTTTCGAATTCGCCGATTTTTTCATTTCTGACCGCCACGGCCTCCAAAGCGTTGCCATCGAAGGACAGTACCGCTCCATCGGCATCCTTCAAGATCAGTCTTTGCAAGTCATCACCGGAAAGTTCCGGGATCAGCGGTGAAAGCAATAGTGTCTTGCCTTCTTCTTTTTCTATTTCGGAAACGATCTTAGCGACATTGTTGTCGATGATACAGCCCGGCACATCGGAATCGGCGCCGACGACATAGACGTTTTTAAGATCGGTGACTTTCCTGACTTCCTTTACTGCATGAAGCAGGAGATTTCCGCCCAGATAGGGTGTTTTTGATAACTGCCTTTCGTCTTCATCACGGATAAATATGATCGCGTTATTCATGTTCTCTCCTTTTTAACACTCATATTATACTATTAAAAAAGGCAAAGTTTTCCTTCAATCATTGCCTTATCATAAATGCCTTTTTGAACTGAGTATTTTCGTGAAACGGACATAGTTTCCGCTGCCCCTGAAACAATAGGAAAGTTTCCTGATCTTATCGAAATCCTCGTCGATACAAAACACCGTTGAACCGCTGCCTGACATCAGCACTTCCCCAACCCCATAGCTGCTTAATTCTTCTTTCACTCTTCTGATATCGTCATTGAGGATCAAGGCCGGCTGTTCCAGCGAATTGCCCAGTAAGCCTTTGAGGCTTTCACCGTTTTCTAAAGCTTTTCTTAAAGCCTGAATATCCGGATGATCGCAGATCTCCATATCCAAAGTCTCATAAGCCGCCTTGGTCGAAATGCCGCTGCGCGGTTTGACCAAAAGCACATAGTAGCGTTTTTTGATTTCAAAAGGTTCGATCACATCGCCGATCCCCGCGACTACAGCCGGTACATTGAAATAGTTGAATGGCACATCCGCTCCGACCTTCGTGCAGATCTCGATAGCCTCTTGCCTGTCGATATCAAGATCATAGAGCTTTTCAAAGATGCGCAGGGTCGAAGCCGCATCCGCCGTTCCTCCGCCTAGACCCGCCTGCATCGGCACGACCTTCTTGAGCTTTATTTCATGATGATCGCTGATGCCGTATCTTTCCTTAAGGATACTGATCATCTTATAGATCGAATTGTGTTCGTTGTAGCGGATAAAGGATTTGTCACAGACAAAAGAATCCTGAGTGGCAATATTTATCTCAAGTTCATCATAGAAATCGATCGGCAACATGATCGAAGACAGATCATGATAGCCGTCTTCCCTGATATTAAAGACATCAAGGGAAAGATTGATCTTGGCATAGGCTCTGTCTTTCATTCAAATACCTCATACAGTTTCAGAAACTCCTCAAGGGAAAGCTGTTGGGCTCGAATATCCTTTTTAAGCCCGCACTTCTCATAAGCTTCTTCGATCTTTTCACTGTCATAAAGATCTTTGAGATTGTTGTGTAAGGTCTTGCGACGCATTCTAAAACAATTCTTCACAAAGCCAAAGAAGCCTTCTTCAAATTCATGATCCCTTGCCCTGATCGGGGTCAAAGAAATAACTGCCGAATCCACGTTTGGTGCCGGATAAAAGACATTTCTAGGAACATTAAGTTCCTGTTTGACTTTGAACAGATACTGGACTTCGATACTTAAAGCACCATAGTCTTCGCTTCCTTTTTCCGCACTTATCCGATCGCCTACTTCCTTCTGGACCATGATCGTGATCCTATTGATATCAAGTCCCGATTCAAAGAGCTTGAACAGGATCGGTGTCGTCACGTAATAAGGCAGATTGCCGCAGACATTGACTTTCTCTTCATAGACATTCAGATCACTGTCTAAAAAATCTTCACAATAGACTTCAAAGCGTTCGTCCTTGATACTATCTAACAGGATCGCATACATGTCCTTATCGATCTCGTAAGCTTTGACTGCTTTCGAATACTTCAAAAGCATCTCACTCAAAGCTCCCAGACCCGGGCCGATCTCGATGGTCACAAGCTCTTCATCGCAAGCTATCCTGGCGATCTTGTCGACGATATTGGCATCAATGAGAAAATTCTGGCCATATTTCTTTTTGGCCCTTAATTCTCCCATCACTTTTTTCACATGACTGATACTGGCGATCATATAATTCCTTCGATATCTTTGTAGCTAAGACCCGCCATATTGAGACGTTTCAATAGAGTCTTGGCGTTGCATCTGCCCAGATGGAAATATGCGGACACTTTCTCTCTTTTTGTTTGGGAATCCTCCTGGCCCATTAAACCCAGTTCATAGAATTCCTCATGGCTTATTGTTTCCTTGACCTCGCCATAGGTGACGAGATTTTTCAAAGCTTCCTCAAGTACTTCTTTATCCGCGTGTTCGATGCCGACCTTCTTTCTGGTCCTGGCATCTTCCTTCATCACGAAAGCGTTCTTGAGTCCTTTGATCTCTTCATTGAGACGGTTTCGGATCTTCTCACCCGGCGTATCGGGATCAAGAAACAGAATCACGCCTCTTTCTTCATTTATCCTTCTGATCAGTTCGATCGTCTCTTTCTTTAAACCCAGACCATGGGTCTCGATCGTATCGACCGCAAAAAAAGACTGCAGTCTTTTGGTGTCGTTGACCCCTTCGACCACGATCACTTCTTTGATCATAGATCCCTGAAATCCTCCGAACTGGTCAGCTTGCGATTGTCGTATTCATCGATCACGATACTGACCTCATAGCCTAATGATTCCACCAGCGATGCATCATCGGTAAAGACGATGTCCTCACATTTTTCAAAGCACTCTTTGATCAGCGTTGTCTTAAAAGCCTGCGGCGTCTCGGCCAGGAAGATATTCCTTCGATCAAGAGTCCTTACGACCTTGCCATCCTTGACTTCCTTGATCGTATCAAAGGCCATTCTACCCAATAAAGCCGCATCGGTCTCTACGACTTTTTCTTTCAAGGCTTCCAGCGATTCTTTTCGCAAGAAAGGACGGGCACCATCATGGATGAAGACATATTCGCTTGTAGCTTTATCCAAACCGTTTCGCACGGAATCCTTGCGTTCCTTGCCACCTTTGACCAGGATCACGTTTTCATCTTTCAGTTCGTCAATAAACTCTTCGTTGGTGACGACGATGATCCTTTCACAGTCTTCATCATTTCCGAAAAGTTCCAGCGAATGATCGATGACCCTCTTGCCATCCTTCATCCGATAGAAAACTTTATTGTAACCCAGTCCTGCCCTGAGGCCTTTGCCCGAGGCCACGATTATCACATCATACTTCATCTTTGACGATATCCTCTACCTGCGCTTTCAGGTATTTCAGAAGTTCTTCTCTGTTTATTTTCAGACCGATGCCATAGGCACCGCCGCTGATCTCGATCTGTTCGTAATTGTTTACTTCATCATCGAAGATGATGCCCTTGTTTTTCTTCACGCCGACCGGGGTCACCGAACCTCTTTCATAACCAACCAACTTCAAAAGATCCTTGACATGGACCATCTCCACGTTCTTGACCCCGCAGGCTTTGGCACATTTCTTGAGATCGAGTTCGTCCTTGACGGAGATCACGCAAATGAAAAGATCGTGTTCGTGTTTCAGGGCCAGTGTCTTGTAGCACTGGCCATATTCCATGCCTAAAAGGTCGGAAACGGCTTCACCGGAAAAAAGGTCCTTGTCCAGATCATATTCCAGGACCTCATAGCTGATCTTTGCCTGATCAAGCATCCGCATCGCATTCGTCTTCATTTCAAACCCGCCAGATACAGTTTATTGAGATCGTTGGGAAGTTCGGCTTCCACGTCTAATCTGTCTTCCTTTAAAGGATGGTAGAGTTCAACACTCCTGGCAAACAGGCCCATCCTGATGCACAGATCGCTTTCACTTCCATAAAGGGTGTCGTTTAAAATGGGATAACCGATCGAAGACAGGTGGACCCTGATCTGATGGGTCCGGCCGGTATCCAGCGTACATAACAGGACCGAATAGTTCTTGGCTTTGTTGCAGGCAAGACACCTGACCTTGGTCAAGGCGTTTTGACCGTTTCTATAGATGATGCATTTATTGGGATCATGACGATCCTTGCCGATGGGCTTATCGATCGTCATGTTTTTACCGACTTCCATCTTACCCTGAACAAAAGCCAGATATTCCCTTCTGATCTGCTTATGAGCCATCAGCTGGTCCAGCAAGGGCTGAAAGACTGGTGACTTGGAGTAAACGACCAGACCACTGGTTTGCTTATCAAGGCGATGCAAAGGATGAGCGGAAAGGTAGTTCTTATCTATAAAATAAGACTCGACCATCTTATTCAACGTGATCTCATCATCATCGGAATGGATCAGAACATCCTTGGGCTTATTTACGACCAGAAACAGTTCATCTTCATAGACCACATCCGGTTTTAGACTGACCTCCTCATATTCATAAGTCTCAGGATAGATCATGATATCCAGCTTCATGCCCGCAATATCGTCTTCCCTTTTGACCGGATTGCCATCTAACAGGATCTGTTTGTTTTGGATCAGAAGATGCTGGACCTTCTTGGAAGGAATATATTCATCAAAAAACTCCTGAATAGTTTTGACAAACAGGGATGAGATATCGATATGCAGCCATCTATCTTCAACTTCGTAGATCATACCCCTATTATAGCAAACCCCCTTTCTCTCCAAAACCAAAGCAGGTCATTTCACTTATTTTTACATATTGAATAAGATATCATTAACTTAAAGAATGAGGATCACAAAATGAATGAACTGGTATACATGATTTCTGATAAGAAAAACCCGGCCAGCGATTATCTTCAAGAAGCCGGCTTTAATGTCGTAATCAAAGCTTTGCCTATCGATGAAGAACTTTTGTCTCAAGCCTATGCCCTGGTGCCCGGCTTTATCAACATCAATGAAGAGATACTTCAAAAAGCGAAAAATCTCAAGATCATCTCCAAGTTCGGGGTGGGAATGGATCGCATCGACATCCCGGCCTGTACCAGACACCATGTCGCTGCCTGCAACACCCCTTTATCAAATTATATTTCCGTAGCCGAACACACCTTGGCTTTGATCTTAGGGGCTGCCAAGAAGCTGTATCCGATCTCAATAAATTTACATAAGACCGATCCCGACTGGGCCAAGTCCCGTTACAGCGCCATCGAACTCTATGGCAAGACCATCAGTATCATCGGCTTTGGCAACATCGGCAAAAGAGTGGCCCGCCTCTTATCTGGCTTTGATATGAACATCATCGCCTATGATCCCTATGGTGATGAAAACAATGTTCCTGAATACGTTGAGTTTACCAGAGACCTCGACTATGCCCTTAAACAGGCCGACTTTGTCACCATCCATGCCTCCGGGGACAGTGCTCATCATCTGATCGGCGAAAAGCAGCTTTCCCTGATGAAACAGGAAGCCATCCTGATCAACACGACCAGAGGCCACGTCATCGATGAGGAAGCTCTGATCAAAGCCCTTAAAGAAAAAAGGATCGCCGGAGCAGCCCTTGATGTCTTTGCGAAAGAACCGATCGAAGCGGGCAATGAACTGCTGGAAATGGAAAACGTCCTGGTCACACCGCATAATGCCGCTCATACACCGGAAGCATCAATGCGTTCCCAATATGAAGTAGCCCAGAATATCATTGACTTCCGTGATTCGGGAACTATTCCTAAAACAGCCTTGAACCGCAAGGAACTATTACAAGCAGATAACTAAGATCATCCTTTCTTAAAACAAATAGATATCACTAAAACTACTTGACACATGTCAAGTAGTTTTATAACAAAGATGTGAACATGATTTTTGAGGAGGTCGAAATATGAGGATCTTTGCGATCATAGACGAGAGCCTGTCCGCAGATAAAGTACTGGCGTATCTGATCTATTATGAGAGATCTAAATATTCCTATATCGAGATTTCCGATGATGCGGACAGCTGGGAAACACCGCTGCTGCTTTCGTCTTTTGTCGATAAAAGAGAATTCAGTGTAGGTTCATATTTCAGTCACCTCTGGGTCCAGCAGCGCATCGTTCCGCCGGACCGGCAGAATCTCGGAAGGATCCTGAAAGAGAACGGCTTGGAAGAGTATGATGATTTTTCACTTCTGCTTTTAGGTGAAGGCCGCTGTGCTCAGGATGACTGCTATCTGGAAGAGATAAAAAGCGATGAGCTTCCTGAACTGCTGAAAATACGCTGGAAAGCAAGATCGAAGATGTCGTTCCTTTAAAAGAGGGCTGGCTTTTGATCTTCTTTCGCAACGGGGAAGTAAAGATCGCGGATATGAAAGGCTTTATAGAAAGACACCCGGAAATAAAGCCCTATATTATAGATGAAAACAGATTCCTGAACATCAATGTTCAGACTGATGGATATGGCGTTTTCTGGAATGAAAAAGCGGCCGTTTCCGACCGCGAGTTATATCATGAAGGTATCGTAATACCGCTTTCCCTTAACGACTTTATCAACTTTGTCAGATACAGAGTCGTAAGCACTGCTGAAGCCTGTGATATCCTGGATTGTTCACGCCAGAATATCGATGACCTCCTAAAACGCGGCAAGCTGCATCCGATCAGGACCGATGTCAAAAACAAAATGTTTCTGAAAAACGAGATCACGCAAAGAGCGAGGAAAAAAGACTAGACCTTTAACAGCCCTCGAATTCCTTGGCTATCCTTTCAAGTGCTTCGATACACATGGACCTCGGCGAAGACAGACAGGCTCTGTGGACCTGTTTGCCACGCGTATCGTCGAAGAACAGACCGGAATTGAGTACGACCCCGGCTTTACCATAGATCTTATCAACGACCTCATCATCGCTCAGACCGTAGCCCGAGAAATCGATGTTGATCGAATAGCCGCCCTGCGGATAAGCTACGACAGCTTTAGGAAGCTTCTCATGGATAAAGTCGATACAGACTCTGATATTTTCATCCAGATACTCATTCAAAGCGTCGACCCAGGCATCGCCTTTACTGTAGGCGGAAATGACAGCCTGAATGCCGAAAGGTGTCGGCATGCCATACATATCACCGGCCTGCAGTTTCAGATCGGAATCGGAAATAACCATATTGGTCATGGAAAGACCGGCCAGATTGAAGGTCTTGTTGACGGCGGTACAGGCGATCATCTTTTCAGGACCGCAGACTTTCATCATCGGTTCAAATTCCTGACCCTTTCTTAAGATATCCGAATGAACCTCGTCGGTGACGATGATGACATCGTTTTTCCGGCAGATGTCAGCGATCTCAATTAATTCATCATTGGTGAAGACCTTGCCCGTCGGATTGTGCGGATGGCACATTATCAGCATCGTGTTCTCTTTGACTTCGCAAGCCCTTTTAAAAGCTTCATAATCGACGCTGAAGATATCGTTTCCGTCGTTGATCAGTTCAACACTCACATACTTACGGCCATTAGGTTCGACATCGGAATGATAGCCATAGCACGGCGTCAGAACGATGACGCCATCACCTTCTTTGGTATAGCGCTTGACGCATTCAGCCACGGCTGCATGGGTACCGGGCATGTAGTAGATGTCTTCCGGCGCAAACTTCCAGCCCTGTCTTCTTTCGTACCAGCCGCAGACCGCCTGCCGATAGGAATCGGGGATCCTTGAATAACCGAAAATTCCATGATCCGTCAGTTTATGCAGATCTTCAATGATCTCCGGAGCGACTCTGAAATCCATATCCGCCGTCTCCAAACAGATCACATCTTCTCTCATCTCCTTAACGCCAAGTGAATCAAGGATATAAGCCGGACCCTGCCACTTGAAAGAAAAAGAGAACTCATCATTGATACGATCGATCACCTCATCAAATTCATACTTCATAGTTTCACCTTTTTGACCTTTTCATTATTATAGCAAGCCTTCTATCGCCAAAATGCTTTAATTTCATTCCATTTTTCAGTTTGTTTTCAGATTTTTATTCTATGATGATATCAAGGAGGAAATATTATGTCATATTGTCCATATTGCGGCAGAGAAGTATCCTCGGACATGTCTTTCTGTCCAGGCTGCGGAGCTGCCTTAAGCAAAGAAGTCAAAACATACACCGTTACCGACAGCATCACATCCAACAGCGGTGACTACAAGATCTACATCTCATCTTTAGGAACAGCCGACAAGTACGATGTCGTCGACCTGTTAGAAGATGTGTTGGGCTATACCGAAACTTCAGCCTGGAATCTGATCGAAAACATCCCTGTTCAGATCGCCGGCAACCTCAGCCTGAAACAGGCGGCCGTCGTCGCCCAGGCCTTTGAAGAATATGGCGTTGAACTATCCGTCACCAACGGCGATGAATACGAGGATATCTCAAGTTCCACTTCTTCCACGTCCCTGTTCAATTCCGACGGTTCCTTCCTTTCTTCAGCCGCCATCATCCTGGCTACGATCGGAGCAGCCAACCGTTTAAGAAGCATCGTCAAACCCAGAAAACCGAGTCTATTGGAAAGGATCTTCCACTCCCTGTTTGGCGTACCGAGACGCCGTCCGGTCCATGTCAGAAGAAGGATCCGTCCCCGCAACATGAGCTTCCCGCGTGTCGAGCCTCAGCCCAGACGCGTCGTCAGACAGCAGCTGAATCCTTTCGGCATGTCAAATAACAAAAGACCTGCTTCCAACAACCACTATGGCGGTTTCGGAAACAAAAAACCCTCAACAAGTGGCGGAAACAATAAACCTTCGATGGGCGGCGGCAACAAGCCATCGATCGGCATGGGCAACAATAAACCATCCAAACCGTCATCTCATACGAACCACGGCGGTACCGGCCATTCCAGAGGTGGACATAAAGGCTAAACAAAGATCGACGCTTGTCTTAAGACAAGCGTCATTATTTATTTATCTTTTTCTTCCGCCAGACATTGTCTGTCATAAGCGGCCACGAAGGGATACCAGATGATCGCCGTGATCACTAACAGGATGAGTACCAGGATCACACCTCTAAAATCGGAGTTGGTCAGATAAGTCTGGATCGGGATCGGCACATACCACAACATGAAAGAAGAATAAGGCGGCGAGACGATACCGGCTTTCATGCACAAATAGGTGATGATGGAAACAATGGTCGGATTTAGCCACATCGGTATCATCAGTAAGGGATTGAAAGCCACACAGCCATAGACCACCGGTTCGTTGATATTGAAGATGCCCGGCACGATACAGGTCTTGCCTAAGCCCTTAAGCTTTTCGGACTTGCAGAAAAGAAGCAGCAGACACAAGGTCAGGGTACAGCCTGTACCACCCAAAAAGATGAAGCCACCTAAGGTCTCATTGGTCAATACCAAGCTGGCTCTTTGCCCGGCTGCTACCGCTTGCGCATTTTTTGAGATCGCATCAAGACCTACCGTATAATACACGGGATTTAACAGCCAGGGGCTGATACCGAAGGAATAGAAGAAAGCCATCAGAAACATGATGAACGTCATGCCAAAAAGGCTTTGGGCAATATTCACTAACGGCGAAACCAGGGCACTTATCCAGGCATACAGATCAAGCTTCAGTAATCCGCAGGTGACATAGGCAAAGATCATCACCACCATGATCGGAGCGACCGAATCGAAACTGTCGATGAGAAACTGGGGCATCTTAGATTCCTTGGAAAACATGGACTTTTCCGAAAACAGGACCATCACCAGTGAAGTTAAAAGTCCGGCGGCGATCGCCACAAACATGCCACTGGCTCCGATCCGATCGCTGGCTAAAGAGAATTCTCCCTCTGCGAAAGAAGCTCCCGACATGGCCATAAACAAAGCGGCGGACATGAAACCGGCCTGCTTGGAATATTTGGAAAGCTGCTTCTTTTCCAAAACGAAAGTAGGGACCAGATAAGCTACCATCAAAGCGCTGAGTCCCATCGTAAAATTGGAAAAGAAGGAAAGATCGGGAAAATTATCCGTAAACTGGGAGATCAGTGAGATCATCGTGATGAACGAGCTGATCAGAATGACCGGTACGGTCGCGATCATCGTATCCTGAACAGCGGCGATCCAGGGATTCTTAGCGATAGCAGCCGCTTTAGGGGCTATCACATCGTTCATCCAATCCATTATTTTTTTCATATTGTTTCTCTTCCTTTGTCTATAGTTTAACTTTGAAAAGACAATAATTAAAGATGAATTACGGTAGGAAATTATCAAGGCATTTAATGATATTATTTACTTGAGGTAGACAAGATGAAAAATACATTGGAAAAAGATATCAAGGAACTCTACGCTTTAGGTGATGAACTCTTCATCCACCCCCAGCTTGGTTACAAGGAATTTGAAAACAAAAGGATCCTGACCGAATACTTTAAAAAACACGGACTGGAAGTCGAAGACCTGGGTTTCCGAACCGCTTTCAAAGTCTCGATCGGCTCAGGGGAACCGCATATCGGTCTGATCGCCGAACTCGATGCCATCCCAACTTTGGGCCATCCTTTTGCGAATAAAGAAGACTACGCCGCCCACAGCTGCGGACATTCCACCCAATGCGCCATCATGGCCTATACGCTGGTCCATCTGAAAGATGTCATCAAAAACGGGACAATAACTCTCTACTTTACCCCGGCTGAAGAATTCACGGACATCGCTTTCCGCAAACAGCTGATCAAAAACAAAGAGATCAACTACATCGGCGGAAAGGTAAATATGCTGACGGCGGGCCAGTTCGATGACGAAGACCTTTTCATCCACCTGCATACCATGGGTCAGGGTGATTATCGCTTCTCCTTGAATACCGCCCTTTCCGGTTTCATCTATAAAGAGATCACCTTCAAAGGCAAGGCTACCCATGCCGCAGTAGCCCCCGACAAAGGCATCAACGCCCTTAATGCCTTTATTCTGTTTGACAATGCCATAAACATGCTTAGAGAGACCTTCAGAGAAGAAGACTTCATCCGCATCCACGGCATCCTTTCCAATGGCGGCCAGACCGTCAACTCCATTCCGGAAAAGACGGTCTATGAATGCTACGTCCGAGCCATGAATCCGGAAGCTCTAAAAAAGACGGCCGCCAAAGTCGACAACGCCGCCAAATGCTGTGCTAAAGCCATCGGTGCTTCGGCTGTCATTAAATCTACTCCCGGTTATCTGCCCATGAATCAGAGCCGTTTAGTCAACGATGTCATCCGCAAAAACATGCTCAAACACTGCAAACTCGAAGAGATCCACGATGATGAGATCTCCATGGCTGCCGGAGATATCGGCGATCTGTCCGTCTTTAAACCGACGGTTCAATTCGGTTATTCGGGCTTCAGCGGCAACTGCCATGGCAAAGATCTTTGTATCGCAGACAAAGAATGGGCCTACTATAAACCAGCCAAAGTGGTCTATGATACCGTGACTTATCTGGTCAATCATCCGGAATATGTCCAGAAGATCAAAGATGACTTTAAGCCTCTTATGTCCAAAGAAGAATACCTCGCCTACCTCGGGTAGGCTTTTTTAATCCATTCTTAAGCAAATACGGGTAGAAGAACATCGAACTCTACGGTATAATTAAACCCGTGAAAAAAGTACTGATCCTGACTTCGATCAAGACCGGCTCCGGCCACAAGTCTTCGGCCAACGCCATCGAAAAGAAACTGTGCGACGAAGGCTATGAATGCAAACAGCTGGACGTCTTCCCGCTGATGGGCAGTATCGGCGAGCTGATGGAGAACTCTTATATCGCCCTGACGACCAGGACGCCTTTTCTGTATTATCTGATGCAGAAGTTCTCCCAGATCTTCCCCGACATCATCCACCTGTATATCTATCTTCATGTCAAGAAGCAGCTGTTAAAACAGATCAAGGAATACGATCCCGATCTGATCATCTCCGTTCAGTGCATGTTCACCAAGGCCATTTCCCGGATCTTAAGAAAAAACGAGCTCAGGATCCCCTTCTATGTCGGCGTCATCGACCTGGTCGATCCGCCCATGGTCTGGAAAGATCCCAAGGCCGATATGAGTTTCGTACCTACGGATAAGATAAAAGAAGATTATATCGCCAAGGGCTTCCCCCGCGATAGAGTTCTTACTTCCGGCTTCCCCGTCAGAGACGACATCGTTGTCAGAGACAAAGCCAAGGACATCCATAACCGTGTCCACATCCTGATGGTCAACACCTCGACCGATCTCAATAAGAACATCCGCTTCTTAAAAGAGGTATCGAAACTGGAAAAAGTCTCCATCAAATTCATCTGCGGTCTGGATCAGCGCCTCTACGATACTTTGACAGCCATGCAGGAAAAAGGTGAACTTTCAAAGGATATCGACATCTACGATTTTGTCGACAACATGAACGAATTCCTCACCCACAGTCATATCATCATGACCAAAGCCGGACCAAACGTCATCACCGAAGCCGTTCGCAGCGACACAGCTGTCGTCATCTGTGGCCACATCAAAGGTCAGGAAAATCACAACTATGAGTTCATCGTCGAAAACGGCTATGGCTTCCGTTGTGAAGATCCTGATCTGATCTATGAAAAGCTCTACGACTTCATCACTACTTCCAAACTGACGGACTGCCTGGAAAACATCGTTCAAAACGAGATCTCCAACGGTGCCGAATACATCGCCCGTTACGTTAAGGAACATATCTGAGTGCCATTAGGGCACTTTTTTATATAATTTCTGCGGGAAAACCAAGAAGTCTTTAGCTTCTTTGGATGAACAGCTACACATGGTAAAATATGTAGTTCTTTGAAAAGTTAATGTATGTGGTTCTGATTGCTAAACACCAGTCAGGTAAAACATTAAGTGTAGGTTAGACTTCCTTAAAAAAGATTATAGTTCAAACTGAACACAAGAACACATAAAACAAATAAGTAGCGTT
>JAFRIG010000078.1 GCA_017432895.1 Erysipelotrichaceae bacterium | reverse complement strand
TTCTTTTTTTGGTCAATTAAGATTATACGAGACCCCTTTATTAATTAAAACCTTCAGCAGAATTCAGTTACTGCTGCAACAATATAAATCATAAACGGAACATAGAAATTATTTATTTACACAGAGTTTGGACGAGAACCAAAAAAAAAGAAGCTCACGCTTCTATTGGATGTTCCTTGTCGGTATGAGAGCCAGGGCGACCGTGATCACCAGGATGACGATGGCGATCTTGCGCAGCTTCAGCTCTTTCTCGTTGTATGTCAGAGCGACATGCGGCGACTTCTTCTGGCGGTTAGAGAAGGAAACTCTCACGTAGCCGATCATGAAGATGCCGACGAACATTCCGATATACATAAGGATATCTCTGATCAGTACCAGCGTTTTAATGTTGAACATAAATCTATTCTATTACATATAAGGAAAGAAGGTAATACAAAATGAAAGTCGTACTCATTCACACAAGCCCGGTCTCACTCAATGATCTCAAAGCTTTATTCAAGGAGATCGTTCCGGAAGTCGAGATGGTCAACATCATCGATGATTCGCTTCTCGAAGAAGTCAAGAAGAACGGAAAGATCAACTCCAATATCATCTCCAGGATGTGCGCCTATGTGCAGGTCGCCAAGACGCTCAAACCGGATCTGATCTTCAACCAGTGTTCTTCCGTAGGCGAAGCCTTCGATATTGCCAGAAAGCAGGCTGACTGCAAGACCTTAAAGATCGATGAACCGATGGCCGAAAAAGCCGTTTCCTTAGGTTCGAAGATCGGCGTTGTCGCGACTGTCGCTTCCACCGTACAGCCTTCTTCCGACCTCATCCGCAATACCGCAAAGAAGATGAACAAAGAAGTATGCGTCACCGAATACCTGGTCGACGGCGCTTTGGATATCTTAATGAGCGGGGATGTCAACAGGCATAATGAGCTGGTCATCTCGGCGATCAAGAAAGCGGAGAGCGAAAACGGTGTCGTCGTGCTCGCCCAAGGGTCAATGACCGCCATCTTACCATTGCTGACCGATATCGAAAAACCGGTCCTGACTTCGCCAAGACTGGCTGTTGAAAGAGTCAAAGAGGAACTAGGCTTATAATGCGTGATCTTTCTCTCCTGGAAGATCCGAAGGATCATTCCGGGATCGATGAAAAATTGAAAGATACATCCAGGGCGACGATCATGTCTTCGTCGTTTTGGACGATGATCCGACCGGTACCCAGACGGTCCATGATGTGAACGTCTATACCGATCACAAGAAGGAAACGATGAAACAGGCCTTCTTGAACAATAAGTTATTCTTCTTGCTCACAAACTCAAGAGCTCTGACGCCTTCACAAAGCAAAGCTCTCCACGAAGACATCATCAATGTGATCGAAGAAATTTCCAAAGAGACAGGGAAGGATTATCTTTACATCTCAAGAGGGGATTCGACCCTTCGCGGCCACTTCCCGCTGGAGACGGAAATACTGAGTGAAGGACTAAAGAGGCATTATGGAAAAGCTGACGGCGTTATCCTTGCCCCGTACTTCAAGGAAGGGGGAAGGTTCACGATCGGCGATATCCATTATGTAAGATACGGAAATGAACTGATCCCGTGCGCAGAAACGGAATTTGCGAAAGATAAGAGTTTCGGCTATTCCTCTTCCGACTTGAAGGAATACATCGAAGAAAAGACGAAGGGAAAAATACAAAAGCAAGATGTCCTGTCGATCAGCTTAGAGGATCTCAGGAATGAAAAGATTGATGTGATCATCTCGCAATTGATGAAGGCGGAAGACGGACGTCACATCATCGTCAATGCGGCCTGCGATTCTGACATGCGCATCTTTGCGCTGGCTTTATACCAGGCGATCACAAGAGGCAAGGCCTTCGTCTTCCGGACAGCCGCTTCCTTTGTCAAAGCGGTCGGCGGCATCAGCGATCAGCCGCTCTTGAATAAAAAAGACATGATCAAAGAGGAAAGGAATAGAAGCGGTCTCATCATCGTCGGTTCCCATACTGAAAAGACGACAAGACAGCTGAAGGAACTGCTGAAGATCGAAGGGATCGAAAAAGAAGAATTCCGCTGTTCGAAGATCCTGGAAGGGGAAGAAGCTTTCAAAGAAGAGATCTTACGCTGCCGCGAAGTCCTTGATGAAAAGCTAAGAGAAGGAAAGACCATCGTTTTATATACGGAACGCATCCTGATCTCTTTGAAAGAGGATGATGAGGATTCGGCTTTGCGAAGAAGTGTGGCGATCTCCGATGGCTTATGTCAGATCGTCGGGAATTTAAAAATAACACCGGCCTTCATCATTGCCAAAGGCGGCATCACTTCTTCTGATATCGCGACCAAAGCTTTGCGGATCCAAAAGGCAAGGGTGCTCGGTCAGATACAACTGGGTGTTCCGGTCTGGCAGGCGGAGGAAGGATCGCGCTATCCCAATATCCCGTATGTGATCTTCCCGGGTAATGTCGGGGATGATGACACCTTGAAAAAGGCAGCAGAAACCTTATTACAGAAATGAAGCCGCTCACGGCGTCTTTTTGAAATAATTCTTGCGATACACAGATGGTGTCATGCCCATCTTCTTTTTGAAACACTTGACGAAGTAGTTGGCGTCATAGATGCCCACGCTTTCCGCCACTTCCTGTATGGAAGAGGCATCGGAACGAAGCAGTCTCTTGGCTTTCTCGATGCGAAGATCGAAGAGGTACTCGCCAGGCGTCTTGCCGGTCTCACTTTTGAAGCGGCGTATCAAAGTGGAAACGGAAACACCGAGCCGGTCCGCGCATTCTTCGATCGTAACGGCTTTATGATATTCGTGTTCCAACATGTCGATGGCCTTGTAGACGAGCACCGAATACTTTCCTTCCCGGAACTTCTTGATCTCTCTGGCAAAGTTTCGGATCATCCGTTCGTTTTCCTGATACATCTCCTCGCGGGAGTTCAGATTGGAAATGACTCTTGAGCTTTCACCCGAGATCCTGTCGATGATCGAAGGAGAAAGGCCGGCTTCAAGGGCTGCCATACGTACGGTAGAGCGGGTGATGCCGGAAGAGACGCGGGACATTTCCGGACGGCTGCCGAAGTCGCCCATATAACGGACGTTGTTGTGGATGGTGCGGTAATAGCGGACGGCCTCCGTTTCGTTGCCGGCCGCGATCATATCCATCATCTGCCTCTCGATGCGATAGCGGTCGTTGATCAGGTTCTCGAAATTGCGTTGTTGGTAGTCCCAGCTGCGTCTGGCCGGCGACGGTGTGTAGGAATGGTTTTCGATAGCGAAAGAGGAAGGATCATAGCCGGCGTGTTTCAAAAGCACGCTCACCCCTCTGGCGATGCCGATATTGTCATAGAGCGGAAAGCGGCTGCGGTAGACCCGATACTCTTTGATCGGGAATTCTTCGATGTCGGAAGAATGAAGAAGTAACTGCACGTTGGCTTCCGTCATGTCTCTGGTGATATAGGGGCCGACAGCAATCAGATCCTGTTTTGTTTTGATGAGGATCAGGTCGATCAGTAAAGCATCTTCAATATAATGGATCGAAGCTGTCGGGAGCTCCTTACAGAGAGACATGAGAAAATCAGGATCGAATTCTTTCTGGACAGCGTGATAATAGTTCTGCTGGCAGAACTGCTGAAAGTCCTTTTTTCCGGACAGGATCCTGACTTCGATGTCATAGAGATCGGATAGAAATGTGCATGCTTCAGAGATCTTCATAATGATAAAAATAATTTTCTATATTTACTAAAATAATTCTATCATGAAGCGTTTTCATTTTGCTATCCTAAACTTGCGTTAGAAAGGATCCCAAGGGATCACGCAAAAAAAAGGAGATAAATATGGCAAAAGATTACAAAGCATTAGCTGACGGTGTCATCGCCAACGTCGGCGGTCCTGAAAATGTTGCGTCATTCGCACATTGTGTCACTCGTCTTCGTTTCAAACTGAAAGACGATTCCAAAGTCAATATGGAAGCACTCGGCAAGGTCCCGGGAGTCATCAAGGTCTTAACTGCCTCCGGTCAGTTACAGGTCGTCATCGGCCAGGATGTCACGGAAGCTTATGATGCAGTATTGGCAAACTACAACCTGAACGCAGCCGGTGAAGTCGAAGCAGAAGACAAGGCCGCTGCCGCAAAAGAAGGCAAGAAGTTTGATATCGCCGGCACGTTGGCTGATATCGTCTCAGGAATCTTTCTTCCGTTCATGTCCGCTTTCATGGGCGCCGGATTACTGAAGGGTATCTTAGTCTTACTTACGACATTCAATATCTTACCGAAGGATTCTTCGACATACTCGATCCTGTATGCCGTAGCCGATGGTACGTTCTATTTCTTACCTATGTTCTTAGCGTACAGCGCAGGCAAGAAGTTCGGTGCAAATCCGTTCGTCACGATGGCGATCGCTGCTGCAATGTTATATCCGAATTTCGCAGCTCTGTCATCCGCTGAAAACGTCAACTTCTTAGGTATCCCTGTCACGATGATCTCTTACTCATCCACAGTCCTTCCGATCATCGTTGCCGCATGGTTACAGTCTGTTCTTGAAAAATTCCTGAATGCGAGACTTCCTAAGGTCATCCGTTCGATCTTCGTTCCGCTGATCGTCATGGTCGTCGTATTCGTTGCAGTCGTACTGGTCGTCGGTCCGGTCACGGATATCGTCGGTAAGGCGATCGCCAATGTCATCAAGGCCGCTCTTGATGCAGCACCTCTGCTCGGTGGCTTCTTAATGGCAGCTTTATGGCCGGTCATGATCATCTTCGGTGTTCACTGGGGTATGGTCCCGATCGTCATGAACAACCATGCAGTCTTAGGTTATGACTACATACTTCCGTTAACTGTCGGTACCAACTTCGGTATTGCAGCAGCTGTCTTTGCGATCTCTCTGAAATCCAAGAAGGCTGAAACGAAGGAACTCGCAGCAACTTCTGCAGTCTCCGCATTCGTCGGCGGTGTCACGGAACCTGCGATCTACGGTATCCTCATGAAGTGCAAGAAGGTCTTCGCAGCTGTCTTACTGGCCAACGGTATCGGCGGCGCGATCTGCGGTGTCATGCATGTCACACGTGATGTCATGATCACAGTCAACGGTCTGACTCTTCCGGCCATCGCAGCAGTTTACGGTCCTTGGGGCATCGTTGCGATCGTCATCTCGATGGTCGCCGGTTTCCTTGCAGGCTACTTCGTATTTGATGATAAAATGATGGAAGAATAGGAAAGCAAAGAGGTGAAGAAACATGTATGATCAGCTGAGTTTATATCCTGAAACCAATTCAAAAAGGATCGCACTTTCGCTCGATGGTATGTGGGGCTTCCGCTTTGATCCGGATTCCATCGGAGAAAAAGAAAACTGGATGAGCGGTCTAAGCTCATCCGTTTCCCTGCCTGTTCCTTCAAGTTTCCAGGACTTGTTCACCGACCAGTATTCCAAGAACTACTGCGGTGACTTCTGGTATGAGAAAGATTTTACCGTTCCTTCTATCGAAGGAAGCGTGATCCTGCGTTTCGGCAGTGTCACGCACCGCTGCACAGTCTATGTCAATGGCAAAGAAATCACGAGCCATGAAGGCGGCTTCTTACCGGTGATCTGCGACATCAGCAGCTATATCAGAAAAGGTGAAGTCAATCACCTGGCTGTCAAAGCCAACAACGAACTCAACGAATCCACACTTCCCTGCGGCGCCGTCAAGACTTTGAAAAACGGCATCCGTATCGCTGCTCCGTACTTTGACTTCTTCAATTACGCCGGCATACAGAGAAGCGTGAACCTGCTGATCCTGCCTCAAGAACATGTCCAGGATTATTCCACCGACATCGCTCTTGAAGGAAAGGATGCCACAGTCTCTTATAACGTGACGACGAATGGCGATCACGAAGTCATCGTTTCCTTATACGATAAGGAAGGAAATAAGGTCACTGAGCAAAGCGGCAAACAGGGTACATTGAAAGTCACAGATGCCAGGCTCTGGAAAGTCAGAGATGCGTATCTCTATGCATTGAAGATACAGATCAAAGACGGCGATACGCCGATCGATGAGTATAACGATAAGATCGGCATCCGTACCGTAAAGATACAAGGACATCAGATCCTGATCAACGGTGAACCCGTTTATCTGAAAGGCTATGGCAAGCATGAAGATTTCGATGTCATCGGAAGAGGATTCAACTATCCGCTCGTCAAGAGAGACTTCGAATGTATGAAATGGTCGAATGCCAACTGCTTCCGCACATCGCACTATCCGTATGCGGAAGAATGGTATCGCTTCGCCGATGAGGAAGGTTTCCTGATCATCGATGAAGTACCGGCAGTCGGCATGATGCGTTCCACGCACAACTTCGCCGTTGCCGGCATGGGCCAGTATACCTATTTCTTTGAAACACCGACGGTTCCGGAACTTCTGAAGAACCATCTGATGCAGGTCGAAGAGATGATCGAAAGGGATAAGAACCATCCGTCGGTCTTCGCTTTCTCCCTGTTTAACGAACCGGAGACGACGAGTACCTATTCCCACGACTACTTCTCCAAGATCTTTGAAAGAGCCAGGGAACTCGATCCGCAGCACCGTCCGATGACCGGCGCCTTCGAAAAGAACAGCGCACCGGAAAAATGCCAGTGCTATATGCTGTGCGACTTCATGTGTCTCAACCGTTACTACGGCTGGTACATCTCCGGCGGTCCGGATATCGATGATGCGATCGAAAAGTTCCACGACGAGATGAGAAGGTGGCAAGACAAGGGCTTCGACGTGCCGTTCGTGTTCACGGAATTCGGTACCGATACTCTGGCCACGGAGCACAAGCTTCCGAGCGTCATGTGGAGCCAGGAATACCAGTGCGAATATATGGAGAGGAACTTCGAAGTCTTTGATTCCTACGATTTCATCCAGGGCGAACTGGTCTGGAACTTTGCGGATTTCCAGACGACGGAAGGCATCTTCCGCGTCAACGGAAACAAGAAAGGCGTCTTCACCAGACAAAGGCAGCCGAAAGATGCCGCCTTCGTACTGAAGAAGCGCTGGGAAAACAAATAAAAATACAAAGACATCAGAAAGTCAGCCTTTCTGATGTTTTACAATGAGAATAAGGAGAACCCACTTATGGAAATGACAATGCGCTATTACGGTAAGGATCATGATACCGTAACACTCAAACAGATCAGACAGACAAGATATGTCACCGGTGTCATAACAACTTTATATGACAAGAAACCCGGTGAAGTCTGGACAAGGAAAGAGATACAGGCCTTAAAGAAAGAAGTCGAAGATGCAGGCTTACACATCTCAGGTATCGAATCGGTCAATATCCATGATGATATCAAGACAGGCAAAGGCAAAAGAGATGAGTATATCGATAACTACATCGAAACATTAAGGAACTTAGGTGAAGAAGACATACACTTAGTCTGCTACAACTTCATGCCGGTCTTTGACTGGACAAGGACAGAGTTAGCCAGAGTAAGACCTGATGGTTCCACTGTCTTGGCCTATACGCAAAAGGCAGTCGATGAGTTAATACCGGAACAGATGTTTTCCTCTATCTCTTCCGATATGAACGGCACCGTGATGCCTGGCTGGGAGCCGGAACGAATGGCCCATGTCAAAGAACTCTTTGATATGTACAAAGACATCGATGAAGAAAAGCTCTTTGATAATCTCAAATACTTCTTAGAAAAGATCATGCCTGTATGTAACGAATATGACATCAAGATGGCCATCCACCCGGATGATCCTGCCTGGAGTGTCTTTGGCTTGCCACGTATCATCACCAACAAGGAAAACATCCATCGCATGATGACAATGGTCGATGATCCACATAACGGTGCGACCTTCTGTTCGGGATCCTATGGAACAAACTTAAACAATGATCTTCCGGATATGATCCGCTCCTTAAAGGGACGTATCCATTTCGCTCATGTCAGAAACCTGAAGTTCCACTCTCCTGATAACTTTGAAGAAGCAGCTCATCTATCCGAAGACGGTGACTTTGATATGTATGAGATCGTGAAAGCCTTATATGATATCGGATTTGAAGGACCTATCAGACCTGACCATGGACGTATGATCTGGGATGAAGTGGCAATGCCCGGCTATGGATTATATGACAGGGCCTTGGGTGCTGCATACATATGTGGATTATGGGAAGCGATCGACAAGGCAAATAAGAGAGGTTTGTAAATGAAGATCACAGATATCAGCAATGAGAAACAGTTATGGCTCGACAAGGGCTACGAAGTCTTCTCTTATGACAGAGAAAAGATGATCGAAAAGACCAAGGCGGAGCCGGAATGGATCCACTTCGGTGCCGGAAATCTCTTCCGTGCCTTCCAGGCGGTCTTCTGCGATAAGCTCCTCGATGCAGGCGTTCTTGAAAAAGGCATCATCGCAGTCGGCGGCAGAGACTCGGCAGCCATCGATGATTACTTCCGTAAATTCGATAACTTACATATCGCAGTTACGTTAAAAGGAAACGGCGATGTCACGAAACGGGTCGTGGGTTCGATCGCTGAATCACTGAAGATCGAAGATGAAGAAAGGCTCAAGGAGCTCTTTGAGAAGGAATCTTTGAAAGTCTGTTCCTTCACCGTCACCGAGAAGGGTTACGTCGTATCGGAAAACGATACCGATGAAGCTTTCATGGCCAAGGTCACAGCTTTAGTTCACCACAGATACTTGCATGGCGGCTATCCTCTGACTTTGAATTCGCATGACAACTGTTCGCATAACGGCGATGTATTGAAGAAGGCGATCGTCTTCTTCGCAAAACGCTACAGCGATGAAGGATTCATGAACTATATCGAAGAAAAAGTTTCCTTCCCGATCTCGATGATCGACAAGATCACGCCAAGACCAAACACCAAGATCGCGCAGATCCTGAAGGACGACGGCGTGGAAGACCTTGAAGGGCTCGATCCGAACCACTACATGTCCTGCTTCGTCAATGCGGAAGAGGCCCAGTACCTGGTCATCGAAGATAAATTCGCCAACGGCCGTCCGGCCTGGGAAAAGGGTGGCATCATCTTCACCGACAGAGAAACTGTCGACAAGGTCGAAAAGATGAAAGTCGGTACCTGCCTCAATCCGGTCCATACCGCTTTAGCAGTCTATGGCTGTCTGCTGGATCATCAGCTGATCTGCGATGAGATGAAGGATGAAGAGCTGAACAAACTGGCAAGACGTGTCGGTTACGACGAAGGTCTGCCGGTCGTCGTCGATCCGAAGATCTTAGATCCGAAAGAATTCATCGACACTGTCATCAACGACAGACTGCCGAATCCTTATATGCCGGATTCTCCGTTCCGTATCGTAATGGATACTTCACAGAAGCTGCCGGTAAGGTTCGGTGAGACTCTCAAGGCCTATCTTGCCAAGGGCGAAGATATCTCCAAACTCACTTATATCCCATTGGTCTTTGCCGGCTGGTTACGTTATCTCAACGGCATCAACGACAAAGGGGAGAACTTTGAGATCCCGTCCGATCCGCGTCTTAATGAGATGAAAGCCATCTTAGGCGATGTGAAGCTGGGCGACAGCGTGACAGAAGAAAAGATCTTAGCGATCTTAAAAGATAAGACGATCTTCGGTGTCGATCTGCAAGAGACCGGTCTGGCAAAGAAAGTCGTCGCTTACCTCAATGAGGAACTCAAAGGCGTCGGCGCTGTCAGAGAAACACTGAAAAAATACTTATAAAAAAGTTCGCTTCCGCTCACGTTGATCGAACTTCAGATGAATATATATCATAGCGCGTAATCCGACAGGATTGCGCGTTTTGATTTATAATCATCTTGATGATAGATCACAGGTTCCATAACGGAAGCGACAAGTTCAAAAGGATCTCCTATGAAGCCAATAAGGTCTTTTATGATCCCGATCAGCCAAGGATAAAGGATATCATATGGAATCATTATGACTGGATAGAAAAGACCTATGAGGAAGGAAGATTAAGGGATGCGATACTGGACAATGTTCAAAGGACATTATTATGTAAGACTGCATATCTTGGCTATGACGCCTATGACTGCACAAACTGCGACAACTGGATCTGGTTATACAGACATTGTCACTCCAGATTCTGTAACAGCTGCGGCATAAAGTATCAGAAACAGCTGGCGATAAAGGCGGAAGTCATGTGTATC
>JAFRIG010000077.1 GCA_017432895.1 Erysipelotrichaceae bacterium | reverse complement strand
TCCGGGTATTTTCTGTCATATTCAGACAATACGGATCAGATATGACTGTTTTATTGTATATAAAAGATCTGCAGTCATAAGAAAAAGGCTGCAACGCCTTAAGAGTGACCAGAATCTACTCTTTCGTTACAGCCCCTTTTTTAACTGTAGTCCTGACTTCCTTTCTTGCGGATCGAAGGATGGGAAGCCAGTATTTTTTTGATGCCATGGGGATGCGGGAAAGCCACCTGCAAAACACCGTTGTCGATACCGATGACGATACCCTCACCATAGATCTTGTGGATCACCGCATCGCCGTTTCGATAAACATCATCTTTCGGTTTTTCCTTGCGCTGATCCCTGATGACGATATCCTCATCGAAGATGGCTGAACGGAAAGACTGCGGCCTTTCATCGACATTGTCGATATAATCCTCATCGATCTCTTTGATGAAACGTGAAGGCAGTTTGGCTGCCTGAATGACGTAGGAGAAGCTGTTGGATTCAGTCAGATACAGCAGCTTTTTGGCTCTGGTATAAGCCACGTAAGCCAGTCTTCTTTCTTCTTCCAGCCCCTTCTGGCCTTCCGCCAGCGTCCTTTCCGAAGGGAAGATCCCTTCCGAGAGACCGATCACAAAGACGCAATCGAATTCCAGACCCTTGGCCGAATGGATCGTACACAAGCTGACCGCATCGCCGACTTCTTCCGAAGCCCGATCGGTATATAAGGAGATCATCTGCAGATACTCGTCCAACGAGGAATCGGGATAATCCTCCGAATACTGCTTGATATCATCCAATAGGGATTTGACGTTCTCCAGTCTTTCCGTCTCCCCCTCTTTTTCCAACATCGTGCGATAACCCGAATCGTCCAGTACTTCCTGAAGCAGCAGCTCCAGATCGTTACCTTTTAGGTCTTCACGCCACTTTTCGACCATTCTGACGAAATTTTCGAAAGTCTCTCTATTCTTGGGATAAAGACCGCTCTTGACGACTTCATACATCGACATATTTCGCTCGGTCGCCATCGCCTGGATGGCTTCGATCGTCTTGGGACCGATGGCCCTTCGGGGCGTATTGATGATCCTGATGAAAGCCAGGTCGTCGGCTCTGGTGATCATGCGCAGATAGGAAAGGATATCTTTGACTTCCATGCGTTCATAGAAACGCAATCCGCCATAGATCACATAGGCGATCCGGTTTTCGATCAGTACTTTTTCAATATCACGGGAGAGATAGTTGGCCCGATACAAAACGGCGATATCCCTGTAGTTGTAGCCATCGCCATGCAGCTTGATGATCTGATTGGCCACGTAATTGGCTTCCGAAAGTTCCGACATGCAAGTCTTATGGATGATCTTGCTGCCATCGCCGTTCTTGGAAAACAGTTCCTTATCCACCCTGGCCTTGTTGTTTTTGATCAGCGAGTTGGCACCGGAAAGGATGTTGTTGGTGGAACGGTAGTTCTGATTGAGGATGATCGTCTTGGTATCCTTGAAGTCCTTGTCGAAATTGACAATGATATTGACATCCGCTCCCCGCCAGGTATAGATGGTCTGGTCAGGATCGCCGACGACATAGACGTTGTCGTGATAGGAAGAAAGCTGTCTGATCAGCTTGTACTGTTCCTTATCGATGTCCTGGAACTCGTCGACATGGATGTAGTGGAACTTCTTCGCCCACTTTTCCAGAATATTGGGGAACAATTGAAAGAGTCTGGTCGTAAAAAGGATCAGATCGTCAAAATCCAGGGCATAGAGTTGTTTCAGACGCTTGTCGTAATAGGCGTAGACCTTGGCCTTATTGATGATCCTGATCTCGCCATAGGAATATTCCATGGCCTTTTGCGGATCGACATTCATATATTTATTGTTGGCGATGTAGTCAAGGACACTTCCGTAAGGATATTCCTTCTTGTCCAAACCGATCTCCTTATAGGCTTCCTTAAGGATCTGACGCTGATCATCGGCATCGACGATCGTGAAATTCTTGGGATAGTTCAAAGCCCCAATATCCTCATAAAGGATACGCATGCACAATGAATGGATGGTCGAGATCCAGCAGCCCGTTCCCCTGTCTCCAAGCATGTCGTTGATCCTGTTCTTCATCTCTCTGGCTGCCTTGTTGGTAAAAGTGATGGCCAGGATATGATAAGGCCGCACATCTTTCTGCTCGATCAGATAGGCGATACGCATCGTTAAAACGCGGGTCTTTCCGGAACCGGCACCCGCGATAACTCTGATATGAGGCGAATCGTCAATGACGGCCGCCTTCTGGTTTGTATTGAGTTGCGAAAACTTTACCATTTTTTAATACTTTTGCGACTTCGCAAGGAAATAATTCTTATAATTCAGATCACCCGTGACATCCTTGATGACATTCAGATAATCAGGCAATTCAACGACCCTGCCGTCACTTGGCTGGTCGACTGACAAAACACCCTTACTGGTATCGAAATCAAAGACATCCAGCTTATAGAACAGTTCATTCTTGATGAAAGAATAACGCATCTTGTCGATGACATTGAGCTCCGGATCGACCTGATGGAAATAATCCTTGTATTCTCTCTCGCTCAGGACCTTATCCGTCTTGATGCGTTCGTTGCTCGTAAGATAATTGGCCTCGGAATAGGAATACATCGTGCCGTCTTCCCTCTCTCTGCTTCTGATCCGTCTTTCATAGCCGTTTTCACTCTTGAGATAGTGCTGAATAATGTGGGAAGTTGAATAGTTGGCCTCCTGGCTGATGTGCTTGAGAACTTCGTCATTGACTTCGATCAGATACTTGTTGAACCTTTCGACCGGCGTACCTTCGCCCAGATATTCGAAGACCGACTGAATGGCCTTGATCATCTTGATCTCAAATTCATTCTCATTGCCGATGATGACTCTGTTGGGATGAGATTGCCACGACATCAAAGCCATGTCATCCATCTGTCTGGCCTCTTCCACCGTCTCGTAACGGGCGACATTGTTGGCAAAGGTATAGGCTTCTTCCTTGCCCTTGGCCGCCGTCACCAGATGCACGACCATATCGTAGCGGTCGTTGATATCTTCAAGCTTGATATCGAAGCTCTTCATGATCTCTTCAAAAGCTTCACGGCCCACATAAGCCATATCATCGAAAATACCGCGGTCAATGAAGATCAAAACCTTCTCGCCCTCGATCTCCTGGGCTGCCTTGTAACACAGTTCCTCTTTCTTCAGCTGCAAAGCGACGCAGTACTTCTGGAATTCATACATGCCCATCGTCGCCGGTGAGATACCGCCGGAGATCAGATCGGTCGCCGATTCATGGTCGATGATGACCCGATATCCTCTTTCCGCAAAGACCTGCTGCGCACGGGAGGTAAAAGTCGTCTTGCCTGAACAGGGACCGCCGGTAAATACGATACGTTTAATTGTCTTCATATAACTTCCTCAACTTCTCATTTAGTTTCGAATATATGTTGTCTCTGAACCACTTTTCAGAGGAACTCTTTACAGCTTCATCTAAAGAAAACCACGCAACACCCGAATTCTCGTCCGCCTTGATGAAAAGTTCTTCATTTTCATCGGCTTGCAAAAGATAAGTGACATTGAGATGCAGATGGGTCGGAACATATTCACCCCTTCGAATATGGGAATCCACAGAGAGGACCTCCAATGAGAAGATGTTTTCACTCAAAAGCAGCACCGAACTTACGCCGGCTTCCTCCTTTACTTCCTTCATCGCCACCTTCAGACAATCCTCTTCGCCATCGCAATGGCCGCCCAGCCAGGACCAGGAATCATATATCCTGTGATATGCCATCAGCACCTTATCCCTGTTTTTGTTGACGACCCAGGCCGAAGCGGTCATGTGGGCCAGCTGATTGTCACGGTAAAAGGCGTCATCATAGCGGTCAAGGAAGTTTATGATGGTCTTGCGGTCGCTTTCTTCCTGAACGTTGTATGGCTGATAGTTTATGAGGTCCTGATAAATATTCACATAATCATTTTACTACATGCATGTTAAAATTTACTTATGATTACAAGCGAAAATTTTGCCGACTACATCCTGCTGGATGCCGGCGATAAAGAGAAGCTGGAAAGCTGGAAAGGTATCATCCTGCGCCGGCCCGATCCGATGGCCATCTGGCCCAAAAACAAGCCTGAACTGTGGGAAAAAGCCGACGCCTATTATCATCGTTCCTCTTCCGGAGGCGGTCATTGGGAATATGCCCGCAAGCTGCCGGAAGCCTGGAATGTCAGCTATAAGGATCTGACTTTCAAAGTCTCCCCGACCAACTTCAAACATACCGGTCTGTTCCCGGAGCAGTGTGCCAACTGGGACTTCATCGATGAAAAGATCTCCGCTCATCAGGGAGCCAGGATCCTCAATCTTTTCGCCTATACCGGCGCAGCTTCCATGGTCGCGGCTAAAGCCGGAGCGGCAGAAGTCGTCCATCTCGACGCCTCCAAAGGCATCAACGAATGGGCCAAGGAGAACATGAAACTTTCTGCTCTGCAGGACAAGACCATTCGTTTCATTGTCGACGACGCCTTGAAATTTACGGCCCGGGAGATCAGAAGAGGCCGCAAGTACGACGGTATCATCATGGATCCTCCATCCTATGGCCGGGGACCTGACAACGAACTGTTCCGCTTTGAAGACAAGATCAATCCGCTGATCATCAATTGTATGCGGCTTTTAAGTGATGATCCCCTGTTCTTGATCATCAACACCTATACGACCGGCTATTCGCCGACCGTCATGTACAATACGCTCAAGACCCACATGGAAGCTAACGGCTTCAAAGGTGAAGTCACGGCCGACGAGATCGGCATTCAGATAAGCGAGAGCCCTTACATCCTGCCCTGTGGCCAGACGACCAGGTGGTCCAAGTGAAAGTAATCTACGAAGACAATCACCTGCTGGTGGTCGAAAAACCTATCAACGTGCCCATGCAGGCGGACAGCTCGAAAGACGAAGACCTTCTGAACATGGCCAAGGCCTATATTAAAGAAAAGTATCAGAAGCCCGGTGATGTTTATCTGGGGCTCGTGCATCGCCTTGATCGACCGGTCGGCGGCGTCTGTGTCTTTGCCAGGACTTCCAAAGCGGCTTCCAGACTCAGCACCCAGATCGCTCAGCACAGCTTCAAAAAACAGTATCTGGCCGTTGTGGAAGATAATGGTCTGGATCAAAGCGGGCATTTTGAAGACCTGCTTTTAAAAGATGGCACCACCAATACCGTCAGAGTCGATCCTAAAGGCAAAAAGGCCATCCTTGATTATGAAGTTTTAAAGAGAAAAGATGGTCTGGCTCTGGTGAAAGTCGATCTCAAGACCGGCCGTTCCCACCAGATCAGAGTCCAGTTTGCTTCCAGAGGCTTTCCTCTATGGGGCGATCAGCGCTACAACAAAAAAGCGATCGCCGGCCAGCAGATCGCCTTGTGGTCCCATCTGATCGAATTCGACCATCCTACCACCAAAGAAAGGATGAGTTTCAGCTGTGATATCGACCGTTATCCCTTTGATATCTAGTTATTGGACTTATAAGCTATGCATTCATTCGACAGAAAAAGTTCCATTGCCCTGTCGAATTTTTCTTTATTCTCGATATTGGAATAGCCGCCCGTGAAAGTACCGCGATCCACAAAGACCGCCGTCGGATAAGAATTAAGACCGAAATCGAAGAAGTCTTCCGGCATCCTGGCCAAAACGGAAACGACCGGACAGTTGAAAGATATCGGCATATTCTTCAAAGCCGCAGAAGAAGATTCCATTCCCTCAACTAAAACGACGATGAATTCGACATCCTTTTGCCCAAGCATCAATGAGTTTATGAATTCGACCTTGTCGGTCTGGGCATTGTCTCTGAGATAGGTATAGAACAATACCAGTTTCTTGTCTTTATAGACGGAATAGTCTTCGATCTGCTGCATATAGACTTCGCTCTTATTGTTGATCAGCTTATCAAAATCCAGTTTCTTGCCCATCAGCTGATAAGTCAGTTCGCAGGTATAGTCGTCATTGTCCAGTTCTTCCAGAGCCAGGATATTGGAAGTACTTAGGTCGTTTTTGACATCATCGATACTGCGGCTGAGTTTGAGCAGCTGATTGCCATCGGAATCTGTAAGTTCGTCAGTTTTGATGGGATCTTCAAAGCCCAGTATCCTGATCGCTTCAAAACTCTCCACATCGACTTCCCCCACTGCATCAAAACTCACAGCGCCTTTATCATATGTCAGCAAAGTCGGATAGGACTTGATGCCCAGGTCGTTTTTGACATAGTCTTTCATCCCCTCGTCTTGCGCAATGATGATCATCTTTTCCGGTATTTCGACGCCCTGTTCCTCATACATGGCCAGGATCTCATCCTTATCTCCGAGATTGAAATACTGCACAAACGGAATATCCTGTGTACCTGAAAGCTCACTCATGATCCCCAGCTGTTTCTTGCAATGGGAACAGTTGACGGAAACGACTTCCAGATAGAAGCGATCGAGATCTTTAAGGGAAACGATATTGCCATTAATATCACTCAGTTCGCCTTCATAGGCCTTTTCATTCAGCATCTTGAACTGATAATTCTTGTATTCTTCCCCACAGTTGGCTTTTTGGATTTTTTCCTGCAGTTCTTTAGATAGTTCACCAAAAATAAAAACATCCTTCACAGGATCGATGTACGCTTCTTCAACAAATATTTCATTCTCTTTTCTGCCGCTTTCTTCAGATTTCGTCGTACACGCCAGCATTGAAAACAACAAAAACAGAGAAAGTATCTTCTTAATCATTCTTGGCGATCAAAGCCTCAATGGCTTCCCGCTTAGCCTCCATGTCGCTGTAGCCCAATTTGAAAAGATCCATGAGCTCTTCACTGCTGCCGCCAAGTCTAGTCACGTTGGACTTGCCCGAAGGATAGACATAGACAGCTTCCTTCTTCTCTTCCAATTCCTTGATCGTATCGATCTGATCGAGATAGTTCAGATGTCTGATCTTGTAATCCTTGGAGATGTTTTCACATTCGGAGTAGATCGCCTTCATCAGCCACACGACAAAGCCGTTGGCCGGCTTACGGACATAATCACCGGGTTTGGTCGTGATGATCAAATGCCGGTTGCAGCCATCTTCCACCGCCTTTTTGATCGGGATCATATCCGTGATGCCCCCATCCAGGATCTTTCTTCCCTTTTCAATGACCGTCTCACCCAGGATCGGCAAAGACGTCGAAGCCTGCAGCTCCTTGTAAGTCAGTTCTCTGGTCGAATAGTAACAGGTCTTGCCTTGCGAAAGTTCATAAAGACCGACGAAACCCTCATTCTTGCAGGTCTTGAGCGGCGTGATATCGAATTTCTTTTCCACCGCCAGGATCTGATCAAAAAGATAAGTGTAGTCGACCAGCTTGCCACAGCGCAAGATAGCTTTGGGACCCTGTATCCTTTTATCCGTGATGCCGTAGACCGAATAGTCTTTCAGGGCATCTTTGGCCCCCATCAGAAAATTGCACAGATAAACCGCACCGGTCGAAATGCCGTACGATGCATCGAATTCGATATTATTGTCGATCAGCCAGGTCAAAGCGCCGGCCGTATAGGCACCTCTGAGGCCTCCGCCTTCCAGTACCAGTGAAGTCTTGATCTTGCTCATGACTTAATTTTATGCTGAACCATAATTTTGTGCAATAATGTAAACATGAAGAAAAATCGCTTCTATATCTACAACAACGCCCCGATCACCATCCTTTTCGTGGCGATCTGCGTTCTGGCTCTGGCTTTGGATTCCATTACCGCCGGGCGTTCGACCGTTCTGGTCTTCTCCACTTACGGATCATCCTGGCTTTCACCAATGACCTATGTGCGTCTTTTCTGTCACGTTTTCGGGCATGGCGGCGTTCAGCATCTGATCTCGAATATGTTATACATCCTGCTTTTAGGACCGATACTGGAAGAAAAGTATCATGACCGGCTCATCACCGTCATCTTAACTACGGCCTTAGTTACCGGCGTCTTCCACAACATCCTTCAGCCCCATGTCATGATGGTAGGCGCCAGCGGCGTCGTCTTTGCCTTCATCCTGCTGGCCTCCATTACCGGCAAGGAAAAAGGCATTCCGATCACTCTGATCCTGGTGGCAGCTTTGTGGCTGGGACAAGAGATCTACAACGGCATCACGACTTCCGACAACATCTCCCAGATCACCCACATCATCGGCGGTCTTTCGGGAGCTGCCCTGGGTTTATTTTTCAAAAACAACAAATAGAAAATCGAGCAGGATGCTCGATTTTTTCTTATTTGCGGTAATAGCGATAATACGCTTCATCCTTGGTCTCATCGATCTCCGCCGTTTCTTCCAGCAGATAGAAACGGTTTTGACCATACAGGCTGATAAAGTCTTCGATATTCAGGATAAAACGCGTTCCTTCATCGTAGCGGCAGACCTTTTCGTTTTTTAACACGAAACGATCCTTGCCGCTGGATGTGATGATCTCCCCCTGCTTGAGATAAGTCAGGGCTTCATTGATATTCCTTAAAGCTTCCATAACTATTCCTGTTTTCCAACTGTATATTATAATTTAAACATGGGAGAAAACAAAATGCGCAAAAAGATCTCCATCGGCATGATCGCCGGCCTGGCTTCCATCTCCGTGCTTTTAGGTGGCATCTTTGATTCGTCAAAAGAACTTTTGAAAGATTATCCCCAAACACCCAAGGACGTAGTCGAATCGATCGACGATTACAGCAAAGACGATCTTAAAGAAGCATTCAATCAGGATGGGATCAAAGAGAAACTGCGCTTGATGATATACAAGATCCCCGTCAGGATCAGAGCCATCCTGTTTCTGCCTTTATGGCTTTTGGGTTCGACCATCCTTTGGGGCTTCGATCTGCTGGCCAAGACCCTGATCATTCCTTTTGCCCACCTGATCCTGGGCTTCATCATTCAGACCTTGTTACTGTTTGCGCTGATCGGCATCTGTATCAAGATCCTCTTCCCGGATCTGCCCTGGTCGAAGATCTTTTCCAAGAAGCTGTTTCTTTCCGTATTGCTGGGTTCGATCTTCATGAGTGCCTGCGATCTGATCATCCCAAGATTCTGGTCAGACTACACATTCTATCGCAACTTATCCCGCTTCATTCTGGGCCTTATCGTCATTTTGATCATCTTAAAGCCCTTCATCAAAAAGAAGCTTCAAAACGGTATCTCCTATCAGATCGAATACAAAGGCAAGATCATCGGCTAAAACAAAAAGCTGTCAAGCCTTTTTTCAAATGTAACCCAAATGTTCCAGTACCGTCTTGACTCCGATCAGGATCAGAATGATCCCGCCGAAGATCGGCGCTTTTTCTTTCAGCAGCAAAGCCAGTTTCTTGCCCAGACGATGGGCGATCATGCAAATGATGAAGGTTATGACAAAGATGATGAAACAGCTAAGATACGGGCTGATCGGAAATTCAGGCAAGACGATGCCCGAACTTAAGGCATCGATCGCCGTGGCGATCGATTCACCAAGCAGGATCTTTAAAGAGAAAGCGGAACTTTTCTCCGCCAGTTCTTCCTTATCGAAGGCTTCCTTGATCATCCCGATCCCGATGAGAGATAAAACGATCAGCACCACCCAATGATCATATTTCTCGATCTGATTCATGATCGGCGTAAAGACCAGATATCCCAGCAGCGGCATCAGGCCCTGGAAAAAGCCGAAAGAAAAAGAAGCCAGATTCATCTCCTTGCGACCGTAATTTCTGTATTTCATGCCATTGACGATCGAAACTGTCATCGAATCCATGGCTAAGGCAATGCCCAGTAAAAATAGTTCTATCATCTTCTCTAAAGGTCTATCCGATAACGGAAGATATATTTCTTTTTCTCACCTATCGTATACAAAGGATGTCCCGCCGGAACTTCCACCAGTTCCAATAATTCTCCACCCAGTTTGCGCAGTGTCTTATAGGAAGCGACGTTCTCTGGCGAACAGGTGATGATCAGCTCTTTCATATTGAATTCATTCCGGGCGATGTCAAAAAGAACCAGGGAGGCATAATAGGCGTAGTGGTTTCCGCGATGCTGGCGCTGTACGTTGTAGCCGATATGGCCATAGTAGTACATGTTTCCTTCCACTGTCAGTCTCAGATCGATAGTTCCCACCTTTTCCCTGCTTCCATGTAACAGGATATCGTAATAGATCGTCGGCACCCCATCATAGGCAGTTTTTTCATCGACCCTGTATCTTTCCCGCAGATCGACGACTTCACCTTCGTGGATATCTCTGCGGCCAAAATAGCTGAACAATCCCATAACCATAATTATACAACTTAAAAAGCCTTCGCAAAGAAGGCTTGTGTATTATTGCATCATAACTTATTCAGATGCATCGTTTTTGACAAGGATAGCCAGGAACTCTCTGATCCTTCCTTCCTCATCTATATTTGCTTTGACGGTATCGCCTTTATTAATAAATGAAGCTCGATAGTCACCATCGGCCATCGTATACCAGAAGATCTCGCCATCTGCGTTTTTAAGCAGCACGATGCTGTTGCCTTCTTTGACGATCGATGAAACTTCATCAACTTCAAATTCCACCTCGTTAAGTTCATAAGGAACCGTTTCATCACCCGCTACGAGCTTGAGATAGTTGCGATAAGCCTCATCGACAGTCTGCCCCGTGGCAACCAGCTGATAATTCTCATAGCTGACAAAGGCGTAGCTCTTGATCAGATTGGCACCATCCACCAGGCCCATGAAATATGTCGGACGATCCGCTACATTCACCATGCTGGGGAAGATGGCCGTGTAATGGTATTGCTGCAAAGCACCTTCCGCCGAACTGCGGGCTGAATACTCTTCCGCACCGGCTCTGCGAATATAGCTGATCTTTCCGTTTCTCAGATCGACATAGGCAAAACCGACATTCGATTCGTCCTTGCCCACACTGGTCACACCGGTGTAAATGTGCACGTTACCATTGAACTGTACATAAGCGTAGTCGTCAGTGAATTCCACCACACCTTTTTTCGCCCAGTTGAACAGGCCGTTTTCATAGCGCTTGCTTTGCCTGAACTGATCGTAGATCACGGATATCGGATAGACGTTGTCCACCCAGGATGGAACCTCATCTTTGGCGTAGTATACGCTTTGACCATTGACCGGATCCAGGATCCTTACGCCCTTGACATCCCTGGTCTTGGCGACCCAGGTCACCTCATAGACCGGTGTCACCCAATAGGGCTTACCGCTGTCATCCAGTTCGAACTTGGATTCCCCATAGATCGCAAAGGGATCGGCGAAGAACAGATGACGCTGCAGATTGTGGGAGAAATAGGCACTCTTCATATAGGACATGCCTTCGCTGCGCACCAGTTTAGCCTCTCCCGAGTAGCAGTCGACAATGATGTAACCCGGAGTCGTCCTGGTCGCAAAGTAGCGATAGAGACCGCCGAAATCGATAGGCGTGACGCGGCACAGCCTGCCGTTTAAAGAGATCTGGACCCAGTCGGAACCGATCTGATACTGCGAAACTTCATCCGAACCCAGGGTTCCAAAGACCCGATCACCCAATTGCTGAGCCGTATTCTTGTCGACCAGCTGGACCTGCGTGGCATCGAATTGCGGTATGGAAGAAAAGTCGCTTTCATCGATGACCGACTGATTCCTGTAGTTATGCAGACCGCCCGTGATCGGCGTTCCACCTAAGACTGCGATCAGAAAGATCGCCAACAATACCAGAGGGATCCACAAGACAGCTGAAACTTTCTTCTTACCTGTCCCTGTCAGTTTAATGGAAAACAGTGACAGATAGATGATCACACCTATCAGCAGTAATTCACAAATGAAACCGGCTGAATGCCAGTTGAGCGGTATACAGAATAGATATTGGCTGACAAACAGGATAAACAGGATGCTTAACAGGCCTGCCAATAATCTAAGTCCGCCCATCTTAAATCCTTTTTTCATCACTACTAACCTCTCAATCTTTGCAAATCATCAGCGATCTGTTTGAGACATCTGCCCGAAATATAGGCATAGACCATGACCCTTAAAGCCACGATCAGCTTTTCTTTGTTGATATCATCTTCCGCTTCCAGAATGGTTTCGATCGTCTTGGCGATCTTTTCCGCATCCAATGACAGTTCATCGAGATTTTTGACAGCCTTGCAGAAATAGTCGTAAAGACGGGTCTCAGAGACGATATCATCGCTCTCATCATCCGCATTGCCGTTGATCAGGATCATCAGCTCCCCGATATCCTCGATATTCATACATTCCCTTAAAGCGCTTATCAGCAGGATCCGGGAAAGATGACGCTCATAGTACTTCTTATGATCTGGATGAGGCACAAAACCTCTTTTGACCCAGTTCTGTATCGTCGAAGCCTGCAGGCCCGTGATACGGCAGATCTGTCCTAATGACAGTCCACCCGTGATCTCGATCATCGGTCTTAAGACGGAAAACGCATCATCACTTTGTCCATATTCAATGTTTGTTCCGGGTATAATCATGTCTTTCATCGATCGCTCCTTTTTTATTCAGGGAAGTCCAGTCCGCCTAAACTTCCCTGTTTTCAACTTTCGTCATTAATAGTAATATCTTCTGATCCTTCTGTGCCCTCTTCTGGTCAACAGAAACCACAGGATGCCTAAAGGGCTGAGATACCACACGATCCTGATGGCCAAGCCAACCAGAGAAAGAAACAGATTGATTGCGAATAAGATCATTAATAAGAATAAAATCATCATTTCGTTAACCTCCATAAATTCAATAACCGATCTGGTGATCGCTCATCGCGGCGGACTGTTTTTCAGCAAGCAAGCCAAACAGCGATGAACAGATCTTTCGACTGCTTTCCATTGCAGTACACCTCCTTCATGGTAATTTGATTATATCAGAGGTTCATATGACTGTCAATAGAGTTCTTAAACATTTTTACAAATTTGTTTTATAATCTTAACTTTTTCCCCTTTGTGACTAAAAGTCACTGATTATTGCTGTTCTTTCTGTTTGCTGCTGTACTGCTCG
>JAFRIG010000076.1 GCA_017432895.1 Erysipelotrichaceae bacterium | reverse complement strand
ATCCGGGTATTTTCTGTCATATTCAGACAATACGGATCAGATATGACTGTTTTATTGTATATAAAAGATCTGCAGTCATAAGAAAAAGGCTGCAACGCCTTAAGAGTGACCAGAATCTACTCTTTCGTTACAGCCCCTTTTGTATGGGCTTGATACGAATTCAGCTTAAATTCACTTGCAATTCACTATTTCAAGGCTATAATAGCATCATGAAATTTAAAAGCAGCCTTATTATGAGCCTGATCCTTATGATTCTGTTAGGTTCATTTACTTATCTTGCCAGCCATAAGGAGATCATCGAGATCGATCCTTGTGAACTCAATGAGACTTATGAGATCTATCTGGCTAAGGATGAGACCTACTATGTCGGGGATGAAGAAGCGGAAAGCGAAGATGAGGGTGTTGCTTCAATAGCTGATGGCTATATTAAAGGAATGGACAACGGGAACACTAATATCAAAGTAGGTTGTGATACCTACATCGTCAATGTGTCCGATCTCTATACAGCTGAATATATCAATATGGAAAAGGAATATCTGCCGGAAGGGATTTACAGTATCGAAGAAAACCGCTATCTGGATACGGTATTGGAGTATCTGATCGATAAGGCTGGTTATCAGACCAGAGCCGGGGCAGTGGAAGCAATCAGATTCCTGACCTTGCGTTTCAAATACAAACTCAACTACTTCTATGAAAACGGCAGATTAAGTTCGGATACCTATGTGGTGGATGGAGAAGGTCGTTACTATCACAAAGGTCTCTACCTGAGCAATTATAAAGAAAACGAGATCTCAGGGGTCAGGAGTACTTCCAAACCCTGGGGCTATACCATCTACGAACTGGATACCGGTGAGAATTCGCAAAACGGATTGGACTGTTCCGGTTTTATCAGCTGGGCTTTATATAATGCGGGTTTCTACTGCGGGGATATCGGAGCCGGTCCCAGTGAAGGAGTCTTAGATCTGACCGACCTTGGTGAAATGGTCTATCTTTCAAAGCTTGATATAAATGAAATAAAATGCGGCGATCTGGTGGGCATGGATGGCCATATCGGGATGATCATCGGTCTGGATGATAAGAATATCTACATCGGCGAAGCCTATTGGGTCAACGACCTGCAGGTCAGGATCTACAACTATGAGGAGTTTCTGAAGGAGTCGGAATGGTCCTATGTGATCCTGATGGACGAATATTATAAGGAAGATGGAAGCTATACAGCGTTCTGGAACTAGAGAAAAGTGAGACAAACAGGCGTTTCATGTTATCATGTATAACATGAAAAGGCAGAAGAGCTATACCTGGATCTTTCTGGTGGGAGTGATCGTTTGTTCACTTTTTTTCATGGTTTTCTCTTCCCGTCAAAGTAATGAAGAAGAAGTTTCGGAAGAACCGGCCAAGGTCCTGGCGGAAGTCTCCAAGCCTTGCGAAGTCAAGCAGCACTACAAGGTCTATCTGGGACTTGGCGAAGTCTATGTCCTGGATGATATCGGTTATCTGAGTGACGATACAAATATCGCTACCGTTTCCACCAACAGGGTGACAGGTCAAAGTGTCGGCAAGACCGTATTACGTAAAGACTGCAACACCTATGAAGTGGAAGTCACCGATCTGATCGTGGCTCCAAACGTGGATAATACAAAGCCCTTTCTGTCTTGCGGAAGATACAGCGAAGAGGAAAACGACTATCTCGATGAGATCCTGGCGACCAAGATCGCCGAAAGAGGCTATCAGACCAGGGCGGCGGTCGTCCAGGCGGCGAGATTTCTGACGCTGCAGTTCCCATATCGGATGAACTACTTCAACGAAAACGGCCGTTTGCCGTATTGTGATGGAGAAGGAAGGTATTATCATACCGGTTTATATCTGAACGCTTCCCGCTATGATGAGGTCGGTAAGACCGTTAGAGGTAAAGCGACCTGGGGCTGTCCGATCTATTCGGTCTCGGTCAACGTAACTTTAAACAACGCCTTTGACTGTTCGGGTTTTGTCTCCTGGTGTCTCTTGAACGGGGGTTATGATCCCGGGGATCTGGGAGCCGGTCCCAAGCCCGATGTCTTCGATCTGGCGGATCTGGGACCCAGAGTGAGGATAAACGAAGAATCTTTGCAGAACATCAAGAATGGCGATCTGATGTCGGCCAACGGCCATATCGGGATCCTGATCGGGATCAAGGATGACCGCTATTATATCGCGGAGACCAATTACGGCATCAATCTGCGGGTCATCGACTATTCACCGCAGGAGCTGATGAAGACTTCCTTTACCCACTATGTGGCGATGGATGAGTACTATGGGGAAGATGGCAAGCTGAACCGTTTCTGGGAATGAAAATATTTTCAGAGTTGTTGAAAAAACAAAGAAAAAAGCGTAAAAACAAGTCAGTTTCTGTTGCAAAGGCGGATTCTTTATATTATTATTTAGAAAAGGCTGCGAAAAGAAGAGTAGCCTGATCAAAGAGCGTAGAGAGTCTTTGGGTGGTGAAAAAAGACGTCAGAGGTCAGGTGAACATGGTCTTGGAGCCGTTTCCTCGATATGAGAGGAAGACGTAGTGCACACGTTACAGTGCTAGGATATGTTTGTATCTGAATAAAGGTGCTTAGTCGCACGAATTAAGGTGGTAACACGATCATTCAAGTCGTCCTTAGGGGCGACTTTTTTGTTTCAGAATACAAATATCAATGTAATAAGAAGGGAGAAAACAGATGAAGAAAATTATTACATTATTATTGGTTTTATTGACATTATGCGCTTGCTCTGGCCAGCAGAGCCAGCCGGAGACTTCCGGTGGTGAAGAAACAGCCGAGACCGTCAAGATCTCCGTTGCCTGCTCACCTACTCCGCACGCTGAGATCCTGAACGAGGCCAAGCCGATCTTAGCCAACTTCGGTATCGAACTTGAGGTCATCGAATTTGAAGACTATGTGCAGCCGATCGAGGTCGTTGAATCCGGCGAAGTCGATGCCAACTACTTTGCACATGTGCCTTATCTTGATAACTACAACGCCGAAAAAGGTACTTCTCAGACCGTCGTGGGCAAGATCCACTACGAACCCTTCGGTATCTATCCGGGCAAGAAGTCCGCTTTAGCCGACCTGGCCGATGGCGATGAGATCCTGGTTCCGAATGACGGTACCAATGAGACCAGAGCCTTACTGCTTTTACAGGACAACGGTATCATCACCCTTCCTGATGGTGTCGGTGCCGATACGGTCGTAACGGTCAACGATATCGTCAGCTATGCGGTCAATGTCAAGATCGTCGAAGTTGAAGCTGCTCAGATCGCCAGATCCAGAGAAGATGCGGCCTTAGTCATCCTCAATGGCAACTACGCTTTAGCAGCCGGTTTGAATGTTTCCAAGGATGCGATCGCTTATGAACAGTCCGATTCTTCAGCGGCCAAGACTTATGTCAACGTCGTCGCTGTCAAGGCCGGAAACGAAAACAATGAAGCCATCAAGACCCTGGTCGATGTCTTAACTTCACAGACGATCCAGGATTACATCGAAAAGACCTACGAAGGAGCTGTTGTACCTTTCTTCGAGTAAGTCTATGTCAGAGCTTATCAAAGTAACAGATCTATCGAAAACTTTTGAGACCAAGGCTGGCGCTGTCGAAGCACTCGACGGCGTCAGCTTTACGATCGATAAGGGAGAGATCTTCGGGATCATCGGCCTTTCCGGGGCAGGCAAATCGACTTTGGTCAGATGCCTCAATCTCCTGGAAAGACCCGACAGGGGCGAAGTGATCATCGATGGCGAAAATCTGCTGGAACTATCGGAAAGACAGCTGAGAGAAAAAAGAAGGAAGATCGGCATGATCTTCCAGTCTTTCAATCTGCTGATGCAGGACTCGGTTTTGGACAATGTCTGTTTCCCGATGGAGATCGTGGGTGTGAGAAGATCCGAAGCGAAAAAGAAGGCTTTGGAATATCTGAAGGTCGTCGGTCTGGAAAATAAGGCTGATGCCTATCCCTCCCAGCTTTCCGGCGGTCAAAAACAGAGGGTAGCTATCGCCAGGGTCCTTGCGAGCAATCCGGAGATCCTTTTATGTGATGAAGCGACTTCCGCACTTGATCCCGAGACGACCAAGTCGATCCTGAAGCTGATCAAGGACATCAACGCCCAATACGACATCACGGTGGTTTTGATCACCCATGAGATGGCGGTCATTCAGGAGATCTGCAACCGCTGCGTCGTTCTGGAAGACGGCAAGCTGGTGGAGGAAAACAGCGTTGAAGAACTCTTCCGCCACCCCAAGACCAATGCGGCCAGAAGGCTGATCTTCAATTCCAGCAACCAGGTCAAATCGATGTCCGGAGGCAAGGTGGTACGTATCGCCTTTGAAGAGACCAACACGACCGAACCGGTCATCGGCAATCTGATCCTGGAGTTCAAGACGCCGGTCAATATATTGGAGTCCAATATCACTTCCATTTCGGGTACTTCCAGAGGCCAGATGATGGTCCAGCTGCCCGATGATGAAGCAATTGCGAACAAGATGATCGAATATCTCAAAGGCAAGACTTCGATCGTGCTGGAGGAGGTCAGTGACTATGAGTAGTGCAGAGATCAATATGATCATCACCGGTATCGGTGAGACGTTGCTGATGGTCTTTGTTTCGACGATCTTCGGCTATATCTTCGGTCTGCCTTTAGGAGTCTTACTCTATGTATCCGATCGCGATGGCATCAAGCCCAACAGCGTTCTATACAGGATACTGGATATCATCGTCAACGTCGGCCGTTCGATCCCGTTTCTGATCCTGCTGATCCTGATCATTCCTTTCACCAGGCTGATCGTCGGCAAGTCCTACGGTACTTTCGCGACCATCGTTCCTTTGACGGTGTCTGCCATCCCATTTATCGGCAGAATGGTCGAATCTTCCCTCAAAGAAGTCGATAAAGGCGTCATTGAAGCGGCACAGTCGATGGGTGCTTCCAATTTCCAGATCATCTATAAAGTCCTGTTGAAAGAAGCGAGACCTTCACTGCTCAACGGGGCGACGATCTGTTTAGGCACGATCGTTGGCTATTCGGCCATGGCTGGAGCGGTCGGCGGTGGAGGACTTGGCGATATCGCCATCCGCTATGGCTATTACCGCTATCAGACCAATATCATGTTTGTAACGGTGGCCATCATCGTTTTGCTGGTACAGCTGTTCCAGTTTGTAGGCAACAGGCTGTCTTCCAGTCTTGATAAGAGGAAGAATTAGTGCAGCTTAAGATCAGATCGAAAAGAGGCACTTTGATCAACGCCTTTGGGATGCATGCCGATAGTGACAAAGGCTTTGTTTTGTTTGCCCACAGTTTCAAAGGTGAAAGTGATGAAGATGGCAGGTATGAAGAACTTGCCCAAAGACTATCAAAAGCCGGTATCGGCTCATTGCGGATGGACTTTCCCGGTTCGATCAATTCTGAGGAAAGCGACAGGGAGTATTCGATCAGAAACTGTCTGGACGATCTTGAAAGCTGCTACGAATATGCCTTAAAGGAATATCGGATAAGTGACAGGGAACTGGGTCTCATCGGTTATTCGATGGGTGGTAGGATCGTGTCCTTATTTGCCTTGGATCATCCCGAATTTAAAAAGATATTATTATGGGCACCATGTAACCACGTATTCAAGGCTGATGAGTGTTTCCTTGAACAGGATCTGTCGAAATTGAAATTACAGGCCGATAAAGAAGGTTACTGCGATTTCTTCGATATCTTCTCCGAAACAACGACTGTCTTTCCTAAACGGTTTATCGATGATCTGCTGGATGAGAGGGTAGACGATTTCCATAACTATGAAGGAAAAGTACTGATCATCCATGGCGATAAGGATATAACTGTAAAGCTGAAAGAAAGTGTCGAATTATATGAGAAGCTTGATCATACCAATGATAAGGAGCTGTTCATTATCGAAGGCGCCGATCACGGTTTCGGTTTGTGGGATGGACGTCAACAGGATAATGATCTGCTGATCAAAAAGAGCTGTGAGTTCTTTGGCGTTTATTGAAAGAAGGGGACCTTTGGTGATAAGATAATTACGTTCGTAAGCAGAGGTTCGCTGAATATTTCTGTTTATGGAAAAGGGGGATAATTATATGAAAAATGATTCTGTAAGAAAAGTTGTTGCGACCGGTATCGGTGCTGCCTTGTTCTTCGTACTGGCCCGTTTCGTGGCTGTACCAAGCGGCATCCCGAATACCAACATCACTTTCCAGTATGCCATTCAGGCGGTCTTCGCGGTCCTTTACGGTCCGGTCGTCGGCTGTCTGTCAGGTTTCATTGGCCATGTACTGTGTGACATGTCCTGGGGCGGTGTCTGGTGGAGCTGGGCTTTTGCGACGGCCGTTTATGGTCTGATCGTGGGCTTGTTTGCCAAAAAGATCAACGTCAAGGATGGCTATTTCGCCAGAAAAGAGATCGTCACTTTTGTGCTTGCCAACCTGGTTGCCAATGTCGCAGCTTGGCTGGTGGTTGCGCCGGTTGGTGATATCCTCATCTACAAAGAGGATCCGAGCCTTGTCTTCACGCAGGGTCTGGTCGCCGGTCTGGGTGACTTCCTGTTCGCTGTCGTCTTAGGCGGTATCCTGTTATTCGGTTACTCCAAAACAGTCGCCAAAGCAGGTTCGCTGGACAAGGAATAAGCAAGTTTCCTTAAAGCCTTTCTTCGATTGAGGAAGGGCTTTTTTTGTGCATAGAAAAAGAAGTATCGGCTGATACTTCTTATTTCTAAATCAAGGTATTGGGGATCTTTGATCCCAGGAGAATTAAATGAAAAAATTATTTACAAGTACATAATAGCAGGAGATTGTGAAGGTCTCGTGAAATTGCGTGAAAATTAGATGAAATCGTCTTTCACGCTCTTTTTATGGATGAAGCCCCTTATTGTATAATGGTTCTATGGAACCTATTATTTCCTTTAAGGATTTTTCTTTTCAATATAATGCGCAAAAGCAACCGACCCTCAAGCACATCGATCTAAGCATCTATCCCGGTGAAAAGATCCTGATCTGCGGAGCTTCCGGTTCGGGCAAATCGACCTTGGGCAACTGCATCAACGGTCTGATCCCTTTTTCCTATAACGGCAAGATGGAAGGACAGCTCATCGTCGATGGCATCGGGACGAAGGATTCTTCGATCTTTGAGCTTTCGACCAGAGTCGGTACCGTCTTGCAGGACCCGGATGGGCAGTTTGTCGGTTTGACGGTGGCGGAAGATATCGCCTTTGCGTTGGAGAACGATTGCGTGCCGCAGGATGAGATGAAGAAGCAGATCCTGGAGGCGGCCAAAAAGGTCAGTATCGAAAAGCGGATGAACAATGCCCCCTACGATCTTTCCGGTGGGCAAAAGCAGAGAGTATCGATGGCCGGTGTCATCGTCGATGATGTCAAGATCTTACTTTTTGATGAGCCTTTGGCGAACCTCGATCCGGCTACGGGTAAGACAGCGATCGAACTGATCGACCTGATCAAGAAACAGACCGATACGACGGTGATCATCATCGAACACCGCGTCGAAGATGTTTTGTGGGAGAAAGTCGATCGCATCATTCTGATGGATGATGGGATGATCAAAGCTGATCTCAAACCGGAAGAGATGTTAAAGAGCGACCTGTTCAAACGCTACGGACTAAGAGAACCGCTGTATCTGACCCAATTGAAGTATGCGGGTGTAGATATCGATAAACTGGAAGGCATCGACAATATCAAGGAACTGGTTTTAAAAGAAGAAGACAAGAAACTCATCAGAGAGTGGTACGCCAGACAGAATAAGCCTAATAAAGTAAACGAAAACGACTGCATCCTGGAAGCCGAAAACATCGACTTCGCCTATGATAACAGTGAACAGATCCTTTTCGATATCAGCTTTAAGATCAAAAGAGGGGAGATGCTGGCGGTGGTAGGCAAAAACGGGGCGGGCAAGTCCACCCTGTGCAAGGTCATCTGCGGTTTCGAGAAGAACCAGAGCGGCAATGTCTACTATAACGGGGAAAACATAAACGAGCTTTCGATCCGAAGGAGAGCCGCCCATATCGGCTATGTCATGCAGAACCCCAACCAGATGATCTCACAGCCGATGATCTTCGATGAGGTGGCTTTGGGTATTCGCAATACGGGTTTGAGTGAAGAAGAGATCAAGGAAAAGGTCTATAAGACTTTGAAGATCTGCGGTCTTTATGAATTCCGTAACTGGCCGATCAGTGCTTTGAGTTTCGGTCAGAAAAAGCGGGTCACGATCGCTTCGATTTTAGTCATGGGGCCTCAGATCGTCATCCTCGATGAACCGACAGCCGGTCAGGACCTGGCTCACTATACCGAGATCATGGAATTTCTAAGAGAGTTAAATGAAAAGGGTATCACGATCATCGTGGTCACCCACGACATGCATCTGATGCTGGAATATACCGACCGTTCAATCGTCTTTACCGATGGAAGAGTCATTGCCGATAAGAGCGGTTCAGCCGTTCTTTGCGATGAACAGCTGGTGGAAAAAGCCGATCTGAAGGAGACTTCCCTGTTTACGATCGCAACTAAAGCCGGTATTGAAGACCCGGTCGATTTCGTCGACTGTTTCATTGAACAGGACAGGAAGGAGCGAAACGATGGCCGTTAAAGTACTCAACTACATTCCCAAGAAGAGTTTCATTCACGATCTTTCAGGAACGACCAAGCTGATCATCTTTTTGAGCTTCTCCTTTCTGGTGGGTCTTTCTTTCGACACCAGAGTTCTTTTATTCCTGCTGGCGATGTCCTTGCTTGGTTTCTCCCTAAGCAAGATCAAACTTTCGGAGATCAGACTGATGAGTACCTTCCTAATCATCTTCCTGGTCATGAATGCATTGCTGCTGTTTATTTTCAATCCAAACTATGGACCGGAACTATATGGTTCCCGGACCGTATTGTTCCATATCGCCGGCAAATACGATATGACTTTGGAACAGCTGTTCTATCAGTTCAATGTCTCACTAAAATACGTCATCGGTTTTCCGATCGCGATCCTTTTTATTTCGACGACCAATCCCAGCGAATTCGCTTCTTCGCTTTCCCAGATCGGGGTTCCCTATCGGGTATCCTATTCGGTCTCCCTGGCTTTACGTTATATCCCGGATATCCAGCAGGATTATCATGAGATAGCCCAATCCCAGGAAGCCAGGGGCGTCGCTTTAGGCAAGGATGTCAAGTTCTTTGAAAGACTGAAGAATTCAGCCAAGATCCTCTTACCGTTGGTCTTGACCAGTCTCAATCGGATCGACGATATCTCCAATTCGATGCAGTTAAGGAGTTTCGGCAAGCACAAGAAGCGGACCTGGTATATGAAAAAGAAGATGACGGTCGCTGATTACAGCGTAATACTCTTATGTGTCCTGATCTTTGTGGTGGGTATGATCATCACCAATCAGGGCGGCAACAATCTGTATAATCCGTTTGTGAGGTAAATATGAAAAAGATGTTAGTATTCCAGACCGATTTCACCTATAAAGAGGGAGCGGTCGCCGCCATGTATGGCGTTGTCAAGTCGGTCGACAGCGATATCGAGATCATCACCGCGACCCATGAGATCCCCCAATACGATACCTGGTCGGCATCCTATCGCCTGTACCAGTATATCGATTTCTGGCCCAAGGGCACGATCTTTGTTTCGGTCGTCGATCCCGGTGTCGGTACTTCCCGCAGGGCTTGCGTAGCGAAAACAAAAAACGGCTACTATATCGTGACACCTGATAACGGTTCTTTGACCCATGTCGATAAGTATTTCGGTATTCAAGAAGTCAGGCAGATCGATGAGTCGATCAACCGCCTGCACCGGGAAGATAACGGGGCTGTTTCGATCTTCCATGGCCGCGATCTGTTTGGCTATTGTGCTGCTCGTTTAGCAAGCGGGATCATCACTTATGAAGAGGTCGGTCCTGCATATTCGATCGAAGAGATCAGAAGGCATGAGATCAAGGAAGCACAGATCTATGCAGATCGCATCGAGGGGATGTTTGAGATCAACGATCCCAACTTCGGCAATCTGTGGACCAATATCCTTTTAAGCGATTTTTTAAAGGCCGGTTTCAAAATGGGGGAGAGGATCCATACGGTCATCCTTTATAAAGATGAAAAGGTCTTTGATGATTATATCCCGTACTACGATTCTTTTGGCAAAGCTGCCGATCACAGTGTCATGATCTACAATAACGAGATAAACAAGATGGGTCTGGCGGAGGTCGTTGGCAATCTTTGTGAAGACTATAAGCTGGGCTATGGTCAAGACTACAAGGTGGTGTTCTATCATGAATAAGCTATTGGTTTTTCAGACGGATTTCGGTCTTGATGATGGGGCTATCGGGGCGATGGAAGGAGTGGCCTTCTGTGTCGATCAGAGCATCAACATCCGCCATCTCACTCACAATATCCCGCCTTACAATATCTTCGATGCTTCCTATCGTCTCTATCAGGCGATTAACTACTGGCCTGAGGGCAGTGTTTTCGTTTCGGTCGTCGATCCCGGGGTCGGCAGTGATCGCAAATCGCTGGTCGCCCATACAAAGTCCGATCAGTACATCGTGACCCCGGATAACGGTACTTTGACCCATATCGATCGTTTCATCGGCCTTGATGAAGTTAGACTGATCGAGGAGAAAAACAACCGTTTAAAGAATTCGGAACTTTCCTATACTTTTCATGGCCGGGATGTCTATGCCTATACTGGAGCTAGACTGGCTTCAGATACGATAAGTTTTGAAGAAGTCGGTGAAAGATATCCGATCGAGGATATCGTCAAGCTGGAACTGTTTGGCTGCAAGAAGATCGAAAACGGGGTCCTGGGTCAGATCGATATCCTGGATGTGCGTTTCGGTTCCCTTTGGACTTCCATTCCTTATGAGGATTTCAAGGCCTGCGGTTTCAATATCGGGGATGATATCCTGGTGGAGATCTTCCACAATCAGACCAAGGTTTATTCTCAACGCATCAACTATGGCAAGTCTTTTGCGGACGTGGCGATCAATGAACCGCTGATCTATATGAATTCCGCCTACGATATGGCCGTCGCCATCAACCAGGGTTCTTTTTCCAAAGCCTATGGCATCGGAGTGGGATCTGAATGGAAGATAACCATGACCAAATAAACAGATCCTACGGGATCAGACTTATAAGCCTTTTATCGATCGCCCATGCGGGGATCGATTTTATATGTGCCTTTTCTTTGTATCATTCTTTCGTCGCTATTTCACAGGTTTTTCTTTTATACAACTTCTGTGCCTTTGCCTTGCAGTTACCGATCGGAGTGATCATCGACAAATGTGCGGAAAGATATAAGGACAGATCCTATCCGGCTTTGTGTTTTACTTTAGCCGGAATCATCCTGACATGTCTTGGGGCCTATCTGTCACCTTTACTGACGGGTTTGGGCAACGCTTTATTCCACAGTGGCGGCGGTATTTTGACCATCAATGAGGACGACGATAACGGCTTTAAGGGAAGGGGACTTGGCGTCTTTGTGGCACCCGGTGCTTTAGGCCTGATCTTGGGCTCACTGTATTACGGCATCAAGGAATACTATATTGTCCTTATGCTGGTTCAGATAGTTCTGTTGATCTGCGGTCTAATTTTGTATCGCTTGCGTAAACATGAATATACCGATATTATCCTTGAACTGCCACAGGGGATCCTAAGCAAAGCAGCTATCTGTTTTCTGGTCGTCGTCTTAAGATCGCTGTGCGGGATGGCCATTATATTTCCCTGGAAAAACAGTGATTTGAGGATCGTTGTTTCTGTCCTGGCTCTGGCCTTAGGCAAGACGGCCGGCGGTTTTTTAGGAGCCCGTTTCGGTTTGAAGAAGACGATAGTCGTCACCCTTTCTTTGGCGGCTTTGGCTTACTGTTTTGCGGATAATATGGTGGTTGGTATTTTGGCTTTATTTCTGTTCAACATGACGATGCCGTTGACTCTTTATCTTTTGGCCAGGGAAATGAAAAGCACGCCCGGTATGGTGTTTGGGATCTTGACTTTCGGCCTGTTTATCGGTTATCTGCCCGTCTTATATGGTTATATCTATAAAGTTCCGGCTTTTCCTTTGGGAAGCATCGCTTCACTTCTTTCGCTGATATTATTGTTGAGTCACGAAAGGATAGCCGATGGCAAGTGAGATCAATTACTTTCTGAAACCGCTGCTTCTGACTTTGGCTTTTGAAGTTCCTCTGGCATTTATTCTGGGTATCAGAAGAAAAAATCTTTTATTGATATTATTAGTCAATGTGATCACCAATCCGCTGCTGTCGCTTTCTTTATATTATTTGGTGTACAATTTAGGTATAGACAAAGCTTATAAATTTCTGCCTGTTTTGGAGATAATGGTCGTAATAACGGAATATCTGTATTTCCGAAATTATCTTAGTTACAGGCACCCGTTTCTTTTATCATTGATCCTGAATCTGATTTCTTTTCTAGGAGGTCTTTATGTTGTCTAATGTATTATGGTCTTTATCTGTCTATGCCGATATCGCACCGGATCCGATCCATGAAGCCATCTCTTTTCTGCCGATTTTTCTGGTTTTGGCGGTCGTAGCACTGGCGGTCTTTCTGATCAGAAAGTTCTTCAAAAAACAGTAAGCGGGAAATTTGACTTAAGCAGAAAAATAGCTTATTATTTAATCCCTGGGGTTGAATATGGTTTCGACTGGTCTAGTTTGATTCATACTGCAGTGGAGTGATGACCTTATCATCAAACTTAAATTAAACGCTAACACAAATTTAGCATTCGCTTAATCGAATAGCCGACGTAGGCTTTAAGCACTTCTGGCTGCCAGGTTCATAACAGTCAGTCGTATACATGAACTAGGTGAAGTAAGTTTAGTTCTTCTCTTACCATCCGAAAACCGAAAAGACGAATTCAATATCCGGTAGTTTAAGCCATCGATATTGTCTTATTGAAAGTTAAACTAAACTGTAGACGTGTGAATGTGGGATTATTCCAGGACGAGGGTTCGAGTCCCTCCAACTCCACCAGAGCATTTTTAAAGAATCTATTTCAAGTAAATAGGTTCTTTTTTACTGAAGAATCTGCATTGATTCATTTTTATATGATAATTACAAAGGATAACAGCGATTGTATTATAAGGGTAACAATTGTTTTTGAAATAATTGTTAATTTACATATTTTTACATGTTAACTAAAGCTGTTAGTGAATCCAAGAAAGCATTATAATCCGATGCTTCAAGGAGTCTCTTGATGATTTTTCTATCTCGAAAAAGATTTACAAGTGTTTCGTAGAATACTTCAAAATCATCATTCAATTCTCTTTCCATGGCAGCAAGTACGACTAAGTTTATTTTTCTGTCACCCCAACTGATCGGTTTCTCGTTAAGGATAATGTAGATCGAATTATGATACACACATTCTGCGGAAGCATGAGGAACCGCAATCAAATTGAAGAAAGATGTGGAATCTGCTTTTTCTCTGATCAGGACGCTGTTTTGAAATGAACTGCTGACACAGGAAGATTCACATAATCTTTTTGAAATGTAACTGATAATCTGTTCCCTATTTTGAATATCAGTATTCTTTTCAAAGAATTCTTCTTTTGAATATGATCTGAGAAACAGTTCAAAATTTCTACATCTTCTTTCTTTTTCGATCTGCTCGATTTCGTTTTGTATTGCCTTGCAATCATCGCTGTTAAGTAAAGGAGAGATATTTACAATATGTTTTCTGTTTTTAGATGGCGATACAGAAAGATACAAATCAGAGTCCGGCATTGATTCATAATTGCTTAATACGTTATCTAACCTGATTTGTTCATGGAATCGGGACTTGATTTTCCTTATCAGAGATTCATTCATCATATAGTATTCTGGCGAGATCAGGCAGCATCTGATTAACGGTTGCTTTGTGCCATATTTTTCCTGATATGCAATCAGCAGCATTGTTAAATATGTGAGTTTTTCTTTCGAAACACTGATGTTTAACTCTTTTGAGAATTTTGACATGATCCATGCCGCATAATCCTGTACTATGGGGGAAGAATTACGGATTGAGGAGATAAGAGGATTGATGACTTCGATTCCATAATGGCAAGAGATTTCAAGCCGATAGAAAAAATCAGTCAGAACATGGATAAAATATTCTTTTGAATAATCAATACCAGTATGATTCTTTAAATGAGAGACACTTTCTTCGACCATCTGATAGACAGGATCGTTTTGAAAGAACTGTGCCTTCGTATCGTTGCAGGTACATATTATCAGCAAAGCCAGATAATTCAGTTCTCCCCAGGAAAAGCAAACTGTATTTTTTCTATAGAAATAATCTCCGATTTCCTGTGCGATCAGATATTCTTTTCTCTTCTGAATATTTGGTATCTGAATATCTTCTGTCCTGGTCAGATGGGTATTTTCAATTCGTAAGATCTGAACAACAATATGCAATAGAAGCGATTTGATGCGGTAGTTATCAATATACATATCATGATGTGAAATAAAAGATCTCAATGAGACGGAAAGATCTTCTATATCGACTGTCGGACAGATTGCTGCAAGACTCCGGTTAGTCAGGATATCATCTTTCAATCTTTTGATAATCGAATCTGCAATCAACCTTCTCTTGTTAGTTTCGCTACCAGAGATGGACAGATGATCGTTTTTCAGATGAAGTGAGAGCGAGAACTCCTTCAGATACGTTCTGATGGCTTCAAGGTCTACTTCAATCGTTCTGTAGGAAACCATCAGTCTTTCAGCAAGCCCTTCAACAGAAAGTGGTTCTGAAAAAGAGACGGTGTCTCTGAAAGAGAGTTCTCTGAGGATGAAAGCCTGCCTTTTCTCCGGCGTGTCGAGGTCGTTTTGACTTTTGAGAAAAAACAATGGGTTTTTGCTGTTTCTGTTGAGTTTGTATCCTTTTTTGCAGGAAAGAATAAGCGGGTCTTCTGTTCCTTCGTTGATCTCTCTTACATAATTCCTGATTGTCCTTTGCGTCATGTGTAGATAGGATGCCAATTCGTTGCCGGCATACCATTCGTTATGCATGGAAAGTGTCGTGATCAAAGAACTGATATTATCTTTTTTCATAGTTATATTATAAAAGGAAAATAGGAAATATAACGTAGTAAAACGGGAAATTTTCCTCTATGAAGGAAAAAAGTATGAGTTAATTCATTTCAGCAGTTTTCCTAGAATGAAATTGTAAAAGAAGTGATGGCCACGCTTCTTACAAACATTAAAGGAGGAAAACAACATGAATAATAAAAAAATGATACTTGCTTCAATCGGCTCCGGATCATCATACTTACCGGACATTGCTGAAATGCTGATTGAAAGAAGAGACACCATGAAGGTTGCCGAGTGGCGTTTGATGGATATTGATGAATATCGTCTCAACTGCACCGGGAAGTATGTTCAGAAGATGTTTGAAGATGCCAAGATGGCCACGGTCATCACACTTCATACAGATTATGAATCAGCAATCAAAGATACAGACTTTGTTATGACGACGATCCGTCCGGGCATGTCTGATGGTAGATTCTTAGATGAAACAATTCCATTCAAGTACGGATTGATCGGTCAGGAAACAACCGCCCCAGGCGGCATGCTGATGGGCTTCAAGACGATCCCAGCGATGCTGGAAGTTGCTCATACGATGGAAAGAGTTGCCAAAAAGGATGCCTATCTGATCAATCTGGCAAATCCTTCCGGAATGGTCGGAGAAGCACTTAATAGATATTCCAAGGTCAAGTTCGGCTGTCTGTGCAACGGTCCGACCGTCATCAGAAAAGCGATGCAGGCGATCTATGGTCAGGAAGATCCGAATGATGTATTTGTTGAGGTCATCGGTTTAAATCACCTGATCTGGTGCAAAGTATTTGTCAAGGGTGAAGACAGAACAAACGAAGCATTTGAAAAACTGCTTGAATGGTCTGCTGAAAACATCCCTGCATTAAGAAGAGAGTTTGTTGAACCGGCTCTTCAGAAGTTTATCGGTTATATTCCGATGGGACCGTATCTTGAGTTCTACTATGACTATGATACAAACTTCAATGATCTGCAGGATTATTCCGGGAATCACTGGGAGTCCATGCTCAGCCATGTACAGAAACATGTCGGTGATGTTATTGATGATCTGGTTGTACCGGAGAACGCTACCAGAGCGGAATGTGTTCAGATCATTGAAAAGAGGACCTTTGAATTATATGAAAAGCTTGATCCAAGAGCCTATCAGCTGGCTTGTAACACCAGAGGCGGCAAAGGCTATGGTGAAGCAGGTGTTACGCTGATGAATGCGATCTGGAACAACACCAACGAGATCTTCTCGCCGGATGTCGCTTCCATGGGCTGTATCCAGGAATTTGATCCGAACTGTGTCTGCACGACTACCTCGCTGGTTAATGCTTTCGGTATTCATCCTATCTGCTTCCCGAAACTCCCGGGTCACATGATGTCCAAGATCTATGCGGCAAAAGAATATGAGAAACTGGCTGTTGAAGCAGCTGTCACAGGCTCATATCACGCAGCTTTGGAAGCTCTTGTTGCCAATCCGTTAGTCAACTCATACTATAAAGCCAAAGGTGCTCTCAATGAACTCCTAGTCGCTGAGAAGCAGTGGCTACCTAATTTTGCCGAAGCAATTGAAGCTTTGGAAAAAGGCGAAGAACCCGAGAATTAATCAGAAAAGGAAGAAAAGACATGAATAGAATTCTGGATGTACATCATCACGTATTTCCTCAAGGAACGACTCATCATCAATGGGATATTGTTAAAGATCATAACGATATGGAAGAAGCAGGAATCTCTCATGTCCTTCTTTCCTGTCCGGTACCATTGCTGTCAAAGCAGGTCAGAGAAGTCAATGAACTCCTTGCAGAGAGCGCAAGGAAGTATCCGGATATGTATTATCCTCTGGCATCGGTCGCGTTTGATGATATCGATCAGGCATTAGAAGAGATCGCGTATGCTTCAGACATTCTTCATATGAAAGGCTTCATTCTGTCCAGCAACAACCATTCGATCTACATTTCAGATGATAGTCTGGATCCCTTGTTTGATGAACTCAACAGAAGAAAGTCTGTCGTCTTCCTACATCCTTCTCCAAAAAGGGCAAAGGGTTACGACGTTTATCTGGAAGGAGCAGACGATTCGGCATATGAATATACATTTGAAACAACGAGATCGATGATGGATTATATCTATAAGGATAAGATGCTCAGAAACCCGGATATCAGATGGGTGTTGGCTCATGCCGGAGGTACGATTCCATTCTTAGGACATCGTGTCAGTTTTGCCTCGACCTGGCATGCTGCCAGACAGGAGCCGGAATTGATCGAGAAACAGATTCAGTCATTATATTATGATCTGGCTTTATCCAACGATCAGAAGATCTATCGTTTCCTGAAAGACTTCTGCGGGACTTCTCATATCCTTTTTGGCTCGGACTGCCCTGCACATAAAGTACCTGATATCGTTGAAAGCATCCGTGATCTGGAAGATTCCGATGTTTTCGATGAAGATGAAAAAGATAAAATTGCTTATAGCAACAGTGCTGAACTGTTCAATATCAAAATATAATAAATGAAAGGAATCATAAAATGAAATACGAAAATACGATTAATGGCATATTGGAAAAAGTTGGCGGAAAAGAGAATATCAAGGATGCTTATCATTGCATGACCAGGCTTCGTCTGCTATTGAAGGACAACAGCAGAGTGCAATCTGATGCTTTAAAAAAAGTTGATGGAGTATTGGGAACTGCTGTCAATAACGGTGAGTTACAGATCATCATCGGCCCGGCAGTTAACAGTATGTATAAAGAATTTGTTGAATTCACCGGCGTGGAATCTCATGAAGCAATCGATGAAAATCTTGATACAAAGAAAAGCTTCACGATCAAGAGTGTATTTGACAGTGTTCTGAGTGCTTTCTCGGCATGTATTACCCCCATTATTCCGCTTCTGATCGCAAACGGTATGTTCAACCTGGTTGCAATACTGCTGGGTCCAACTTTCCTGAATGTGATCTCAACGGAATCCAATCTTTATTCAAACTTCACTTTTGCAGCAAATGCAATCTTATATTTCCTTCCTTTGCTGCTGGCATATACTGCATCGAAGCATTTCAAAACAAACACAATCATTACTATGGCAGTTGCAGCTTTCCTGCTGTATCCTTCTTATCTGTCTGTGGTATCTGCCGGAGAAGGCTATACATTCCTTGGTTTACCAGTCAAGTTGATCGACTATAATTCCTCGATCCTGCCGCTCATGCTGATCACATGGGTTGAATCCTATGTAGAAAAACTTCTGGACAAATATATTCCGGATGCTGTAAAAGTAGTCTGCATTCCAACGCTGGAAATCCTGATCATGCTGGCATTAGGCTTGGTTGTTCTTGGCCCGGTTGCAACTTATTTCGGAAATTTCCTGAATTCCATCTTACAAGGAATCTACGCGGTTGCCGGTCCGGTTGAAACAGCATTAGTCGGTGCAGTTGCAATATTGGGTGTTGCCTTAGGCTTCCTTCGTCCGATTTATTTCACTGGTCTGATGGCATTCTTAAGTACCGGCGTTGATTACTCAGTTCTTCCGATGCTGGCTGTAATATGTAACTTCACAGCTATGGGAGCAACTGCAGCCTATATTGTCAAAAGTAAGTCTGGAAATGATCGCCAGTTAGGCATTACCTGCCTGATCTCCAACGCTTTGGGCGGTGTTTCAGAACCTTCGATCTATGGTATCTTCATGCCTAACAGGGTATTGCTGGCAACGACCGCGATCGGTGGAGCAATCGCCGGATTGCTGCAGGGCATATTGAAAGTTGGATATTTTCAGAGAGGTACTTCCAATATCTTCGGTGTCTTAAGTTTTGTGAGCAGCGAAAATCCGTCAAACTTCACAAATGCATTGATCGTATGTGCTGTGGCTTTCATTGCAACATTCACACTGAGTTTCATATTCTACAAGAAAGAAGAAGCATAAAAAATGTCTTACAATGCAATTGCTGAAAACCTGGTTATTCGGATATGTGCATCCTTCAATGAAGATCTCAAAGAAGATGATTTCCTGAAAGAAAACGATACTGATCCAATGGACCTGCTTGCTGACAAAGATAAGGAGTATACCTATAAGTCCAAGATCCTGGCAGTGACACAGGAAGGCATCACGAAAGGAAGATCCTGTCCGGTACATGTCAATGAAGGACTGATTCCAACGATGATGACGATCAGAAAGACTTATCATATCGGAAAAGGTAACGTTGGTTTCGGGAGTGCCATTGTTTCAAAGACAGCAGATATTAATGAAAGAATTGCTGACAGGATATACGAAGTTGGCGGACGTGTTCAGATTGCTCAATCTTTCTCAAAAGAAGAAATCGGTATTCTTTGTTCCAAACACATTATACCGACTCTTATTGAAAACTTTGATGAATTAAAGCTTGATGACTATGTTCTGATCAAGGATGTCAAAGCAGGATTAGAAAACAGATCACAAGTCACTTTCTATCGAGTAGATCAGAATGAAGGTATCATGCAGATCAATATGAGATTTGCTGAATTATCTGAAAGTGAGATATATACTCTGCTAAATTGATTTATTTGAATACAATGAAAATATAAAATAAAGAATCATCCTTGTTCATTATCGGACAAGGATTTCTTTCTGCGTTCCTGTTACTCTTGAACTGCAAAGAGAAGGTGGGAACAGTATAAGAAAAAGAATTCATATATCAACAAACGTTCTCACCACAACCTCTAGAAGAGCTAAAAACTGTAATGGAATACCATTTATACCATCTATGCATACCAAAATCTTATTATCTTGAAAATGAAGAAAATCATGATAATAGGATATACAACGACGGAAACATAATTGTTGTAGATGGAATCTATGATGGGCACCAATATAAAACCGACAGAATCAATCATCTAATAAAATGGATAAGGTCTAAACAATAAGTACAGGACGAGTGTTAGAGTAAAATACCCAAGGACCTTAGAGGGGACTCGAAAAAAGTTCGCAGGGACATTTACGAACACTTTTCCTGGCATAAAAAGAGTATCTATGAGATATTGTAAATACAGTCATTTATGTTATTATGAAGTTGAACAAGCGATTCTTCTTTTTAAATCGTATAAAACAGGGGAAAAGTTCGTAATAATCCCCCCTATGGCACCATACTTAAAATAATACTGTTATCATGATGGTAGCAGTATTTTTTATATGTAATGAAGTATAATAATATTATATATAATACAAAATATTGATGAATATATGATATTATCATACAATTAAGATGAACCGGAGGTGTTGATATGACAGAAACAAGTCTGATACAGGCAAGAGTGGATACACAACTTAAGAATGATGCTTCTGATCTTTTTGATTCTTTAGGGCTGGATATGACGACGGCAATCAAGATCTTTCTTAAAAAGTGTCTTCAGGAAGGCGGAATTCCCTTTGAAATAAAGAATACTGACAGTAAAGATATGAATGCATATAAGGCTTTCATGATGCTCAGAAAACAGGCGGAAGACAACGGCCTGTCCGATATGAGCCTTAATGAGATCAATGATGAGATCACAGCTGCAAGAAAGAAGTGATCTGTTGGCAGACTAATATAGATATGATTTAATTCTCATACAAGAAATCCGTCCAGCATCCTAGATACCTCGGACGGTTTTTCTTTGCAGCCGTTAGAAAACCAGTAATAGAATAGATTGAAGTAGGTTCCCGAAGCTGCATAGCACCTGTAAGGGTCGTTGTAGGTATTGACACTTCTCATGAAGGCAGCATCAAATTCTTCTTTCAAAAGATAGGAAAGATTGTTGTCGATAAGGAGAGAAATCAAATCTTTAATACTGTACATATGCTCAAACAGCAGAGTAATGAACTCGTCTCTTGGCGTAATACGGAAGTTTGCGGAGGATGAAGCCAGAAAAGAGTCAGTAATGCCGGAAAGATGTTCCCTGATGATTTCTTCCATTGAATCATAATTGCGGTAGAAGGATAATCTGCTGAGTCCCGCTTCGTTACATAGTTCACTGATGGTGATCTCGCTCAATCTCTTCCTCCCAAGTAGTGATAATAATGCTTTCGTCAGTTCTGTCTTTGCGTATGATAACTGTTTTT
>JAFRIG010000009.1 GCA_017432895.1 Erysipelotrichaceae bacterium | reverse complement strand
GCTCGAACCCCAGACCCTCTGATTAAGAGTCAGATGCTCTACCAACTGAGCTAGGGAACCAAGTGGTGACAAGTACGGGATTCGAACCCGTGAATGCCGCCGTGAAAGGGCGGTGTGTTAAGCCGCTTCACCAACTTGCCAAAACAATGGCGCCCGAAACAGGACTCGAACCTGTGACCTGCCGGTTAACAGCCGGACGCTCTACCGACTGAGCTATTCGGGCACATTGCTATAATATATTAACATTGAAAACGGGCTTTTTCAAGGATATCCGTACAAAAAACGTCAAGTTTTCCAAAAAAAGACGAGATGGCTTTCTTTGGATAGAAAGCTAAGGGAATCAAATAAACAGGCTTACGATATAATATAAGCAGATATGGCCTCTACAAACAATAATATTCCTAAAAAGATCTACGATATCCATTGTCCAAGCTGCGGGGCAGCTGCGACTTTCGATATCCTGAAACAGCGCTATGAATGCGGCTATTGCGGTGGGAAAGTCGGGATAAGCGAGGCGATTGCTCAAAAGCAGGGTTTCAGGAAGATACAGGCGGAAAAGCTGCAGAATTCTATGAAGTCCTACAAGCTTTTTCACGCTACCTGTAAGGGCTGCGGGGCGGATATCGTTTTTGAAGAAAACGAAGCTCTTTCGACCTGCGCTTTCTGCGGTCAGAGCCTGGTCAGAGGCGAATATCTTAGTGGCAAAAACATACCCGAGAGCGTGATCCCTTTTGCGATAAAAGAAAAGGAAGCCAAAGAGCTTTTGCTCGACTGGTGCGATAAGAATAAGACCAAGTCTGAGGCAAAAAAGCTGCGCAAAAATATCGATGAACTAAAGGGTTTCTATCTGCCTTATGAACTGATCAGGGGCCCGGTCCACATGAGTGTGGCCAGGATGGATGGCTTTCGCCATTATCATTGCGAAGGTTTCGTTAAAGACGAATTTGTCAGCCGCATGGACAAGCTGGACAATCTGCTGCTTGATGGGATGGAGCCTTACGATATCGAGAGTCTGCAGGCTTTCGATTTCGGCTATCTGGCCGGGCAAAGGGTCAGGATAGGAGACCTTAGTGATGCCGCGGTTTTAGACAGGGCGAATCAGGAAAGTGCCGTGACTTATGCGCCTTATGTTGACAAGGTACTGGAAACCAAAGCCGTCGAGATTGAAGCAGATACGTCCGATGCGATCAGATTGCCGGTATTGCTTCCGGTGTACTATATCCGCAAGGATGAACTGATGGCAGCGGTCAACGGCCAGACCGGCAAGGTTTCGATCAGAGCCTTGAAACCCTCACATTACTATTTCCTGCCCTGGTGGTTGAAGGGCATCGTTTCCGCGCTTGTAATATGTCTGATCCTGTTTGGGTCTTTGATGTTATTCGGGATGAATATGGGCAGCTCGCTTATGCTGACGCTAATGACGGGATTCGTCTATCTGATCGTGACGCTGTGCCTGTATTCCGATACGGTCCATAACCGCTTTAGGGTGGAAACGGAAAGAAAGATCTATACCTCAGGGGAGAACAGTTTCATCAGAAAAGACGGGAAGCTGGTTTTAAGTGATGAGATACTGATGAGAAGAAGTGAAGAACCCCTCTTCTTTGAAAAGATCGAAGGTGAGATGAGACCGGTGACCTTAAGTTTCTCTTCGCCCTACAGGATCGTTTCGATGATCGCCAAGGCATTGATCGCCCTTTTTTTGCCGGTGATCATCGCCTTGTTTATCAGAGGCTTCGATCTTTCCAAGATAAATCTGTCAGGTAGTGCCGTGTGGTTCTGTATCATGGTGCCGGTGGTACCGATCTATCTGTTGAAGTTTGGGATCGTCGATCTGCATGAGAATCCCTGGATATATATAGATAAGGATGGCAAAAAGAAGAGGTATAAGAGGAAAAAGGAATTCAAGATCACCTGGTATGATGTGAAGACGGTTTTAAAGGCTTTGTTCATACCGCCGGTCTCAATCGGGGTGTGGTTTGCGATCATCAGTTTCTTTGTTATCATTTATCTGACGGCGGGCTTTGAATAAAAGCCGCCTTTTTTGAATATAATGTTAGAATGTTAATGTGAACAGATTACCGGAGAAGCTTACCAAACTTAGAAAGCACTACAATTATTCCCAGTCCTATCTGGCGGATGTTTTGGGTGTGGATACTTTGGAATATATGAATTATGAAAACGGTTCAGCGATGATCGATTACGATCAGATGAAGAAACTGGCTTCTTTATATCATATCGATCTGGTGGATGTGTTCAGGAATTCGGCGGAAGTTGAGTTATATGAAGTAAACAAGGCCAATACCGATGAGATCAATATCGAGTATTTCACGGCCAAAAAGACCGTTTTCGACAAGCTGAAGGATTTCTACGATCACAACAAGGTCGCTTCGACCATTATCGCCATTCTTTTAATAACGATAGCGGTCATGTTTATCATTCTGCAGAATACGGTCAGACCCTTTGATCTGACGATCGAAGATATCAACCGGCTTTCCGTTTCGGAGACCACGGTCATCTATATCGATGATAATTCAGGGGTCAGAGGTTCAGGTTCCAATGCCAACGGTGAACTTTCCAACCTGACTTCTTCCGGGGCCATCAAGGTGTCGGAAGGAGAAGGTTTCTCGCTCATCCTCAATAAAGACGGAACTGTCTCTCATGCGGGGCTGATCGCCAAATACGCTTCTCAAATCGACGACTGGAAGAATATCGTGGATATCGCCGTGGGTGACAAGCACATCGTGGGTCTGGATTCCAACGGCCGGGTACGATGTACCGGCGATACTTCTCAGGGGGCATGCGATCTGAGTGATATGCGCAATATCAAAAAGATCTTTGCGACAGCCAATGGGACGATCACGATGGATGAAGACGGCGTGATCAATTCGGCCGGTACCTTCATTGGTTCAGGCAGTATCAGAAACTACTTCAATATCCGTGATGTGGCTTCCAGTGAGGACATCCTGGCCATCCTTTGCGATGATCATACGATCGATGTCTATACCAAGAGTTCCCTTAATTATCTGGAGGCTGAATCCTGGACGGATATCGTGGATGTAGCCTGCGGTGACAGTTTCGTGGCGGGTCTGGACCGCTATGGCAAGGTCCATATCGAGGTCGACAACGAAGAGATCAGAAGACAGCTGGAGAACTGGTCGAACATCATTGCGATCGATGCGGCCAGCGATTATCTGATCGGCTTCGATGGAAGCAAGATCTATGGCGTAGGCAACAACCGCTACAACCAGTTCTCGAAACAGGAGCTGATCAAGCAGCGTCTGGATATGGTGTCCAATGTCGAATACAGCATCGATGATGAATTCGTTTCGGTGCAGTTTGACGGCGTAAGCAATGCCAGTGGCTATATCGTCTCTTTGGATGTAGGTATCGGCATCTCAAGAAGGATCGAAAAGGCGGGTGTGGTCAGATTCGAAAATGAAAACATGACCGATGGCAAGTACTACACCATCTCCATCACTTCGATCGGCGAAGGGGACTATGTCGATTCGGATGTCTATAAGCTCAGTTTCACCTTCATCAGGCCGGAAGAGACCTATACCTTTGCCGAAGGAAGCAATATGTCTGAAGAAGAGTTCCTGGCTTATCTTGAGAGTCTGGGCGTATCTTTGGACAATGTCAAAGGAAGTGTGGGAGAAGAAGACGATCTTTGCGCTTCCGATATCGTGACGGTGTCCTGGAGCAATCTGGATGGTCAGACCCTGACAAAGTCGGAACTGCTTTCAAGAGAAATAGAATATACTTATTGTAGGGTAGCCGAAGATGAAAAAGAGTAAGATATGGAGAGTAAAGGGTTTTGAAGGGACTTTCTCGGATGAAGAACTCATTGAGCTTATCACGAGTGGGGAACTCAAGCCCGATTATGCGATAACGACAAAAGAAATGAAGAAATGGGTCAAACTCAAGGATTCCATTTACCAATATTATATGGGGGTCAATGAAAATGAAACTGTACAATAGCTATACTTTAAAAACGGAAGAATTCGTACCGATCAAACCTAACGAGGTCAGTATGTATGTCTGCGGTCCGACGGTCTACAACCATGCCCATATCGGCAATGCCCGTCCGATCGCGGTCTTCGATACTTTGAGAAGGACTTTCGAGGCTTTTGGTTACAAAGTAAAATTCGTTTCCAACTTTACCGATGTCGATGACAAGATCATCAATGCGGCTTTGGAAGAAGGAGTCGATGAAAGAGTCATCGCCGATCGTTATATCAAAGCCTATAACGATGTCCGCAATTCCTTGAATATCATTCCCCTGGATGCCACACCGCGGGTTACGGAGACGATGGATGACATCATCGCCTTTATCGACAAGCTGGTGGAAAAGGGCAATGCCTATGTGGTGGATGGCGACGTCTACTTCTCGGTAGCTTCCGATCCCAAATATGGCGAACTGTCTCATCAGCGGCCGGAAGATCTCAATGCGGGTGCCCGTGTCGAGACCAACGATCTGAAAAAAGACCCTTTGGATTTCGCTTTGTGGAAGAAGACGGACAAGGGCATCAAGTGGGATTCGCCCTGGGGCGAAGGACGTCCGGGCTGGCATACGGAATGTGTGGTCATGATCGGCAAGGAATTCTCTTCGGGTATGATCGATATCCATGGCGGTGGCAAGGATCTGAAGTTCCCGCACCATGAAAACGAGATGGCGCAGTCCGAGTGCTGCAATGGCCATCATCTGGCCAACTATTGGGTCCACAACGGCATGTTGGAGACAAAGGGCGGCAAGATGTCGAAGTCTTTGGGCAATACCCAATGGGCGAAGGATGTCATCGCGGCCAATGGCGCCAATCTGGTCCGCTGGTTCTTGCTGTCAGGCAAGTATCGCGATTCGCTGATCTATGATGATGAGACTTTTGGTGCCGCCAAGACCGAGTTAAACAAGATCGAGACGGCTTTGAAGCAGGTCGAGGTCAAGAGCCAGATCGCGGGTATCGAACTTGGTGATAGTTACGATGAAGAAAAGTATCAGGAATTTTTAGAGCAGATGGCTGATGATCTCAATACGCCTAATGCCTATATGGTGATCTTTGATACGCTGAAGCTTTTGAATCAGGCTTTACGTACCAGGGATATCGACTGGGATAAGGTGGCTTTGGAATACAATGCGATCGAAAAGATGCTGGAGATCTTGGGTATCTTTATTGATAAGACGCTCTTAAGTGACGAGGATAAGGATATCTATAATAAGTGGAACGAGGCCAAGGCGGCCAAGGATTTCGAAACGGCCGATAAGTACAGAGCCCTGCTGATGGAAAAAGGCATTCTGTAATGGATCTTAAGGAATACAGTTCCAATTCGCTGAGTTTTATCGGCGATGCCGTCTTCACTTTAAGAGTCAGGCAATACTTTGTGGAAAACCACTATCAGGCTTCCGCTTCCTTACAAAGGAAGTGCAACGGCTACAATTCAGCCAATGGCCAGACCAGGGTCTTTCGAAGGCTGGAAGAAGAAGGTTTTTTCAGCGAAGAGGAACTGGAAGTATATAAGCGAGGACGCAATCATATCACCCACATTCCGAAAAACGGGGATCGGCTGACTTATGAGTGTGCCTCGGGTTTAGAGGCAGTCTGCGGATATCTCTATCTTCACGATCCCGATAGACTGGAAGAATTCTTTGCGAAAGTGTTTGAAGGAGGTCCTGACAATGAGTGACTACGTCTATGGCCGCAATTCGTTTTTCGAAGCTTTGGCCAATGGCCGCATCATCAAGGCCTATGTCCTGGACGACAGCCGGATCAAGGATGCCGGTATCAGTTATAAGATCGTCGACCGCCACAAGCTCGACAATATGTGTAAAGGCAAGAATCATCAGGGCTATGTCGCGGAAGTCAAGGACTTTGAACTATCTAAAGTTTCCGACATGATCAAAGACAAGGATGGCCTGATCGTAATGCTGGACGGTTTAGAGGATGTGCACAATTTGGGAGCCATCATCAGGACGGCGGAATGTGCGGGAGTCGATGGGATCATCTACAAATCCCACAATGCGGTCAAGGTCAACGATACGGTGGCCAAGGTCGCTTCCGGGGCTCTGGAATATGTCAAGGTGGCGGAGGTCACCAATCTGGTCTCAACGATCAAGGATCTGAAAAAGAAGGGTTACTGGATCGTGGGTTCCGATGGAAGTGCCTCTCAAATGTACGATGAACTGGATTACGACATGAATACGGTCTTAATCATCGGTTCGGAAGGAAGGGGCATGTCAAGGCTCGTGAAAGAGGAATGCGACTTCATCGTGAAGCTACCGATGTATGGCAAGGTCTCTTCCCTGAATGCTTCAGTTGCGGCGGGTATTCTGATCTACAACATCTTACAGAAAAGAGATAAATGATCCACGAAGTGGAAAAATGAGTGAAAAAGATGGGAAAAAGATGAGACACGAATTTCCCATTTTTTATTTGATAATGAAGCCATGGAAGAAAACATGAAACTAATTAAGATTATCAGAGAAGGAAAAGATGGAGAAGCGGCTTTCGCGCAGCTGTTGAAGCAGTTTCGGCCGATGATCTTCAAGATCATCTATCGCAATCGTCTGGACAGGGGCGATTTCAGGATCGATGAAAACGATCTGTTCCAGGAGGCTTCACTGGCCTTGTATAAGGCAGTCTTCAGCTACGAGGAAGAACGGGAAATGGCTTTCTCTTCCTACGCCTATCTGGTCATCCGCAGCAGGGTCAGGGAGTTACTTAGGACGGCGGGTCGGGTCTATAACGACGAAGTGGTCTCCCTTGATTCCAGCAAGGATTATTCACTGAAGTTCTGTGTCAGACAAGACCCGGCCGCCTATCATCAGGAGGAACAGTTTAAGGAAGGCTTGGTCTCGTTCATGAATTCATTGGGCAGCGAAGACAGGCTCATCTTCGAGCTCAAGAGTCAGGATCTCAGCTACAAGGAGATATCCAAGCGACTGAACATGTCCACCAAGAAGATCGATAACCGTTTAAGGATCCTGCGCAAGCGTCTAAAGAAACATCTGGAAAAGCTCGGACTGCTGCTGGTATAGCACGATTTAAAACCACTAATCATTGACTTTTGACTTGCTTTTGGATATATTAAATCTAGGTTATCAAGAGATAACTTTTTAAATACTTTGAAGGAGGAATTATGAAAGAAAAAAAGCAAGTAATTCTTACCTGCAGCGTATGTCTGTCGCGCAACTATACGACAAATAAAAACAAGAATGTTGCGAAGCGTATCGAGCTTATGAAGTATTGTCCCAAGTGCAATAAACATACCTTGCACAAGGAGACGAAATAGGAGGGTAGTATGAAGTGGTTTAGTTTCTCTGCGATCTGGAAAGAGATCTCCAAGATCCGTTGGCCCAAGAAGGAAGATCTGTTTACCAATTCGATTCAGGTCATCATCTTTACCGGGTTCTTCGTCATCTTCTTTGCGTTGTGTCTGGCACTGATTTCGGCTTTCTTAAACAGTTTAGGAGTACTCTAAATGACGGAACAGACGAATAAGAAAGAGTGGTACGTCGTAAATACCTACGCCGGCCATGAAAACAGGGTCAAGGACAACCTGGAAAAAAGACTGGAGACCATGGGCATTTCCGAGAACCTTTTCAGGATCGTCGTTGCGGAAGAGACCCAGATCGAAGTCAAGAACGAAAAGTCCAAGGAAGTCGTCAAGAACATCTTCCCGGGTTACCTTTTCGTGGAAATGATCATGACCGACGAGGCCTGGTATGTCGTCAGAAACACGCCGGGCGTCACGGGATTTATCGGTTCATCGGGTGGCGGTGCCAAACCGTTCCCGGTCAAGCAGGACGAGATCGAAAAGATCTTAAGAAGGATAGGCCAGTCCGACAAGAGCATCGAAGTGGATTTCGCCGTTGGCGATACCGTCAAGATCCTCTCGGGTCCGTTCTCCGGTATGGAGGGCAAGGTCGAGTCCATGAACGACCAGAATCAGGTCGCGACCGTTCTGATCATCCTGTTTGGTCGTGAGACACCGACTGATATCAATTATGTAGATCTGGCTAAGACGGATTTTTAAGGAGTAAAACATGAAAATATTGTTACTTATCGTTGCCGTATTATTAATACTCATCTCTTTGTTGCAGGGCGGCAAATCGGATGCATTATCTGCCTTCACGGGCAATGGCGATCTGGGATTGTTCCAGAACGTCAAGGAGCGCGGACCGGAAAAGGTCATCTCGATCGTCACGATGGTCCTGGGCATCCTTTTCTTTGTCCTGGTCATCATCATCAGGATCATGGGTTAAAAAATAGCGAAATAATATTTCGCTATTTTATACTGTTTAATTATGAAAGACATAGCCGTAAACCGTAAAGCATATCACGATTATTTCATCGAAGAGACCTATGAGGCCGGAATGGTCCTGTTCGGTTCGGAGATCAAATCGCTTAGAAAAGGAAAAGTATCACTTAAGGAAGCTTATGTGACTTTTAGTAACGGCGAAGCCTATGTCAAAGGCATGAGCATCGCTTCCTACAAGGAAGCCACCTACAACGACCATGACGAGACCAGAGACCGCAAGCTTCTGTTGCATAAAAAGGAAATCGCCAGGCTCTTCTCCAAATGCAAGATGCAGGGCTATACCTGTATTCCTTTAAGGATCTATCTCAAGGATGGCCGAGCCAAGATCGAGATCGCTTTGGCTAAGGGCAAGACCATCTATGACAAGCGGGAATCCGACAAGAAACGGGATATGGATCGTCAGGCAAAACAGGCTTTGAGATTCTGAAAAAACCTAATATAATTTAGATAGAAGGATGGAATAAAGAATGGAAAAATTTATCGTTGAAATAAGTGCACGCCACATCCACGTCACAAAGGAACAGGTTGCGATCCTGTTTGGCGAAGGACATGAACTCACTTGCAAGAAGGCTCTTTCTCAGCCTGGTCAGTTCGCTTGCGAAGAGAAGCTGACGATCGTCGGTCCCAGAGGTGAACTCAAGGCTTCGATCTTAGGACCGGAGAGAAAAGAAGCACAGGTCGAACTGTCTTTGACCGATGCCAGAACTTTAGGTGTCGAAGCCAAGATCAGGGAATCGGGCGATATCGAAGGTACTGCCGGTATCAAGCTGGTCGGACCTTGTGGCGAAGTTGAACTGGAAAAAGGCGTCATCGCTGCCAAGCGTCATGTCCATATGACTCCTGCCGATGCCGAGTATTACGGCGTCAATAACGGTGACATCGTCAACGTCAAAGTCGAAACTGAGGGCAGAAGCCTGATCTTCGGTGACACGGTCATCAGAGTAAGAGAAGATTTTGCGCTGGCTATGCATATCGATACCGATGAGGGCAATGCTGCCGGTATCAAGGGCTCTGCTTTAGGAGAAATAGTGAAGTAATTCACTATTTTTTTAATTATGATCTATACACTGGAAAATGATGTTGCCGTCTTGAAAGTCGATACCTGGGCTTGCGAGATAGCTTCCTTCTCAAGAAAAGATAAAGATATCGAATACATGTGGAATGGCGATCCCAAGTACTGGGCCAATCGCAATCCTTTACTGTTCCCGCATGTTTCAGCTCCGGCCAATAAGGTTTTGAATTTCAAGGGTCAGGACTACAGCGTCAACAATCACGGTTTCTGCCGCAAGAGCGAATTCGAGTTCGTGGAACAGGGCGAAGACTATCTTTTGTTCAGAATTAAAACGAATGAAGAAACTTTGAAAGAATATCCTTATCTCTTTGAACTCGATGTCCGCTATACCTTGGAAGGAAATAAGGTTTCGATCGCTTACGAAGTAAAGAATAAAGAGGATGGAAAGCTCTATTTCGGATTCGGTCAGCACCCCGCTTTCAACTGCCCTTTGGATCCAAACAAACAGTTTACGGATTATCGCATCGAATTTGAAAAGGACGATGTCGAAAATAAGGTCATTGAACTTAGCTATGAGTTCTTCGAGAAATACCACACCTTCGTGGTCAATGAACCCAAGAGCCGCGTCTTTACCTTGACCGATGGAGAAAACAGCGTCATCATGAGAACTGATGACAAGTACAGGATCTTTGCGATCTGGACGCCGATGGCTCCATTTGTCTGTCTGGAACCCTGGGTCGATTCGATCGAAAGAGATGATGTGAGCACACCTTTTGAGCAAAGGGATGTCGTGATCCTGGAGAAAGGTGAAAGCTATCATATCGGTTACAGCCTGGAGATAATCTAAAAAGCATTTCGCTTTATTTGAAAAAGACTTTCAGGGATAATTGAAACAGGAGGTAACGTACATGAAGATTATCAATGCAGCTGAATTTGATGAAATGATCAAGAGCGGTGTTTCCTTCGTCGATTTCTTTGCGGACTGGTGCGGACCCTGCAAGATGCTGGGACCGGTCCTGGAGGAAGTTTCGGTTGGATATCCTGATATAGAATTTGCGAAAGTCAATGTTGACGACAACATGGATCTGGCGGAAAGGTTCCAGATCATGACGATCCCGCAGGTCTTTATGTTCAAGGACGGCGAGGTCATCGGCAAATTCGGCGGATACAAGGATGCCGCAAGCGTCAAAGCTTTTATTGAAGAAACAGTCAAATAAGCATTCGGGAGCAATTCTGCTCCCTTTTAAATTGGTAAAAAATAAGAAAAGAATGGCCTTTAAGGAAAAGAAAGGGTTTTTTGTCCATTTTCTATAAATAAGGGTAAAAATAACGTATAATTATTTTATTTGGAGGGCTATGACTATGGAAAAGTTGATCGAATTCAGGAATATCGTTAAGAGTTTCGATGGACAGACCGTTTTGAAGGGTATCAATCTGGATATCTATGAAAACGAGTTTGTCACATTGCTGGGACCATCGGGTTGCGGTAAGACGACTTTGCTTAGAATATTGGGCGGTTTTCTCGAGCAGGATGAAGGTTCGGTCATTTTCAACGGCGAAGAGATCTCTCAAGTACCGGCTTACAAAAGGCCGATCAATACGGTCTTCCAGAAATATGCGCTGTTTCCTCATTTGAACGTCTATGAAAACGTGGCTTTCGGTCTAAGGATCAAGAAGATGTCCAACGACCTGATCAAGCCGAAAGTGGACAGAATGCTGGAACTGGTGGGTCTGGATGGCTATCAGAAGAGGGCCGTTGATCAGCTTTCCGGCGGTCAGCAGCAAAGAGTGGCGATCGCCAGAGCTCTGGTCAATGAACCGGATGTGCTGCTGCTGGATGAGCCGTTAAGTGCTTTGGATGCCAAACTGCGCAAGGAGATGCAGCAGGAATTGAAGCGCATCCAGGAAGAAGTCGGTATCACCTTCATCTTCGTCACGCACGACCAGGAAGAAGCTCTGACGATGTCGGATAAGATCGTCGTCATGAAAGACGGCAATATCGAACAGATCGGTACACCGACGGAGATCTACAATGAGCCGGTCAACAGATATGTGGCCAACTTCATCGGCCAGTCCAATATCATGGACGGCATCATGAAGAAAGACTATCTGGTCAACTTCGACGACAAGGATTTCGAGTGCGTCGATCATGATTTCAAGCCTAATGAGCCGGTCGATGTCATCATCAGACCGGAAGATATACAGATCAAGAAGAAGGGCAGAGGCAAGCTCAACGGCCAGGTCATTTCCGTGCTGTTCAAGGGTGTCCACTACGAGGTCATCGTGGAAACCAAACGCGGTGCGGCTAAGACTATCAACCTGCACGTCTTAGGCAACGAGGACGTCTACAACGAGGCGGCCAACGAAAAGATGTCGGCGGCGGATTTCTCGATGGATATCGAAGACGTTCCCGATATCACGGATGCGGATCTGATCTTAAGAGCCAATGCGCAAGCCTGGAAAGCTGATGATGATGAGGATGAAGTTTCGATCAAGGAAGTCATCCATAACATCAAGGCCGAAGCCGGCAAGTATCAGATCACTTTCAAGACGGCAGCCGGTACCAGTGTCAATGCGGATGTCAATGTCGTACTGCCTAAGGTCATTGAAGACAAGGAAGAGAAGATCGGTATCCAGGCTTTCGATGTCTATAAGACGATCGATGAGATCGAAGAGTCGATGGCTATTTCCGTCGACTTGAAGAACTGGGCTGACGCCTACGCCTGGGATCTGGAGACGGAAAACGAAGTCGAGATCGACGATGTCCGTTTCGATTTCGATCCGATGGAAATCGAAGAAGGTACCTATGAAGTTACCTTTGTGACGGAAGGCCGTACCTACAAGATCCATACGACGGAATTCCAGGAAGAGGGCAATATCGTCTCTTTGGATTTCGATGCCGATGATATACATGTAATGGAAAAGAGTCTGGGCAATGAAGAGCTTTAGAAGACTGGTCTATCCATATTTGGTATGGGCGGGGGCACTGATCGTGCTGCCGATGCTGATAATCGTATTCTATGCTTTCTCGACGCAGGGCAATGTCGTCATTCCCGTGAAGTTAAGTTTCGTCAACTTCGTGCGTTTCTTCTCGGATTCGATCTTTATCGAAGTATTGGGACGTTCGCTCAAGCTGGCGTTGATCACGACGCTGATCTGTATCCTGCTGGGTTATCCGGCAGCCTATTTCATCGCGCAGATGAAACCGGACAGCCAGTCGGTCATGGTCTTACTGGTGACACTGCCGCAGCTGATAAACATGCTGGTGAGGACCTACGCCTGGAGAGGTATCTTACTAGAAATGCCTTTCTCCCCGGAAGTCAAGGTCTATATCGGCATGGTCTATAACTTTTTGCCGTACATGATCTTACAGATCTACACATCGCTGTCCAAGATGGATCCTTCCTTGATCCCGGCAGCCCACGATCTGGGTTGTGATGACAGAACAGCCTTCTTAAAGGTCACGCTGCCCTTAAGTGTTCCGGGTATCATCTCGGGTATCACCCTGGTTTTCCTGCCGGCGGTGTCAAGCTTCTTTATTCCGAAGTTATTAGGCGGCGGTTCCTATGTGTTGGTGGGTAACCTGATCGAAAACTACTTCGTGACCACAGGTGACTGGAACTTCGGTTCGGCGATCTCGCTTATCATGGCACTGGTCATTCTGATCTCCATGTACTTCACCAGGAAGTTTGATTATGACAAGGAGGCGGTCTGATGAAAAAGAATAACCGGAAGCTTTTCCATAAGTTCTATCTGGGACTGATCATGGCGTTCTTCTATCTGCCGATCGTCTATGTCGTCTTCTTCTCGTTCAACGCTTCGCGTTCTTTGACCAATTTCACGGGTTTCTCCCTGCAGTGGTATGAGAAGATGTTTGCGACCAGGGCGATGATGGAGTCGATCTATTATTCACTGATCATTGCGGTGATCGCGACCATCATTTCCACGATCGTGGGTACGATCGTAGCCATCGGTCTGTCCAAGTCTTCGCGTCTGATCAAGCAGGTGGTGACTCAGGTCAACAATCTGCCGATGTTGAATCCCGATATCGTCACGGCGATCGGATTGATGCTGTTATTCTCGACCTTGAATATTCCGACGGGTTTTGGAACCCTGTTACTGGCCCATATCATCTTCTGTATCCCTTACGTGATGCTTTCGGTATCACCTAAGCTCAGACAGCTGGATGAGAACCTGGCGGAAGCCGCTCTGGATCTGGGCTGTACGCCGTTCCAGGCCTTGTACAAGGTCATCATCCCGCAGATCAAAGAGGGCATCGTCTCGGGTGCTCTGGTGGCGTTTACGATGTCCTTCGATGACTTCGTGATCTCTTATTTCACGACAGGTCCGGGCATCAACAATATTTCTACTTACGTCTATGCGACGACCAAGCGTATCAATCCTTCGGTCAACGCACTGTCGACTCTGATCGTTCTGGCGATCACGGTCATTCTGGTCTTGTCTAATGTTGTGCCGCTTATTAAGGCTAGGAGGAAATCAAATGAAGAAACTGCTTAGTATCGTACTCATCCTGTTTGTCGCATTGGGCCTGGGGGCCTGTGGCAAATCGAGCAATCAGGATAATGGCGAACTGTTCATCTTTTTACCGGGTGAATACATCTCCGATAAGGTCATCAGCGATTTTGAAAAGGAATACGGGATCAAACTGTCGATCACGACTTTCGATTCCAATGAATCGATGTATACCAAGCTTTTAGGCGGTACGGTCTATGACATCATCATTCCTTCCGACTATATGATCGAAAGACTGATCAACGAAAAGATGATTCAGCCTTTGGACAAGTCCAAGCTGACCAATATGGATCTGATCTATGACCAGGTCTTGAATATGGATTTCGATCCGGGCAATGAATATTCCGTGCCTTATTTCTGGGGCAATGTCGGTATCTGCTACGATTCGACGCTGATCGATGCCACCGATGTGGAATCTCAGGGCTGGAATGTCTTACGTAACACCAAATACAAGGGCATGATCTACATGTACGATTCGATCAGAGACTCCTTCATGATGGCGGAAAAAGCCTTAGGCTATTCGATGAATACCGATAAGGAAGAAGAACTCAATGCTGCCTATGAATGGCTGCTGGATATCGCGCAGAACATGGATCCGGCCTACGTCACTGATGAGGCGATCGATGGTCTGGCCAATGGCGAAAAGGCCATGGGTATGATGTATTCGGGTGATGGTGTCTACATCATGGCGGAAAACGAAGACATGGCTTTCTGGGCTCCGACTGAAGGTACCAACTACTTCGTCGATGCGATGGTCATCCACAAGGATGCCAAGAATCTGGAGAATGCCTACAAGTTCATGAACTACATCACGGAATATGATCCGGCTTATGAGAATTCGACTTTCGTCGGTTACAGTTCCGTCAATGCGGAAGTATTGCATGACCTGGCAGCGGAAGGCGGGGATTTTGAAGGTATCGATGCCTACATCCCGCGTGATATGAATGCCAATGACGAAGTCTTCCACAACAACGAAGAAGTTCTCAAGACCATCTCCGAACTGTGGGTAAAGGTCAAGAATACCAAATAAATGAGGCTTGTCGTACAAAGAGTTACAGAAGCTTCCTGTAGAGTAAATGGTGAAATAACAGGTCAGATCGGCCGGGGCTTTATGGTCCTGGCCGGTCTTGGCCTTCAGGATGATGAGGCGATCGTGGAAAAGATGGCTCTCAAGCTAAGCAAGCTGCGCGTCTTTGAAGACGATCAAGGCAAGATGAACCTGAGTATCTTTGATGCGAAAGGGGATATCCTTTCGATCTCGCAGTTCACCCTTTACGCCGATTGCCGCAAGGGCAACCGGCCCAGTTTCACCGACGCTTTAGGCGGGGAAAGGGCGAAAGAGCTGTATCTGTATTTCAACAAGTGTTTAAGAGATCTGGGTCTCAAGGTTGAAGAGGGGATCTTCGGTGCCGATATGAAGATATCTCTAATCAACGATGGACCGGTGAGTATCATCATGGACAGTGAGGTGTTATGGTAGAAAATTACGGGCTGAATGATATCGTGCAGATGAAGAAGGATCATCCCTGCAGGAAGTCGCATTACTGGAAGATCGTTCGCATGGGTGTGGATATCAAGATCAAGTGCGAAGGCTGCGGAGCCATCGTGATGATGGAAAGGCCGGAGTTTGAACGCAAATGCAAGAAGATCATCGAGAAGGCGAACAATGATCAAGGCGCTGATCTTTGATTTTGACGGCACGCTGTCCAATCGCTCAGCCAACGCCTACGATACCTACTATGATTACTATCGGCCGCTTTTTAAGGATCTCGACGATCTGGAATTCGAGGCCGTGATGCAGGACATGATGTACTACGACTGCAACGGTACTTTCGATATGGCGACCAGACTGATCCCTTTCAGAAACAAATATGGGGCTCATCTGCCTCAAGACTTTGAAGAGGTCTTCGATCGCTATTACCATCGTCATATGTTTGAGTATACAAAGCTCAAAAAGGAGACTCTTGAAGTACTGGATAAGCTCAAAGGTTCCTATAAGCTGGCGATATTGTCCAATGGCGAACCCTTTTCGCAGCATCACAAGATCGAAACGGTGGGCATTGAAGACTATTTCGATGAAGTTATGGTTTCCGGCGATCTGGGCATCCACAAGCCTGATAAAAGGATCTTCGAAATGATGGCTGAAAAGCTGGGTGTGAAATGTGAAGAATGCATGATGATCGGCGATGTCTTCTCTTCCGACATTCTCGGAGCTATCAGAGCCAAGATGTTACCGGTGTGGATGTGCATGGATGATGAAAGAAAAGCCCGCAACTATAAAGGCTATCGGATCAGGGATCTAAGAGATTTATTTGAGATCCTGGATAAAGAAAATAAGAAAGATTGATTTGAGGTGTTTATATGACATATGTACTGGTGATCGCAACGCTGATCTTCTCTCTGGTTTTGTCGATCAAATTAAAGAGGGATGAGAAGGATCAGTATACGGACTACGAAAGATATGATGTCGATCCCAACTGGGTGATCAAACATGTGATCCTGGTCGTACTGATGCTGATATCGGGAAGCTATTTCCTGTTTTTCGACAAGGGAGATCGGATGACCGATATTCTGATCTGTCTGGTCTTCGCTTTCCTGATCGCGACGATGATCACGGATATCATCTACGATACCAACCGCTACATTTATGTCAGAGGAAACAAGATCGTAGTTTCGGGTCAGACGATAGACCGCAAAGAAATCAAAGGCTATACGCTCAATAAGATCTTCCCCCGCGGGGAACTGGTCACCTTCAATTCGCAAAAGTATCGGATCTATAAAAACCAGATCCGCAAGCTCAGCGAACTTTCAGAAAAACTGCATTTCCAATGGAAACAGCTTTAGATCCGCAAGGATCTTTTTCTTTACAAAAAGTCTTGACAGGTTTTCATTTATGCCTTATATTATTTCTGTACCTAATAATTAGGTACCTAATTTAAAAGGAGGTACAAAAATGAGACACGATAGAGAAGAAAAAGGATTTGAAGATAGAAGAGGGCATTGCCCGAGATTCGAAGGAGATCACAACGAACATGAAGGCTTTGAAAGAGGCCCAAGGTGTCATGAAAACTTTCAAAGAGGGCTAAGAGGTCACGAAGGTTTTGAAAGAAGAAGACCGGAAGGCTTTGAACCTCATTTCGACAGAGATGATCTGGATGGTCTGTTCATGGCTTGTGCGAGAATGATGCGTTTTGAAAGACACGGACGTTTCGGTTTTTCGCAGGATCGCATCGTTAAGATCTTGGCGGAAAACGGCGGTTCTTTAGCGCAGAAGACCTTGCAGATGCTGCTGGGAGTCCAGCCCGGTTCGATGTCGGAGATCCTTTCCAAGATGGAGGACAAGGGCCTGATCATCCGCGACAAGGACGAAGAAGACCGCAGGGCTTGCCTTATCAGGCTCAATACGGAAGCGATCGAAGAAGAGAAGAAGGATTACTTCTTTGATGTCTTGAGCGAAGAAGAGAAACAAAGCCTTAAGGAAATGTTAAACAAGGTATTGGAGGCCCATAAGCCCGAATTCAAAGATAATGCACAGGAGTGATCCTGTGCATATGCTATTATTAGGACATGAGAGTTCTGCTTTGTAACGATGATGGTATCGATTTCAAAGGTCTGCATATTCTGGTGCAAGCTTTTAGTGAAATAGCCGATGTCTATGTGGCAGCCCCGGAATCGCAAAGAAGCTCCTATTCTCATCACCTGACCATCAAAGGCAAGGTCCGCTATGAGGAAAGGAATTTTCCCTATGCCAAGAAAGCCTATGCCTTGTGGGGTTCACCGGCTGATTGCGTACATCTGGGTCTCAATTATCTTTTCGGCAAGGACATGGATCTGATCGTTTCCGGCATCAACAACGGGGCCAACGTTTCTACCGACATCATCTATTCCGGGACCATCGGGGCAGCCAGGGAAGCCTATATCTATGGTTATCCGGCGATGGCGGTGTCTTTGGATGGCTTTGAAGAAAAACATTTTGAAACGGCTGGAGCATATGCCGTAAAGATCGCTTTGGAGTATCTCAAGGATGAAAACAGGAATTCCTACTTCATCAATCTGAACGTTCCCGATTTGGAATATAAAGATATTCAAGGCATCAAAGTCTGCGATCGCATCGGCAGGGTCGCCTATCATGACGAGTTTTATCATGAACTGATTCAAGATAAGGATTATATCGTAATTAAAGAGAATGGTTCTACTTTTTTAGGTGATGAAAATGACCTCAGGATCGACAGATCAGCCTTGTTGAATGGCTATGTTTCCCTGTCGCCTTTAGGCAATGGACATATCGATGAGTCTTTTATGGAGGCAGTCGAGGAAATTGCGCAAAAATGCCGCTAAAACGGCTTTTTTTGAACGATTTTCCTTGTAAAAGGAAGGCAAATATATTAAAATATAACAGCATCGATATACCATAGACAGTAACGGGGCTATCCCTTAATCATGTTACCGAGGTTGATCAGAAGATGATTTTTAACCTGTGTCTATGTGGCACAGGTTTTATTTTATGAGTATATGGGTGTTAGAAAGAGAGAAAAAATGAATCAAGCTGTATTAAGTAACAAGCAGGCACTGGTTAGCGAGATCTCCGATAAGATGAAGAATTCGCAGTCGACCGTTGTCTGTGAGTACCGCGGCCTTAGCGTTGCCGAAGTTACGGAATTAAGACGTAGCCTCAGAGCCGAAGCCGTCGACTTCAAAGTTTACAAGAATACCATGGTCGAGAGAGCATGTGATGATTGCGGTTTTGAAGATCTTAAAGACGCGCTGGTCGGTCCTAATGCGTTTGCGTTCTCTGAAGATGCAACTGCACCGGCAAGAATACTCGCCAAGTTCGCGAAGAAACACAAAGCTCTGGTACTTAAGAAGGGTATCGTTGAGGGCAAAGTCGTCGATGAAGCTACGATCAAAGAGCTGTCGAATCTGCCTAACCGTGACGGTATGCTGTCTATGTTACTGAGCTGTCTGCAGTCACCTGTAAGCTCATTCGCAAGAGTCGTCAAGGCTGTTGCCGAGGCCAAGGAGGCTGGAGCACCTGCACCTGCAGCCGCACCTGCTGAGGAAGCTGCACCTGCTGAAGAAGCTGCCCCGGCAGCACAAGAAGCACCGGCTGAAGAAGCTGCTGCTGCCTAATCTAATTGTTTAATTGAAAGAAAAAAGGAGAAAAATTTACAATGGCAAAATTATCACATGATGATATCTTAGCTTTCCTGGAAGAAGCAAGCATCTTAGAACTGAACGACTTAGTAAAAGCTATCGAAGAGAAATTCGGCGTTACCGCCGCTGCTCCGGTCGCTGTTGCAGCTGCACCGGTTGAGGAAGCACCTCAGGGTCCGACTTCCGTTTCCGTTATCCTTACGCACTTTGGCGATGCCAAGACTGCCGTTATCAAGGTCGTCAAGACTATCACCGGTTTAGGCTTAGTCGAGGCTAAAGGCTTAGTTGACAAGTGCCCGAGCCCGATCAAGGAAAACATCAGCCCGGAAGAAGCTGAAGACATCAAGAAGCAGTTAATGGATGCAGGAGCTACCGTCGAAATCAAATAATTAGATGAACCATTATTATACGGATAATAGCGATCTGGATTCTGATCGAAAAGAATTCACGTATTATTTCGATAATGAGGTTTTCCGTTTCACTACCGACAACGGTGTTTTCTCCAAGGAGAACGTCGATTACGGCAGTTATATCTTGATCAGAAGTATTTACAAGAAGGATCTTGGTGAAAATGTGCTTGATCTCGGGGCGGGCTACGGTCCCATCGGGATCATCCTGAAGCGTTTTCAGCCGGCTTTAGCCGTGGAGATGGCGGAAGTCAATCCCCGGGCCGTGGAGCTGGCGATCCTCAACAGTACTAACAACAAGACGGATATTAAAGTTCATCTGTGCGATGACATCACTTCCTTGGCTCATAAGTTCGATACCATCGTCTTAAATCCGCCGATCAGGGCGGGCAAGGCGGTGATCTATGATCTCTTTGAGAAATCTAAGGAAATGCTCAAGGGCAATGGTCATCTGTATATTGTGATCAGAAAGGCCCAGGGGGCAAAGTCATCCATAGCTAAACTTGAAACACTATTCAGCACAGTCACAGTGATCGAAAAAGACAGCGGTTATTTTGTCATCGATAGCTGCAAGTGCTGAACACATAATTATTTGAAAGGACGGCGCAAATGAAACAAACTTATAAAATCGTGGATTCGGGTAAGCATTCTACTCGCCGTGACTATTCCAAAGTTAGTGGCAATCTTGAACTGCCCAACCTAGTAGAGGTACAGACTGATTCTTTCAAATGGTTTACCAAAGAAGGGATCAAGGAAGTATTTGATGATATCTATCCGATCCAGAACTATAGCGGAAACATCCGCTTGAAATTATTGAATTTTGAATTCGGTGAGCCGAAGTTCTCGGTTGCCGAGACAAAATATCGTGAAGAAGATTATCGTGCGCCATTAAAAGCCAACATGGAGTTGGAGATCATTGATGAAGATACGGGCGAAGTCATCACCCGCAAGGAAGAAGTCTTTTTGGGCGACTTCCCGATGATGACCCCGACCGGTACTTTTATCATCAACGGTGCTGAAAGAGTCATCGTTTCCCAGATCGTCAGATCACCTGGTGCCTATTTCGACACGCAGATGGATGACAAGACGGGCCGTGATTCGTTCAGCGGAGAACTGATCCCTTCACGAGGCACCTGGCTGGAGTTTTTGACAGACGATAAGAAAAACGCCTTAGGCCGCATCATGAATATGTCGGTCGACAGAAAGCGTAAGATCCTGTCAACGATCCTGCTGAAATGTATCGGCTTCTCGCTCAATCTCGAAAGAGGCGAAGACGGTTTCGATCTGGAAAAGGTCAAGACTTTCTTAAGAGCGATGGGCTTAGAAGTGTATGAGGATCTGATCAATCAGAACGATGATCGTGAATTCCTTAATATATATGAAGCTATCTATACGTCTTTCCTGGGCGCTTATGAAGAGATAAGCAACACCCTGCAGGCGGATAAGACCAAGACGATGGATGCGGCATTACTGGAAATGCATAAGAACCAGAAACAGGACGAAGTCCCGACAGTCGAAGGTGCAGCCAGCTTAATGAATGCCAAGTTCTTCGATCAGAAGAAGTACGATCTTACTTCCGCTGGCCGTTACAAGCTCAGAAAGAAACTGAATGTCATCGACCGTATCGAACATCACGTACTGGCTCAGGATCTCTACAAGGCTGACGGCTCTTTGCTTTATGCGGCCGGAACCAGGATCGAAAAGCCGGAACGCAATGTTTTAAGAGAAGAACTGGTCAAAGGCAGCCACATCGAGGCTTTCCCGTTCAGACACATCTTCTCGCATCCCAATATTTGTGAAGTTTCCACTTCCGACAAACTGGCTTTGAATGGCCGCGTACTGGCTAATGACGTCGATCTCAAGGATCAGACTTATTTCATGGGTACGATCCTCAATCTTTCCGATATCGAAAAGATCGCCAAAGAGATCTCGACGGTCAGGATCTATTCCGGTATCTTTGCCAAGGAAGTCAAACTGACAAGTGAAAACTTCAATGCCGTCATGGACTATGGCCAGAGACTCTTTGTCCTTGGTCGTCTGACGGACAAGGATGGCAAGGATGTGGAAGTCGAAGGCGAACAGGCGATGCCTTACTACCTGCCTGACCATGACAGCTACATGCTGATGTCGGACAAGGAAGAGGCGATCAAGGCTCGTGTTGATGAAGGTGAAGCGATCAGCGCCTGGCTGGTCGGTACGGCTTGTCAGGTCGTCAACATCGTCGATCCTAGTGACGAGAACAATAAGATCAGACTCATCGGTATCGATCCGCTCAACGCCAAGAAGTGCATCACGATGTCGGATATGCTGGCGTTCTACAACTACATGTTCACACTGCTGGATGGCATCGGCACGACCGACGATATCGATATGCTGGGCAACCGCCGTATCAGAACGGTCGGTGAACTGATCCAGAACCAGTTCCGTATCGGTCTTTCGAGAATGGAAAAGGCCGTCAAGGAAAAGATGTCGATCACCGAAGTTGAAAACGCGACACCTAAGACGCTGACCAACAACCGTCCGTTGTCCGGTGCGATAAGAGAATTCTTCTCTTCTTCGCAATTGTCGCAGTTCATGGACCAGCAGAATCCTTTGGCTGAGCTGACCAACAAGCGCCGTATCTCGGCCTTGGGTCCGGGCGGTTTGACCAGAGAAAGAGCGGGCTTCGAAGTCCGTGACGTTCACAACTCACACTACGGACGTATCTGTCCGATCGAAACACCGGAAGGTCAGAACATCGGTCTGATCTCCTATCTGACGACTTATGCCAAGATCAACGAATACGGCTTCATTCAGACGCCGTATCGCAAGGTAAATGCCGATGGCAGTGTCTCGGAAGATTATATTTATCTGTCAGCTGATGACGAAAATGACTATATCATTGCGCAAGCCAACGAGGTCGTCGGCGGTAAGCTGATCAACGACCAGGTCGTCGCCCGTAAGGCGGGAGAGACGATCCTTGTCGATAAGAAGATCGTTGAGCTGGCTGACGTTTCGCCTAAGCAGATCGTATCCGTGGCGGCGGCTTGTATCCCGTTCTTAGAGAACGATGATGCTTCCCGTGCGCTGATGGGTGCCAACATGCAAAGACAGGCTGTTCCGCTTTTGAGGCCTCATGCCCCCTATGTCGGAACCGGAATCGAACCTAAGATCGCCCGCGACTCCGGTACGGGTCTGGTTTCCAAGGATTCAGGTATCGTCACCTACGTCGATGCCAATATGATCGTCATCACTTCGGAAGACGGAGTCGAACACGAGTACAAGCTCGAGAAGTTCGCCCGTTCCAATGCCGGTACCTGCATCAACCATCGTCCGATCGTGGAAGATGGCGATACAGTTAAGGCTGGCGATATTATCGCCGATGGTCCTTCAATGGACGATGGCGAACTGGCCTTAGGCCAAAACGTCACCATCGCCTTCATGACATGGCATGGCTATAACTACGAGGATGCCATCATCATGTCGGAGAGGATGGTCAAAGACGATGTCTACACCTCTATCCATATCGATGAGTATTCGATCGAAAAGAGGAAGACGAAACTGGGTGAAGAAGAGATCACCAGAGATATCCCGAACGTTCAGGAAGGCGCTTGCCGCAACCTGGATTCCCGAGGTATCGTCATGGTCGGTGCTGAAGTCAAGGAAGGTGACATCCTGGTTGGTAAGGTCACGCCTAAAGGTCAGTCCGATGCTTCCCCGGAAGAAAAACTGTTACTGGCGATCTTCGGCGAGAAATCGCACGAAGTCAGAGATAATTCCTTAAGAGTGCCCCATGGCGGTGCCGGTATCGTTCAGTCCATCAGAGTCTTCAAACGCTCCGAGGGCTATGAACTGGGTCCGGGCGTCACGGAAGTCATCAAGGTCTATGTCGTTCAGAAACGTAAGATTTCCGAAGGCGACAAGATGGCCGGCAGACACGGCAACAAGGGCGTCATTTCCAAGATCCTGCCGATCGAGGATATGCCTTTCATGCCTGATGGCACTCCGGTGGATATTATGCTGAACCCGTTCGGTGTGCCTTCGCGTATGAATATCGGTCAGGTTTTGGAGATCCATCTGGGTATGGCGGCCAAGACACTGTCCGAGAAGACGGGACAGAGCGTCAAATTCGCGACGCCGGTCTTCGACGGTATCACCAATGAGGAACTGACAGCCATCATGGAAGAGGCCGGCACGTCGATGGATGGCAAGGTCGTACTTCGCGATGGCAAGACGGGTGAACCTTACGATGAAAGGATCGCCGTCGGCGTCATGTATATGATCAAGCTGGCGCACATGGTCGATGATAAGCTCCATGCCCGTGCGACCGGTCCTTATTCGCTGGTTACGCAGCAGCCTTTAGGCGGTAAAGCGCAAAACGGCGGACAGAGATTCGGTGAGATGGAAGTTTGGGCACTCGAGGCCTATGGCGCAGCCCATACTCTGGAAGAGATCCTGACGGTCAAGTCCGATGATATCAACGGTCGTACCAAGACCTATGATGCCATCATCAAAGGCAAGAGGATCCCTGAACCGGGTATTCCGGAATCCTTCAACGTCCTGAAGAACGAGCTCCAGGCTCTGGCTTTGGATGTCAGGATGCTGGACAGTGAAGGAAACGAAGTGAGTATTTCAAGAAGCGATGAGGATGACCGCGAGGTCGAAAGAGCAAGCGAGGCATCAGTCGTGGAAGATACTCAGGGTCTCAATATCCGCGATACGATCGAGGAAGAAGAGGCTCCCGAGGCGATCATGGGTCTGGATGACGAGGAGGAGATGTAAGATATGGCAAAAAACAAGTTTGAAGCTATCAAAGTCGGTTTAGCCTCCCCGGACAGGATCCTTGAATGGTCGCATGGCGAGGTCACCAAGCCCGAAACGATCAACTACCGCAGCCAGAAGCCTGAGCGTGACGGTCTGTTCTGCGAACGCATCTTCGGTCCGACGAAGGACTGGGAGTGCTATTGCGGAAAATACAAGAAAGTCCGTTATAAAGGTGTTGTCTGTGACCGTTGCGGTGTCGAGATCACCAAGTCCAGTGTGCGTAGAGAAAGGATGGGCCATATCGCTTTGGCTGCTCCGGTCGCGCATATCTGGTATCTGAAGGGTATCCCTTCAAGAATGGGTCTGGTACTCAATGTTTCACCCAAGATCCTGGAAGAAGTAGTCTATTTCGTGACCTGGATCGTTACCGATCCGGGCAATACGGATCTGGAATACAAGCAGCCTTTGTCGGAGCTGGAAGTAAGAAATTACGAAGCGCTCTATGGTAAAGATGCTTTCAAAGCCCAGACGGGTGCGGAAGCGATCAAGACCTTACTGGAACAGGTCGATGTCTTAAAGGAAAAGAACGATATCGTCAAAGAACTTGAAAAGGCTCAGGGCGACAAGCGCAAGAAGCTGATCAAGAGACTGGAGACGATCAATGCATTCGTCGATTCCGAGAACAGACCTGAATGGATGGTCTTAACGGTCCTTCCGGTCATTCCGCCTGATCTCAGACCGATGTTGCAGCTGGATGGCGGCCGTTTCGCCACCTCCGACTTGAATGACCTGTACAGAAGGGTCATCACCCGTAACAACCGTCTGAAAAAACTGCTGGAGATCGGTACTCCGAGTATCATCGTCCAGAACGAAAAACGTATGCTGCAGGAAGCGGTCGATGCTTTGATCGACAACGGCAGAAGAGGCAACCCGGTCAAGGGTTCCGCCAACCGTCCGTTAAAGTCACTGTCCCATTCACTCAAGGGCAAGCAGGGCCGTTTCAGACAGAACCTCTTAGGTAAGCGTGTCGACTTCTCCGGCCGTTCGGTCATCGCCGTCGGTCCGGATCTCAAGATGTACCAGTGCGGTATTCCCCGTGAGATGGCCATTCAGCTGTACAAGCCGTTTGTCATCAATGAACTGGTCAATCAGAAGATCGCGCAGTCTTCCAAGTTTGCGGAGAAGATGATCGAAAGATTCGATCCGCAGATCTGGGACGTCCTGGAAGAACTCATGGACAACCATCCGGTCTTCCTCAACCGTGCTCCGACTCTGCATAGACTGGGTATTCAGGCCTTCAAGCCGAAACTGGTCGAAGGTCGAGCCATAAGACTGCATCCGCTTGTCTGTACCGCGTTCAACGCCGACTTCGATGGCGACCAGATGGCCGTCCACCTTCCGCTGTCGGAAGAAGCCAGGGCGGAAGCCGAGATCCTGATGATGGCTTCCAACAACATCCTGGGTCCCAAAGACGGCAAGCCGATCGTTACACCTTCGCAAGACATGGTCCTTGGTTCCTTCTATCTGAACATGGAAGAGACCGCCGAGGAATTCTATGAGAAGGCCGATGCGATCGAGGCGATGGGTGACAAGGAGACGGCTGCGATGTGGCGCCGTTTCGGTGACAACGAAGGTCATGTCTACAAGGATTTCAACGAAGCTCTGATGGCTTATCAGAACAAGGAAGTCCACCTGCATACCCGTGTCGCTCTGCCGGCCCGTTCTTTGAACAAGACCGGTTTCTCTCAGGAACAGCTTGACAAGTATCTGGTCACGACCATCGGAAAGCTGATCTTCAACGACAAGTTCCCGGCTGATTTCCCTTACATCAACGATGTCGAGGGCGATTCGCTCAAGAAGACCCCTGATCGCTGTTTCGCTGAATACGGAACGGATATCAGGAAGTTCATCAAGGAACAGCCGATCGCACCGGAATTCACCAAGAAGAACCTGTCCAAGGTCATCGCGGAAGTCTTCGCGAAATACAAGACCGAGGGTTCGGCGGATATCCTGGATGCGATCAAAGACCTGGGCTTCGAGTACTCGACCGTTGCCGGTATGACGATCTCGCTGTCCGATATCAACGTTGCGCCGCATAAGCAGCACTTCGTCGATGAGGCCAAGGCCAAGGCCGATGTCTTACAGAATCTTTTGAGAAGAGGCCAGCTGACCCTGCCTGAATGGGAAAAGCACTTCTCGAAACTGTGGGCTGATACCACCAACGCTATCGGTGACGATGTCATGGAGAATATGCCGCGTAAATCGCCGATCAAGATGTCATCCGTTTCCGGTGCTCGTGGTAACAAGTCCAATATTACCCAGCTTTCCGGCATGCGTGGCCTGATGGGCCGTCCGACGCAGTCCAAATCGAAGAAAGAATATCAGCCGACCATCATTGAGGTCCCGATCTATTCTTCCTTCCGTGAAGGACTCAACGTTTCCGAGTTCTTCATTTCCACCCATGGTGTCCGTAAGGGTCTGACCGATACCGCTTTGAAGACCGCCGAATCAGGCTATCTGACAAGAAGACTGGTCGATGTCGCTCAGGATGTCATGATCATGGAAGAAGACTGCCATACCGATCAGGGCTACTACGTCGAAGACATTATCGATACCAAAGATAATTCGACGATCGAACGCTTCTATGATCGAATCGTGGGCCGTTATGCCAAGGAACAGTTAAGCGATCCCAATACCGGTGAGATCATCGTCGATGAGGATGAATTCATCGATGAGGATATCGCGGAAAAGATCCTGGCTGCCGGATACAAGGGTATGAATATCCGTAATTCCTTTACCTGCAAATGCAAGGATGGTATCTGCCGCAAGTGCTATGGCCGTAACATGGCGACCGGAAAACTGGTCGAATCAGGTGAAGCCATCGGTATCATGGCAGCGCAGTCTATCGGTGAACCCGGTACTCAGCTGACGATGCGTACCTTCCACTCGGGCGGTGTCGCAAACGCCGACGATGATATCACGCAGGGTCTGCCGCGTGTCGAAGAACTGTTCGAAGCACGTTGTCCGAAACACCCGTCGGTCTTAGCCAAGATCTCGGGCGAAGTCACCAAAGTCGAAGAGCTCGAAGACCATTCATGGATCATCGAGATCACCAACGACAAGGAGACCATCGTACACAAGTGCGGCATTTCTTCCACGATCAGAGCCTGGGTCAAGGTCGGTGAACACGCCAGAGCCGGTGCGAAACTGACGGAAGGCAACGTCGATCCGAAGGAACTGCTTTCGATCGCCGGTGTCCAGGCTGTGCAGAACTACATCCTCAAGGAAGTCAAGAAGGTCTATGCCGTTACCGGTATCGATATTTCCGACAAACACGTCGAAGTGATCATTAAGCAGATGCTTAAGAAGGTCATCATCGTCGAACCGGGCGGATCGGATCTGTGCGCGGGACAGACGATCTCTTTGAAGAAACTCAACGATCTCAACAACGAGCTGCTGATCTCGGGCCGTTTGCCGGCCAAGTTTGAGCCGCTGCTGCTGGGTATCTCGAAGTCTTCAGTTGAGACCGATTCCTTCCTGTCAGCCGCTTCCTTCCAGGAGACGACCAAAGTCCTTACGGATGCGGCCGTCAATGGCAAGATCGATAACCTGTTCGGTATCAAGGAGAACGTCATTATCGGTAAACTCATCCCGGCCGGAACCGGTTCCAAGTTCGCAAGAGAAACGACGGATCTGGTCCACGAAAGGGCCGAAGAACTCGATGAAATCAGAGAAGAGAAACTGCTTGCCGCGCAAGAAGAAGCCTCTCTGCCAAGCGAGATGATCGGCGATGCGGATGAAGATGATGATTTCGCAGATGAGACGCTACAGGAAACTGTCGAAGCTCAAGAGGAAGAAGAGGAATAAAACATAAAGGGGCTGTAACGGGTAAAACCAGCTTCTGAACCGAATTAATAAGTCATCCGTATATGGATTATTATCTGTATCCGGATGACTTTTTTTGATAGGAGAATATACTGATTATTCTGTTTTGTTTCTTTTGTTCAGATCT
>JAFRIG010000075.1 GCA_017432895.1 Erysipelotrichaceae bacterium | reverse complement strand
ATTGGCGAAGAAGGAGGGATTTGAACCCTCGCGCCAGACATGCCGACCTATGGCCTTAGCAGGGCCACCTCTTCAACCACTTGAGTACTTCTTCAGCACACGCTTTGTCTGTTGAAATAGCGCTTATTAAATATAACATACTTATTTCAATTCCGCAAGATGTTTGATACTATAAATTTATGAAAATCGCCGATTTCGAGAAGGTTTCCCGTGAACAGTTTGCTGAAGATCTTGCTGCATTATGTGCCCTTGAAGGTGACTTTTATGATGATATAAAGATCCCCGTTAGGGCTACGCAGGGTTCAGCGGGTTACGACTTCTGCAGTCCGATCGAAGTCAAACTTGAACCGGGTGAAAGTGCTAAGATCCCGACCGGTATCAGGTGTCGCATTGATGAGGGTTATGTGCTGGAAATATATCCGCGTTCATCATTCGGCTTCAAGTATCAGCTTTGTCTGCTCAATACGACCGGTATCATCGACAGCGACTATTATAATGCCGATAATGAGGGCCACATCATCGTGGGTGTGGTCAATCGCAGTGATAAGGCCATGGTCATAAAAGCGGGAGAAAGATTTGTTCAGGGCGTCTTTTTGAAGTATTATTTAGCTGAGGAAGAAGGAAATCTGTCAAAGCGTCACGGCGGTTTCGGTTCGACCGATTAGGCGCCCATAGCTCCAACGGATAGAGCAGTTGATTCCGATTCAAAAGGTTGGGGGTTCGAATCCCTTTGGGCGCGCCAAATTCAAAAGTCTGGAAACAGACTTTTTGCTTTGTTTTGCCTATTGTTTGTTATGATGGAAAAGGGGAATTGATTCTTGACAACCAAAATCGTCTTTGGCGTATCGCTGGTGATACTGCTATGCGTCCTATCAACTAAATTTTCTTATAAGCTTGGCGTTCCGGCCCTGATCTTTTTCATGTTCGTAGGTATGCTTTTTGGTACGGACGGGATCATGAAGATCGCATATGAAGATTTCTCTTCGGCGCAGATCATCTGTTCCATCTCTTTGATCTTCATCATGTTCGAAGGCGGTTTCAATACCAAATGGAGCACAGCCAGAAAGTATGTGCCTAAAGCGGTACTGATGTCGACTTTAGGAGTCGTACTTACGGCTTTGTTTACGACCTTGTGCTGCCACTTCTTTCTCAAGCTTTCTTTGGCCGAAAGTTTTCTGATCGCTTCGGTGTTGGCTTCAACGGATGCGGCCAGCGTCTTTGCGATCCTTAAAAGCAACAACCTTGATCTGAAGGATGGCACTTCGCCGATCCTGGAAGTGGAATCCGGAAGCAACGATCCGATGGCTTATCTATTGACGATCACGGCTATCGGCATCATGCTGACGGGGAAGGCTGAAAACATCTTTATTACCATTGTCATTCAGCTGGTCGTCGGTTTTGTTTCGGGCATCGCTTTTGCGGCTTTGGCCAGATATGTGCTTTCTTTGAAGAATATCGTCGTCGATGGCTTGGATACGATCTTTATCATCTCGGTCACGTTGCTTTGTTATGCTCTCACCGATATGCTAGGAGGCAATGCCTATCTTTCGGTCTACCTGTTGGGTTTGACTTTAGGTAATATGCATATCAAGGCCAAGGCGGCTGTCGTAGCTTTCTTTTCCGATCTGACTTCACTGTTGCAGATGCTGATATTCTTTATTATCGGACTGCTTTCAACGCCTTCCGGCATACCTCAGAGCATTCCTTTGGCTTTCTTTATCATTGTGATCCTGACTTTTGTGGCCCGACCTTTGGCGACGATCCTGCTTCTGATGCCGCTGAAATGTTCCCTGAGACAGTGTCTGCTGATCTCCTGGGCCGGTTTAAGAGGAGCTTCTTCGATCGTCTTTGCGATCACGGCGGTTTCGGCCGGTGTCGCTTTGAGCATGGACCTCTTCCATGTCGTCTTCATGGTCTCGCTGTTTTCGATCGCCATTCAGGGAGCTTTATTGCCGACTATCGCAATTAAACTGAAAATGATCGATGAATCACCCAATATTGCCAAGACCTTGAACGACTTCGATACCCATGCGGATTTCCAGTTTACCAGGCTGGTCGTCGACGATAACAGCAGCTGGATCGGCAAGCGCATCAAGGATGTCGGTCTGCCATTAGGCTCGCAAGCCGTCATGATCAGAAGGGATGGCAAGAATCTGGCCGCCAGAGGAAAGACAGTCATTGAAAGAAACGATGAGATCATCCTCAATGTCCCGGCTTATACGCCTTCGGGCAAGGAAAGAGTAAAAGAACTGCTTATCGGCAAGGATCATCCCTGGGCAAATAAGAAAGTTGAACAACTGGGTATCCCCGATAATGAGCTGATCATCATGCTGCAAAGAGAGGATCAGGGTATCGTTCCTAATGGTGATACGCTTATTCAGGCCGGTGATGTTCTGCAGATTTATCAGGGCGAATGATTCTTTATGCTATAATAAATAATTGTATAAAAAGGAGGGAACATGGCTGACTATAATATCAATCTGGCATTACAGAACATCTGGTCGGTCTTCAGGATCGTAATAGATATAGCCATAATGTGGTTCCTGTTTTATTACGCGATCAAAGCGATAAGGAATAATTCCCGTACTGTTCAAATCTTCAAAGGTATCATCGCCGTAGTAGCGGTGAACGGCTTGGCGAAACTTCTGGGTCTATCGACCTTGACATACTTTACGGATATTTTCATCAACTGGGGCCTTTTGGCATGTATCATCATCTTCCAGCCTGAAATAAGAGGCTTGCTGGAAAAGATAGGCAAGACCAACGCCTTCTCCAGGATCAACACACTGCTAGCCAACGAGAAGGAACATCTGGTCGAGCAGCTTTATGAGGCGACGATCACTTTGTCACAGGAAAAGGTCGGTGCCTTGATCTCGATCGAACAGTCCCAGTCTTTGCAGGATTACATCAAGACCGGTATTCCGGTCAATGCGGAAGTCACCAAGGAACTGCTGTGTTCGATCTTTATGACGACGACGCCACTACACGATGGTGCGGTCATCATTCAGGGTGACAGAGTGGCTTGTGCCAGCGCTTATTTCCCGCCGACCAACGTCAATCTTTCTTCCCGTTACGGTGCCAGACACAGAGCGGCTTTGGGTATCGCAGAAGTATCGGATTGTCTGACGATCGTCGTTTCCGAAGAGACCAGTGCGATCTCGATCGCGGAAAAAGGCCGGATCTTCTCGGTCGACGAGAAGCAGCTTAAGGATTATCTGCGCCGAGTCATCCTCAACGATACGACGACGATCGAAAAGGGCAGCCGTCGACGCAGCTCCTTGCTGATGGAAGATGATGTCGTGGTGGAGATCCAGGACGACGATAAACGCCGCGGATTCTCTTTATTCAGAAGGAACGAAGAAGAGGAAAGCAGCAGTGAGCCTGATATGAAGGTTCCTTTCAACAACCGCAATAAACAAAACGGCAAGCCTGAAAGCAAAGAAAGCGTCAAGGCTGAAGAAAGAGTTGAGATAGAAAACAATCTGGACAAGGAGGCAAACGATGAGTCAGCTGAATAACTCCGATAAAAAACTGGAAACAGCTAAAAAGATCGCTTCCAAAGGAAACAACCGCAGCCAGTACGAGACGATCGAAGAGAATATCCTGAAGTTTTTCCGCTGGATCTCTTCTTTGATCGACCGGGTCTTCTTCTCTACGCGCTATTTAGGCGTCTTTGCCTTGCTGCTGGCGTGTCTGGCTTACTTTGTAGCTACCTATGACAGCTCCGGCAACGTCCTGTCTTCTTCCAAGGTCCTTTCCAACGTGGCCATCAATGCCCGTTACAATTCCGAGACATTCGAACTGAGCGGACTTCCTTCCGCTTGTGAGATCGTCATCACCGGTGAAGCGGCCAGCGTCAACAACGCCGCCAGCAAGAAGGGCTATTGCCAGATCGATCTGGAAGGTTACACTGAGGGTACCCATACGATCAAGATGAACGCCGTAGGCTATGGCGACAACGTCTCGACGATCGTTTCACCCAGTGAAGTTACGATCACTTTAAAGAAGAAGACGACCAGACAGTTCGATCTGTCTTACGACTTCATCAACCAGAATCAGATGGATTCCCGTTATATCCTGGGTGAACCCAGTTTTGCCCAAGGCACCAAGATCAATATCCGTGCTTCGCAGGATACCTTGAATTCCATCGCTCTGGTCAAGGCTTTGATCGATGTCAGCGGCCAGACCAGCGATTTCGAGATCGAAGCACCGTTGGTAGCCTATGACCGCAATGGCCAGGCTGTCAACGCTGAGATCGTCCCAAGTTCGATCACCGCTTCCATCAGGATCTCTTCGCCAAGCATCGAAGTTCCGATCAGGCTCAATCCGATCGGCCAGGTACCGGTAGGTCTGGCTATCGATACGGCCCAGATCATCGACCATCAGACGACGCGTATCTATGCGCCGGAATCCGTCCTCAACGGCATCAGCGAGGTCTATGTCAACTTCGATATGTCGACGGTCACGGAAAACGTCGATAAGGAGATCATGCTGCCGGTGACACTGCCAAGTGGTGTCAGCGCTTCGGATGTGACGGTGGTCAATGTCAGAGTCACACTCTCGACTGTCGATACGATCACGCTGGAAGATATTCCGCTTAGCGTCCACAACAACTACAACAACCTGGCTATCTCTTCGGATATCGAGTTTATGAGTGTCAATGTCACCGTTTCCGGTTCGACCAACAACGTCAATGCCGTAAGCGCCAACGATATCGAAGTCTTCTTCGACATGCCGGAAGAGCCGGGCACTTATACCTTGCCGTTACAGGCAACGATCAGTGATAATCCGTTTGTTTCTCTGGAACTTGAAAGATCCAGCGTCACCGTGACGATCGTCGAAGCCAATCAGTAAGATCAGGAGATATGATGAAAGTCATATCTCTTTTAAGAAATGGATATCTGATTTACTGTTTGATGTTATGTTTGAACGAATTTCCGGTCAGCATGCCGAATTGAAATCTGATTTTTATGGATAAAAGCCCTTTATTATCGCCAGAAAAGATCCGAATGCGATACTTAGGGCAGACCGTTTCATCTGAAGCGGTCTTTTGTTTTATAATGTAGTTAATATGAAAAAGATCATAAATATCGTAGAAGATGAAAAGGACCTCAACGAACTGGTCAGGTCATATCTGGAAAAGGAAGGCTATATCGTCAATTCCTATCTTACTTTCGATTCGGCTTATTCGCATATCGATGATTATTGCGACCTGTGGATCCTGGATATCATGCTGGACGATAAGTCGGGTTTCGATCTGATCGAGATGATCAAGAACCGGAACAGCAATATTCCGGTGGTTTTCATGTCGGCCAGAGATAAGGAATTCGACCGTATCATCGGTTTAGAGAAGGGTTCGGATGATTACATCACCAAACCATTCTCACCCAAGGAACTGGTCTTAAGGGTCAACAACATCATCCGGAGAGTCTATAAGGAAGATGACAAGATCGAGATCAACGGCTATGAGATCGATGAAAACCAGCGCAGCGTCTCCAAAGGCAGTCAACAGATCGAACTGACGACCAAGGAATTCGACCTGCTGATGCTTTTCGTGAAAAACCGCGGCACGGCTTTTCTGCGGGAACAGATCCTGGAGAAAGTCTGGGATGAGAACTATTACGGTTCCGATCGTGTCGTCGATGATACGTTGCGCCGTTTGAGAAAGAAGATGCCGGATATGAACATTCAGACGATCTACGGTTTCGGTTACAGGCTGGGATGAAGCGTTTTCGGATCTGGTTAAATAACTTTACCCTTTTACAGCAATTTTTCACCATCGTATTTTTTACCGGTGCATTTTTGCTGTTTTTTATTTTTACCTATTTAAACCGCAATATCGACTCATTCGTCAATTCGCAGATGTACGTCTTCATCCATCGTTCGCAAAACGAATACCTGGAGACCCGTTCGATCTCCAGTGAATCGAACGTTTTGCATTTTGTGTATAATGCCGATTCAAAGCGCTATCTCAACAGTGTGGACGAACAATACCGCAATATGCTCAGCAACATCGATCCAGAACCGGAAGGGGGTCGAATCGACAGCAATTTCGAATACGACGGCAATACGATCGTCTATTCGATCATCACGTTCGGGGAAAAAGACGAATACCGGCTGGTTTCGGTTATCAGGAACGACTTCCGTGAAGAGTTCCGATCAGCCTTGTCCAACAGTGTCATCAACATCACTCTGTATGTCTTTATTGCAATGATAGGTCTGATCGTCGTCTGGATCTTCTCACTCATCAGGCCTTTGGATCAGATCACTGAATACATCAATAAGATCAAGGCGGGGGAAAAGGCGGATCTGAGCCTCAACCGTTACGATGAGATCGGCGAGATGGCGGAAGCTCTGGTTTCGATGAACGATGAACTTTCCAAACAGCAGCACATCCGCGATGAGATGATACAGAATATCTCTCATGACCTTAAGACGCCGATCGCGACGATCAAGTCCTATTCCGAATCGATCAAGGACGGCATCTATCCATATGATACTTTGGAAAAAAGCGTCGATGTCATCATTGAAAATGCCGATCGTTTAGAGAAGAAGGTCTATTCTTTGATCACATACAACAAGATGGGCTATCTTGAGGATAACGATCCGGGTATTTTGAACCTGGAAATGATTCCGGTCATCCAGAAGGCTATTTTAGCAGCTTCGGTGATCCGCAGCGATGTTAAGATCATCACGCAACTGGATAACGGGGTCTTCTTCCATGGTGATGAGGAACCCTGGCGGGTCGTCATCGAAAACCTGCTGGACAACTCTTTGCGTTATGCTTCCAGCAAGATCGTCATCACTTTGCAAGATAATCTCTTGGAGGTCTATAACGATGGCGACAACATCGAAGATGATCGTCTGGATAAACTTTTCAAACCCTACGAGAAGGGCAACAAGGGCAATTTCGGTCTGGGTCTTTCGATCGTCAAGAAGGTCGTTGAGACCTACGGCTACAACGTGACCGGTGAGAATCTCAATGACGGTGTCGTCTTTCGGATCTATACGACCCGCAAGATGAAGAAGGCACCGAAGAAAAAGAACAGCAAAAAGAGTATAATTGAAACATGAGTCAAATAAGGATCGATCAGGTTGATCTCCACTATGAAAAATACGGCAGCAAGGGACGCAAGGTCATCCTGCTGCACGGCTGGGGTCAGAATACGGAAATGATGGCTTTTATCGGAGAATTTCTCAAAAGCCATTTTATTGTCTACAATCTGGATCTGCCCGGATTCGGTAAGTCTTCCTTGCCCCCTGTCCCCTGGGATACCAACGATTATTGCGCTTTTCTGGTCGCTTTTTGTGAACATTTTAAAATAACCGAGCCGATCATCATCGCCCATTCTTTCGGCTGTCGTGTCGCCCTGCGTTACGCCTATAAGTATCCGGTCCATAAGATGGTACTGACCGGTGCGGCCGGGATCAGGGATAAACGGGGAATTGATTATTATGCCAAGGTCTATACCTATAAGCTGGGCAAGAAGATCTTGAGTCTCAAGCCGTTTGAAAAATATCGCGATACCTTGACTAAAAACGCAGGCAGCGAAGACTACCGCAATTCCGATGGCGTCATGCGCACGACTTTCATCAAAGTGGTCAACGAAGATCTCATCGATCTTTTACCGTCTATTGAAGCTGAGACTTTGCTGGTGTTTGGCGAAAACGATGAAGCTACCCCGGTGGAAAAGGGGAAGACGATGGAGAAGCTGATGCCCAATGCGGCACTGGTCATCTTTGAAAACGATGATCATTACGCCTACATCCATCAGGCTCAGCGTTTCAATATGGTCCTCGATGCCTTTTTAAGGAGTGATTACTGATGTCTGATTTTCTGATCGTCTTATTATATCTGGCTGTCTATCTGTCTTTGAGCTTTGTCTATTGCAAGCTGGCTTTACAGATGTTCCAGCAGAACCGCTATGAGCTCTATCGCTATTCCAAGTGGCTGTTCAATAAACGAAACATCGCTTTTTCCTATGCTCTGATCTATTGCATCGTCATATTAACGATCGGAACGATCTTCAAAAACAGGATCGTGACCATGTTTTTGAGTGTCGCTTTTGCGATCTTTGTGATCTATAAGGAAGACCGCAAGGTCTATGTCAAGGACCTGGTGTTGACGGCCAGAGTCAAAAGACAGATCGTTGTTTTAGTAATACTGATGATCATCTTCATCCTTTTGGGCAGGATTTTGCCGGCGGATATCCTGGGGGTTTTATGTATCATCATGTCCTATCTCATGATCTATCCGATGGCTTTGATCACCTATCCGATCGAAGAGGTGATCAAGAAACGCTATGAAAATGAAGCCCGTCAGATCCTGGAAGATGATAAGGATCTGCTCAAGATCGGGATCACCGGTTCCTATGGCAAGACTTCGACCAAGAACATCATCAACGACATCATTGCCGATGAAAAATATACGCTGATCACGCCAGCCTCCTATAATACCCCAATGGGCATCACCAGAACGGTTAGAGAGATGTTAAAGCCCATCCATGAAGTCTTCGTCTGTGAGATGGGTGCGGATAAGGTAGGGGACATCACTTATCTGATGGACTTCGTCAAGCCTAAATATGGCGTCGTAACTTCCATCGGTCCCCAGCATCTCAACACCTTCCGCAACATGGACAACATCATCAGGGAAAAGATGATGGAAATCGAAAAACTGCCGCAGGACGGCGTCGGTTTCATCAACCTGGACAACGAATATATCGCTTCCTATAAGATCCGCAATAATTGCCGTATCGTTTCGGTAGCTATCGAAAACAAGGAGGCTGACCTGGTAGCCGAGAACATCGTTTTCACCAAGGATGGTTCAAAGTTCTCAGTTAAGATCGAAGGAAAGACCTATAAGTTCACGACTTCGCTTTTAGGCAAGCATAATATCACCAACATCCTGATCGGTATCGCCATCGCCAGGGAACTTGGTATCGATATGAAAAATATCGTTAAAAATGTCAAGAACATCACGCAAGTCGAGCACCGGCTGGAAGTCAAAAAGATCAACGGTTTCACCTTCATCGATGATGCTTTCAATTCCAACCCCGTGGGTTCAAAAATGGCTTTGGATGTCTTGACGATGATGCCTTCCAGGCGGGTCGTCGTTACCCCGGGCATGATCGATCTGGGGGCAAAGGAAGATGAGATAAACAAGTCTTTCGGAGCCTATATGGCCGATAAGGCCGATCTGGTCATCCTGGTGGGTGAAAAACAGACGGCAGCCATCAGGCAGGGTCTGATCGAAGAAGGCTTCCCGGAAGAGGAGATCATCGTCTTTAAGAATGTCAGGGAGGCTTTCGGCTATATTTACCAGAATCTTTCGCCAAAAGATACGATCTTACTGGAGAATGATCTGCCGGATGCTTTTAATGTCTAGAAAGTGTTAGAATGGTAATGTTATGAAAATTTGTGTAGGAGTATTTTTCGGCGGCAAGTCCACCGAACATGAAATAAGCTGTATCAGTGCCAATCAGGCCCTTCACGCTATCAATGCGGAAAAGTACGATGTTTTGCCGATCTACATTTCAAGAGATAACGAGTTCTATATCGGCGATGAGCTTTTCGATCTGGCTAACTATGCGGATATCCTCAAGGATCCCGGCGCTCATCTAAGCAAAGTCACCCTTTATAAGGATGGCAACACCGTTAAAGTCAGACCGGTCAAAGGCCTGTTCAAGAAGGAGATACAGATCGATGTCGCTTTCCCGATCGTGCATGGGACTAATGTCGAAGATGGCTCTTTAGCCGGCTATCTGCAGATGCTGGATCTGCCTTATACCTCCTGTGATGTCTTAGGCGGAGCCTTAGGTCAGGACAAGGCGGCGATGAAGGACATCTTCAAGGCTCAGGAAATTCCGATGGTCGATTATTTCGTCATCTACAATGCCGATTTTGAAGAGAATTACAGCGATTATTTCGCTAAGGCCAAGGAGATCGGCTTCCCGCTGATCGCCAAACCGGCCAACCTGGGTTCTTCCATCGGTATCGAAGTAATCAAGACCCAGAAGGAATTCAAAGAGAAGATCAGTGAATGCCTCCGTTATGACTTCAAGGTCGTTGTCGAAAGGATGATCAAGGATCTCATGGAAGTAAACATCTCTTTGATCGGCGGAAGTGAGGAAGTCCGCTGCAGCGCCATCGAAGAAGTCACCAACGGTTTCCTGGATTTCGACAAGAAGTATCAGCCCGGCGGAGCCAAGGGCAGCAAGAAGCTTGGAAACAAGGCCGGCGTCAAAAACGCCGCTTCCAAAGGCATGGCTTCGACGATCAGAAAAGTTCCGGCTGATCTGAGTGATGAAAAAAGAAATGAGATTCAGCAGATCGCCATCAAAGCTTTCAGAGCTTTGAATTCCTTTGGCTGTGTCCGCATCGACTTCATGATCGATAAAGAAACTGATAAAGTCTACTGCAACGAGATCAATACGATCCCGGGTTCCCTGGCTTTCTATCTCTGGAAGGAAGAGGGGGTATCCTTTGATGAGGAATGCGATATCCTGATCAGAAATGCCTTGAACCGTTATGCCAGACGCAGTCGCAAGACCTACGCCTTTGATACCAATATTTTGGATAACTACAAGAAGAAATGAGAAACACGACGAGAAAAGTGATCATCCTGTTTTTGATCGGGCTGATGCTGGTGATGTCGATATTGTCACTGGCGGTATAAAAATGAAAAAAGTGCTCATCCTGGTACTGCTGGCGCTTCTTTTCTGCGGATGTGAAAAGTCCCTGGATAAGAAACTGCAGGAACTGGGTTACAGTGAAGAAGAGATCTTGAAGATCAGCGAACTGAATGAGGAACATCAGGCGCTTTTTCTTGAAGGCTTTGATGAGACGGCACTCAAGTATATAAAAGATATGGCATTTGACGAAGAAAAGTTTGAGGAATATCTCAAATATGATGGAAAGCTTGAACAGTCGCTGCTGATGAGACTGATCAATGACGGCATCCTCAATGATAAGAATGCGGAAAAGCTGTTCAAAATGTATAGCAGCGAAAATTTTATCGCTAAAAACGAAAACCTCTATCTGCAATATCTGGACAGCTATGACAGTCTTGAAGAAATGATGGAGATCGTCAATACCAAAAGATACGAAGCCCTGTTTTCCGATATTGAGCCTGTCGACATGTCCAAGGGCGATCTGATCCTGGTCAACAAGTACTATCAGCTTTCTGAAGACTACGTGCCTGACGACCTGGTCGATATCGATCCCTCATTGGGTAGAGGCCAGATCAGGGGAAAGGTCTATGAAGCCTATCTGAAACTGCTGGAAGATGCCAGGGCATTGGGTTATAACCTTTACGTTGTATCGGCTTTCCGCTCTTTCGCTTATCAGGATGGTTTGTATAACAAGTATCTGCGCAGTGATCCGCAGGAAGTCGTCGATACCTATTCGGCCCGTCCCGGCCACTCCGAACATCAGACGGGCATGGCCATGGATGTAACGGTTCCGGGCTATTCACTTGATGATTTCGGTACGACGGATGCGGCCAAGTGGCTGAATGAAAACTGCTGTCACTACGGTTTCATCATCCGTTATCCGGCTGATAAGACCGATATTACCGGCTACATCGAAGAGCCCTGGCATATCCGTTATCTAGGCGTCGAGACGGCGGAAGACGTCTATGCCCGTAAGATGACATACGATGAATATTACGCGTGTTTTGTGGAATAAGGAATGAATAAAGTAAATAAGAAGACATTATTCGGATTGATCGTATCTTTCCTGGCGATACTTGCCAGTATTTTCGTGCTGATCCAGGCCGGTGTCATCAATCTTCCTCAGAAGGCCGACAGTCAGCCAGTGGAAGAAGTGATCGTCGATGACGATGAAGAAAAGCTGCGCAAACAGCTGGAAGAATACCGGCAGCTCTACGATGAAAACAAGGCGATCAATGAAGACTATGTGGGAGATATCATCTTCGATTCGGGTCTGATCAAAGTTTCTTTCGTTCAGGCGAAGTCCGTCTATAAGGAAGACGGTACGATGTATACCTTCTATACGGAAGATGGCAAACAGGTTACCGATCCGGGCGATTATACCGGCAACGACGTCTATATCTGGACGTACTGGAAGACCGGGGAATACGACTACAACGACAACGGCGGTTCGACTTTCATGGATTACCGCAACAACCTGGCCGACCAGAATCTCATCGTCTATGGCCATCACTTCTCGGTCTGGAACGACGAGACCAGGACCAAGGCTTTTACCCCGTTAGAGCAGCTTTTGGAACAGGAAAACTATGCGGCCAACCGCTATGTGACGCTGGTCCTTCAAAACGAGATCCGCAAATATGAGATCGCTGTTGTCTATGAATTCAATGCGACCAGGGAAGAGGATTATATCGACCTGCAGTACTGGCGCACCAATTACAACTATGACGATTATGATGGCAACGCCTATGATCCCGATTACTATAAAAACTACATCGCCGCCATCAAAAAGGCCCAGATGTACGAGACCGGGGTCGAACTGAGCGAAAACGATCAGACCCTGACCCTGCAGACCTGTATCGGCGGTCATGCCGGGGAACTATTCGAGATCGTCGTCCTCAGACAGATCTCTTCACAAAGCTACTAAGTCTGGCAACAGACTTTTTTAATAGTGTATGATTTAAGTGTGAAAGTAGCGCGAAGTCTTTTATTATGGGCTTTGATCCTGTTATTTACTATTCAGCCTCTGAAGATCTCTGCTGAGGAGTTTTTTTCGGTTTACGATACAAACGGCAGTTTTAAGCAGGAATTTGCGACCTATGATGAAGCCTACTATTTTTATAACGATAATAAAGATGAATACGATGGCCTCATACTTTTAGAAGGTGACAAGGTCGTCATGATGGAATATGGCATCGTGGAGTTTATAAGCGACAGTGCCTGTTCGATCATCAGTGAATACAGTTCTCTATCCAAAGGCGGAAACGATTATCTCAACGGCTGTTATGGTATCGATGCGGTCTACATCGAGACATCCAGAGATGGCAAGTACGTTTCCTTTATGCTTAATGGCGATATCGGCAGGATCGAAATGGATAAGGTGATCCTGCATCCTATCGAAGAGCTTGACACCCGGATAAGTGCCTACCTGGTCAAGGATGGTCAGCTCTATCACAACATCATGAGCCAGCTCGATTACGACTACTATGCCTATTCGCTCTGTCTTGATGAAGCACCTTCATTTATGAAGGAAGGCGGTATCTACTACAGCGGCGACGGTCATTATTTCTATGCTGATATGATTTCGCTGATCGATGATCTAAGAGCTCAAAATCATGACAATGCCTTGAATCAAGAAGCTTACTACAATTACTATCAGTATCTGCCGTACCGTTCCTACAGCAATTACACCCAAAGCCAGCTGGAAGAGTATTTCTATAAAGTCCTGGGTCTTGATGGCCGCAGCTATCACTTTGAAGATCTAAGTGGCGATGGGGCATCGGATGAAGTAAACCGCTCGCAGCTCTATGGCAGCATCGGCGATTTTCTGACCTGTCAGGATCTTTACGGTAGCAATGGTTTGATGCTGCTGGCATCGGCAGTCAACGAATCGGCATATGGCAAGTCCTATAATTCCTTCATCTCCAATAACCTTTATTCTTCAGCGGTCTACGAGAGTGAAGAAGAAAAGGCTTTATCCCGCTATGACAGTATTGAAGGAAGCATCTACGCTCATGCCAAGTACTTCATTTCAGGCCGGTATGGCAATCATTTAAGAAGTGACTACTACGGTACTTATTTCGGCAACAAACTTTCCGGTATCAATGTCTCTTACAGCATCGATCCCTATTATGGCGAAAGAAGTGCGGCCGTAACTTATGAACTGGATAGAAAACTGGGACTGAAGGACAAGGATAATTATGCTTTGGCCATCTTTTCCAATAAGGATCGGATCATCTTTTATTTTGATGAGGATCTTGAACAGCGCCGTTTCATCCTCGATGATGTGAATGAACTGGCTTTGATAGTTCTGGAAGAAAACGAAACATCATATAAGGTCAGGCTCGATCACAGTTTTTCCGATGAATATCTCTATGATCCGCAAAGATCCTATGCCTATGTATCCAAGGAAGCCGTAAGTCAGATCATCAATGAAGATAAGATCCATGAGGAAGAATTTAATGAGATAGTCCTTGATCTAAACGGCGGCAACTATCATGGTCTGCAAGAGCCGGTCGTCCACGAAAGACAGGATGGGCTCATCAGTCTCAGACCTTATAAGGAAGGCTATGAATTCAGCGGTTTCAATGAAGAGAATGAAGCGCAATACCGCAAGATCGCTTCGATAGAAATAGACGGATCTTTCCCCGAGACCTTTGAAGCGGAAAGACCGCTTGATCTCAAGGATCTGAAACTGAAAGTAAAATATGAAGATGGAAGCAGCACTTTGATTCCGCTTGATACCGATATGATCTCTGCCGTAAATATTGAAGAAGGCGAACAGCTTTTAACCATCAATTATTACGGAATAAAACTGGAGAAAATGATCCGTTTTTCAAATGAACTGTCATTGATCCGTCAAAAGATCGCCAAAGCTCTTGAGCAGCAGGATGCGGGAACAGTCAAAGAATATATCGGCTATCTTGATTATCCTTTGAGTTTCGCTCAGATCAGAGCTTTGGATTACGAGCTGATGCAGAAGGATCAGCGCAATTACGTCATTTCCGATAAAAGCGAACGCTACAATCTTTCGATCTCGGGTCTGGATCTTTCGTTGCCCGATCGCAAATCCTTCAGTTTTGTGGCGGATACTTACTACGTGATCATCGATGATATCGCCAAGGAAGCTGAAGAGAAGATCTATGAGCTGGCCAAAGGCTACGGTTTTGAAGAAGTTGAAGGTTTGGACATCTCATTCCGCTTTAATTATCAAAGCACAGAGCTTTGCGGTCCGGCCATCGTTCAGATCGATATTAAGGATAAACAGAACGACCTTTACTATTCGGTATATCACCTGAATCAGGACGGGGATATCATTAAGTGCCGGACGACCCAATCGGACAACTACATCCAGTTCATGATCAGGGAATCGGGTCCTTATCTGGTCCTTTCTTTGCCCAGTGTCAACGAATACGACATCAAAGACAATATCGAGGATCTTTCCTATGAAAACATGGGCATCGACAATCACAAGACCAATTTTGAATTAATGAGTGTTCTGGTCATGGCCCTTACGGGCCTGATCGGCATCACTATCTACTATATCGTCTACAACGAAAGGAAGAAACTGTGGAGAGACTTCAGAAGATCATTGCGGCAAGCGGGTACTGTTCAAGAAGAAAAGCCGAAGAACTGATCCTGCAGGGCCGGGTAAAAGTCAATGGTGCAGTTGTCGATGAACTGGGTTTTAAAGCGGATGAGACGGCTGAGATCCTGATCGATGATGAACTATTGGGAAGCGAAAAGAAGGTCGTCTATCTTTTGAATAAGCCAAAAAACGTGATCTCTTCCGCAAAGGATGACAGAGGCAGAAAGACCGTTGTTGATCTGATCGATACGGATCTAAGGATCTATCCTTTAGGTCGGCTCGATTACGATTCTTCCGGCCTGTTACTTTTAAGCAACGACGGACAGCTGATGCAGAAACTCATCCATCCTTCCTTTGAAGTCGAAAAAGTCTATGAAGTAAGAACTAAGGGCAGGGTAAGCAAACAGGATATTCAGGCTTTGGAAAACGGTGTCCGGATCGAAGATTATGTAACGGCAGCTGCCAAAGCGGAGATACTTGACTATAACGAGAAAAAGGATCTCACGGATCTAAGGATCACTATCCACGAAGGAAAAAACCGTGAGATCCGCAAGATGTTTGCCTCCCTTGGCCATGAGGTCCTAAAACTGCACCGCATCAAAGAGGCCAACATCGAATTAGGTGATTTAAAAAGCGGTGAATACCGCCTTCTGAAACCGTATGAAGTGAAAAAGCTTCGTCAGTATCTAGATCGAAGCGATACTTAAGGAATTGTCCTCATAAGGGTCGATGTAGATAGTCTTGTAGTTTTTAAAGGTCACAAAGCCCGGTTTGGCGCCTTTGACCTTTTTTAATTCCCGCACCAGACAATAGTCGACCGGTACCGAAGAGGAATAGCGGCCTTTGGAATAGAAGGCAGCCAGGTTGGCACAGGTCCTGATGAGCTTTTCATCCGGGTTGGCCGTATCGACGACGACGTGAGCCCCGTGGAACTGTTTGGCGTGGAACCAGGTATAGTCGCTGTGGGCATATTCGAAAGAAAGAAAAGCATTCTGAAGATTGTTTTTGCCGAAGAAGATGTTGTGACCATCGACTTTGGCGGTATAGAGATTGACTTTCTTTTTCTTTTTGTTTTTACCGGCATTCTTTTTCAGATAGCCGAAACGGGCAAGCTCTTCCTTGATGTCCAAAGCATCCGAATAGTTGGCTAAGGACAGCTGTTCGTTGAGGGATTCGAAATAGGTGAGCTCGTTTTCGGCGATCGCGATCTGTTCCTCGATATAGACCTTGCCTTTGCGTTTTTTCTGGTACTGGTTGTAGTACTTGTTGGCATTGGCTTTGACGGAAAGCTTGGGATCAAGGCTGATCTGACGGCTCTTGCCTTCAAAATCAATGATCTCCAGCTGTTTGAGACCTTTCTGATCAAGATCGGGATAAGTGTATAAAAGATCGCCGCTGTCTTTATCGGACTGCAGGTTCAAAGCATCATCCAGTGACTGCTTGAGCTTTTTGATCTTGGTGTCGTAGTGTTTGATCTGCCGCTTGACGACTTTGAACAGATCGTCGGAAATGTTGCGGATCCTTTCTTTTTCATCGTCCTGATAGTAGATCTCGTCGAAGCCTTTCTGGATGTCATAGGCTCTGGCTTCGATATTAAGATGAGTCAAGGGGATGACATGGAACTCGCAGCTTTCTTTCACTTTATGCAGGTAGAGGGCACGGGACGCTTTGATGAGTTCCATGATTTCCGTAAAACTTTGGCCCTTATCCATTCGATAGCGGGCCTCCGTTTCCAAAAGCTTGGAAAAGCCCTGCAGCTGCTTGACCAGCGATTCATTCAGGTCGATGTCTTCGACTTCAAAGGGATCGGCTTTGTCCTGTTTCTCCGGTCTTTCAAAGACCGCACCCGGCAAGATCGTACGTCTGGTATTCTCATAGGGCGGGATCTTCTTCAAGGCATCGATGATCTTTCCTTCGTCGCTTATTAAAATGAGGTTGGCATACTTGCCCATCAGTTCCACCGACAGGATGTATTCCTTTTCGTCATAGAGTTCGTTTCTCGCCCTGACATGCATCAGCAGGTAGCGGTCATAGGCGAACTGTTCGATCTTGTATATGATGCCGTTGAGCAGATACTTTCTCAAAACCATGACGAAAGTCGAGGGATCGTTGTAGGTCGTATAACTTCGATCCGAAAGACAGATATGATTGTAGTTGGAGTGAAACGACATCACCAAAGAAGTCCGCAGTCCTTCGCTGTGGACGTTGAAGACGATCTGGGTCTTTGAAGTCTCGGCGATCTTGTTTATGCGGATGGGCAGATGCCTGTCGAGATCTTCTTTGACCTTATATAAAGTGATGCCGTCTAAAGCCATACGTTAATTATAAATGATGTTTTGTCCGATAAAAAGAATTAAGGACAAAAGGCGACAAAGAAGGTGTTTATTGATATCGTGAGAGGGCAGATGAAACAGCGAAAAAGCGGAAATTTTAGCATCGATTCGCATTGCATTTGAATCAAGGCTTCTGTTATAATATTCAAGCGAATAGAAAAACTATTCCTTGCCTAGCAATAGGCCGTTTAGTCCAGAAGGAGGTAAAATATGAAGCAATATGAGACTATGTACATCATCAAGTCCAGTCTTGACGACGCTGCCAGAGCTGCTTTAGTCGAACAGATGCATGGCATCATCACTGAGCACGGCGGAAGCATCGACAATGTCGACGACTGGGGTATGAGAGATTTCGCTTATGAGATCGATCATATGTCTAAAGGTTACTACGTCGTAGTTACCTACACCGTAGACGTTGATGGCTTGAACGAGTTCAAGCGTTTAATGGGCATCAGCAACGACATCGTCAGAATGATGACCATCTCATGCGATGAGAAAAAAGGAAGCAAATAATGATCAACATCAACAGCGTTACGTTGGTCGGACGCATCACCAAGGATATCGAACTGCGTAAGACCAGTTCCAACACTTCGGTATGCAACTTCACGGTCGCGATCGACAGAAGGTTCCAGTCCCAGCAGGGCAACGGGCAGAGTGCGGATTTCATCAACTGCATCGCCTGGCGCCAGTCGGCTGATTTCCTGGCTTCCTATGCCGGCAAAGGCACGGTCGTAGGAGTCGAGGGAAGGATACAGACCAGGAGCTATGACGGTCAAAATGGCAAAGTATACGTGACGGAAGTCGTGGCTGACAATGTGCAGATCATCTCGAACCGCAATCAGGCGGGCACCTCAGCAAATAACGGCTACAGTTCCAATTCATACGCTTCCAACAATACGTATGGCAACGCCAACCAGACCTTCACTCCGAGTGCCGATCCGGGTTATGAGAGTATGGATGATGAATTCTCCAATACTCCGTCGTATGATATTTCAAGCGACGACTTACCATTTTATTGAGATTAAGAAAGGGATTAACAATGGCTTTTAGAAAACAGAGAGTCGGATATAAGAAAGTTTGTTACTTCACCAAGAACAAGATCGAATATATCGATTATAAAGATGTAGAGCTGCTCAAGAAGTTCATCTCTCCCAACGGAAAGATCACTCCGAGACGTGTCACCGGCACCAGCGCCAAATATCAGAGGATGCTGTCAACGGCTATCAAGAGAGCACGTCAGATGGCTTTACTGCCTTATATCGCCGATTAAGCAAATACCTCCACGCTGTGGAGGTTTCTTTTATAATTTTCTACTATCTTAGGATTTTCTCTTATAATATATTTATATGAACCAAACGAAAAAACTTACCCAGGGTGCGATGATGATCGCTATCGTCGGGGCCATGATCCTGATCGACAGGATGACGGCCTACTGGTTCACGGAACTCATCGTTCTGCTGATGCCGGTGGTGATCATCATGTATACGACCATGCACAGCTTCAAGGACGGACTGATGCTTTGCGTGGGCCTACTGATCATTTCGTTTCTGCTGGGCAATTTCCGCTTTACCTATCTGATCTATGTACCGGTCGGTATCCTGACCGGGCTTTCATACAGCTATGGCATCAAAAGAGGCATGGACAAGCGTCGTCTTTTGATGATCGCCATCGCCACCTACGTCTTTGGCGAACTGCTGGCGACTTTCGTCATCTATCCGCTTCTGGGCTTTCCGATCGCCCAGATGCTGGAAGAGTATAAACTTGCGATCGACCAGGCCGGATCTTTTGCCGGGGTGGACTATTCGCAGATCTTCTCCCTGGCGGGCCTTGATTTCGCCAAGATCATCGCCATCATCTACGTCATTTCGACGGTGATCATGGGTGCCATGGAAGGGGTACTGATCCATCTTTTATCGGTCTTTGTCTTAAAGCGTTTCAAGATCAAGGATCTGGGTTCCACCAACATCTTCGACATGAAACCTTCACCGGTCATGGCCTATATCGCTTTCTTTTTGGTCAGCCTGTCTTTTCTATCCGGCAGTATCAAAAACGAGACCCTGTATTATATTGTCGTCATCCTGTCGATCATGGGTGCTCTCATTTTAATGTACTATGGATATCTGTTCATCATCCTGTATGGCGTGATCGTCTTAAGACGCAATATCGGCGGGATCTTCGTCATCCTATGTGTTTTCATTCCGGGACTTTTAATCGGTCTGATGGTCCTGGGTTTCCTATACGGCAGCGGTCTTTTGCGTAATTACCTGGAAAGCCGGGTGCAGATGCAGAAATGAAAAGAAAGACTTTCATCACAGCTTTGACAGCCGTCACCATCATCAGTGTCATCCTGGTGCTGGTGGTTTTGGGTCTGTTCTTTTCCATGGATATCATCCTGCCGGCGATCATTGCCTTTGTATTCATCCTGCTGCTGGCCCTGGTCTTCTATTCTCAGGACATCATCAAAAACGAATCCAACCGCCAGATTGAAAGTCAGCTGGAACTTTCCTATAAGGAAGTTTTGAGCCATGGCGATATCGGCATCATCGTCTACGATGAGAACTATGAGATCAACTTCATGTCCGATTTCTTCATGAAACGCAACATGAACCATCTGGGCGAAAAGATCCTCAACTGGCTGCCGGAACTGCAGGATATGCTGAAAAACGAAGCGAGAAACAAGATCGTGATCATTAATGACGAGAAGTTCTCGGTCCGCAAGATCAACAACGCTTTTGTTTTGACGTTCAAGAACATCACCCGTGAATACGATCTGGATCGCAAGCTCGATGACGATGAGCCGGTTTTAGGCTTATTGAGTTACGACAACTATGACGAAGTCGATATGTCGGAAGATGAACTTGCCTATGTCAATACCAATATCAAGGTGCCGGTCATCGATTATTTCCGCAATTTCAATGTCGTCTATAAGACTTTGAAGAATTCGCGTATGCTGCTGCTAATGAATCACCTGACTTTCGAGAAGATCAGGGATGATCGTTTCTCTATCCTCAACAAGGTCCGCAAACTGGCCAAGGAAGGCGATGTCGATGTGACACTGTCGATGGCTTTCGCCGGAGGCAGTGACGATTACGATGAGCTCGACAGCATCGCGGAAGAACTGCTGGAACTGGCTCAGACCAGAGGCGGTGACCAGGTGGCGGTCCGGCGAGCCGGGGGAGATGCGACGTTCTTTGGCGGGACGACCGAAGCCCGTGAGAAACAAAGCAAGACCAAGGTCAGAGTCACGGCCAATGCGATCAAAGACCTCATCGTCAAATCTTCCAACGTCATCATCGTGGGACATAAGGATATGGATGCCGACTGTGTGGCCAGTGCCTTGTGCATGTCCAATATCGTCATGTCCCTGAACAAGAACTGCTACATCGTTTCGCTGTCGGGCGGAATGGAAGCGATGATCGCCGATGTCGTGAATAAATACCGTGAAGTTTTGGAAAACAAGCACCACTTCATTACCGAAGCCGATGGTGTAAATCTGCTAAATGACGACAGCCTGGTGATCATGGTCGACCACCATATGGCCTCTCAGTCCAACGGTGCCAGCATCCTCAAACAGGCTAAGCGCATCATCATTCTCGACCACCATCGCCGGCGGGCAGATCTCGATGTGGTGGCACTGATGCTTTATATCGAAGCGGCCGCTTCTTCGGCGACGGAACTATCTTACGAACTGGTCCCGTACTTCTCCAAGAATATCGAGATCACCAACGAAGAAGCCAACATCCTGTATCTGGGTATCATGATCGATACCGATCATTTCCGGGTCAGGACCGGTGCACGGACTTTCGATGTCGTCAAACAGCTCAGAAGGGCGGGAGCCGATCCGTTAGTCTGTGACACCTTGTCGCAGGAACCGTATGAGAACGTTCTGGAAAGAAGCCGCATCATCAATGCCGGCAAGCTGTACCGCAATGATGTCATCATTGCCGCATTACCGGAAGGCAATTTCCCGCGTTCGATCGCTTCCCAAGCTGCCGATGCCCTGGTCAAGGCGAAAGGTATACAGGCGGCCTTCGTCATCTGTTATTCCGACAAGAACGAAGCCATCATTTCGGCCCGTTCCCGCGGAAACGTCAATGTTCAGGTCATACTGGAAAAGATGCATGGCGGCGGTCATATGACGGCAGCCGGCTTACAGGTGGCGGATGGTTCCGTAGCTAAACTGCAGGCCGACCTATCCAAATATCTTGATGAATACTTTGAAGGAGAAAACCATGAGAGTAATACTGCTGACTGATGTACCCAAACTGGGTAAAAAAGGTGAAATAAAAAATGTCGCGGACGGTTATGGCCGCAATTATCTGATCGCCAGAGGACTGGCGGTCATGGAATCCGATGCTTCCAAGAAGATCCTGGCCAAACAGCAGGATGAAGCAGCCAAACTGGATGCCCAAAAGCGTAAGGAGGCTGAGGCTCTTAAAGAGGAGCTCAAAGACAAGACACTGACTTTCAAAGTCAAAGCCAAGGAGGGCAAGGTCTCCGGTTCGATCTCGACCAAACAGATCGAAGAGGAACTGAAAGATCAGGGCATCATCATCGATAAGAGAAAGATCAAGGACTTCGAGCCTTTGAAGGAGCTGGGTACTTTCGAAGTGAAGATCGAACTGTACAAGGACGTCATCGGCGTCATCAAAGTCAGACTTGAAGAGGAATGATATGAGCAATCGTTCAATGCCTTATTCCATTGAGGCTGAAGAATCGCTGTTGGGCAATATCATGTTGTATCCGGAGGCGATGCGTCAGTGCGTCGATGCCGGGATCGCGGCGGAAGACTTCTATCTTGAGAAGCACCGTTCCATCTACAACATCATGTCCGTCATGTATGAAAACAAGGAGAAGGTCGACACCGTCTCCCTTTCGACGAAGCTGAAAGATTTCGGAGTCTACGACAAGATCGGGGGTCTGGATTATCTGATGCAGCTGGCCAATGCCACCATCTCCGCCAACAATACGGGAGATTATATCGCGATCATTCGCAACAAGTCACTTGCCCGCAAAGTCATCAGAGTCGGCGAAGAGATCTCCAACGATGCCTATGATGCCAGCGTCAGTGTCGATGAGATGCTGGAGAACGTCGAGAAGAAAGTCACGGAAGTCACCAGGTCCAAGACCAGTTCCGACTTCCTGCGCGGTGAGGAAGTTTTTGAAGGAGCTTTGAAGCACATCGAAGCCATTCAGGAGGCCGGCACCGATATCACCGGTGTCAGGACGCTTTATTCCGACCTTGATCGAAAGACGGCCGGATTCCAGAAGGGCGATCTGATCATCGTGGCTGCCCGTCCTTCCATGGGTAAGACGGCCTTGGCTTTGAATATCGCCGTCAACTCCGCTTCCGTCACACCCGGAGCCATTGCGATCTTTTCGCTGGAAATGCCGGCTGAACAGGTCGCGATCAGGATCCTGGCGGCCAAGTCCAAAGTGGAGATCCAGAAACTCAGGACCGGCAAGCTCAACGATGAGGAATGGTCAAGACTCAATGAGGCATCCCAGCAGCTGAAACGCCAGAATTTCTTTATCGATGATACGCCGGGCATCAAGGTCTCGGAAATGTATGCCAAGGCCAGAAAACTGGCCCAGGATGAAGGTCTGTACATGATCGTCGTCGATTATATCCAGCTGATCCAGGCGACGGGTACTTCCGATTCCCGTCAGCAGGAAGTTTCCGATATTTCCAGACGCTTAAAAGCTATGGCTCGAGAACTGAATGTGCCTGTGATCGCCTTGTCGCAGCTTTCCCGTTCGGTCGAAGCCAGACAGGATAAAAGGCCGATGCTTTCGGACTTAAGAGAATCGGGAGCTCTGGAACAGGATGCCGACCTGGTCTTATTCCTGTACCGTGATGCCTACTACAACCGCGAAGATAATGCCGATGATCAGCGGGAGGATGTCGAACTGCTTTTATCCAAGCACCGTAACGGTCCTACCGGCAAGATCCTTTTAGCCTTTGAAAAAGAGATCAATGCTTTCTATGGCATCAAGAATGCCGCCGAGGAGAATTTTTAATTGAAGAAGTTTCTGGCTGTTCTTTTATCTTTGATCCTGACGGGAGCCATCGTCTATGGCCTGCCGCTTATCAGGAAGGGGAACAGCGTTATCCAAGCCAATATCGAAAATGAAAAGTCTCTTGTCCCGCAGGAGATCCTTTTCTATGACCAAAATGAGAAACAGTATGCCAAGATCTACAACAAGGGCAAACTGATCGGGGTCATTTCCGATCAGGATTATCTGAATTCTCTGATCGAAGCCAAATACAAAGACTATGAAGCCGATTTCCCCAATACCCAGCTGGGATTGGGCGAAGACATCTATATCGTTCAAGAAGCTTCCTATGCCAACTTCGCCAATGTCGATGATCAGATCATGGACTATCTGGTGAAACACGATCTTTTAGGTGTCAGGACGACGGCTGTGGAGTTTTCTACGGATGAGGGCGTTTATGAGATCATCTATGTGCGCAGCTACGATGATTTTGCGGATGCTTTGGAGAAGTTTTACACCAACTTCGTTTCGCAAGAGACCGTCGCCAAACTGGTCAGAGGTGAAGCCATCGAATCGCCCAGTGAACTGGGTTCAGTCGAAACCAATGTCCATATGGCTGAGAGGATCTCGACCAAGGAAGCCGTCGTGGCTCCTTCTTCGATCTTCGCCGACAGCGAGTCGATCTATCAGTTTTTGTGCTATGGCCGCAATGAAAACAGAGAATACTATACCGTTAGAGAAGGCGATACTTTACAGGGTGTCGGCTACTACTTCGGCGATATGTCACCCAGGCAGATCATGATGCTTAACCCGGATGTGCTGACTTCCGTCAACCAGATCATCACCCCGGGTATGCAGCTGAATGTTACTTACTACACTTCACCGATTACAATTGAAGTCACCAAAGAAAGACTTTCCCAGCAGCTGATCGTGCCGGAAGTTCCGGTCTATATCGAAGACGAGGATCTGGAAGTCGGTGTCTATGAAGTGCGGGTCCAGGAAGAATCGGGCATCAAGAACGTCCTTTATGAAGAGAAGTGGACCAATGGCGTCTTGAGTTCAGGTGACATGCTTTCAGAGACGATCATCAAACAGCCCAAACAGGGTGTCATTGCCGTAGGTACCAAGCAGGTCTACCTGGTCGGTACGGGCAACTACGTCTGGCCGGTCGACAACCCGGAGATCACCTGCCATTGGGGCTGTTACCTGGGTCATACCGGTACCGATATCGTCAACATGTACGAGAAATACGCGCAGGTCTATGCCGTCGACTCCGGTACGGTCGATACGGTCGGCTATCGCTGGGATATGGGCTATTTCTGCATCATTAACCACAATAACGGCGTCCGTACGATGTACATGCATTTCAACCGTCCGGCTTATGTGGAAGAAGGACAGAACGTCACCAGAGGCCAGGTCATCGGCCAGATGGGCAATACCGGTACTTCGGAAGGTGTTCACGTCCACTTGACCTTTGAAGTCAATGGCGTCAGGGTCAACGCCTGCAACTATTTGCCTTGCGACCTGGCAGGCTGATAAAATTATTTAAGAATGAAAAACAACCGTTTGCTTTACATACTGATCATTTTCCTGACGGCCTGGTGTGCCATCCTTTCTAGTGAGCTGGCCGACGTACGCAACCGGGAAGATGATACGATCATCAACCAGTATGAGGTAAACGGTTTTTCAACGGATTTTACAAAGATCATCGAAGAAGCCAGATCGGCAGTGGTGACCATCAACGCCGATGGCAACATCCTCTCGGGCTTCGTCTATAAACAGGAAAACGAAGATGTCTACATCATCAGTGCTTATCATGGCGTCAGCAACGTCAATTCCATTCTGGTCACTTTTGGAGCTTCCTATACCGTAAATGGTGAACTGGTAGGTCACGATATCTTTACCGACCTGGCCATCATCAGGATCAGGACACCTTATCTGATCGAAGCGCTTAAACTCGGGGATGCATCTTTGTTGAAAAAAGGGGAGTTCGTGATCTGCCTGGGTACACCGCTTTCTTTGGATTATCAGGGCAGTGTCGAGATGGGCATGGTTTCAGCAGCACCGTTACAGATCGAGAACACGATACAGGTCGAAGAAGAAAGATACAGCTACTTCTTAAACATGATACAGCTCAATTCCGATCTGCTGGCGGGCTATTCAGGTTCGCCTTTGATCAATATGAACGGCGAGGTGATCGGCATCAATACGATGTCCTATAATAATTCGCTGGTCTTTTCTTTGACGATCAACGAAGCCAGGATCGTGGCCGATCAGCTGATCGCTAACGGCAGCGTGGAACGCAATACCTTCGGTATCAAGGGTACCTATCTCAAAGATATGTACAACTATGAAAAGAGTGATCTCAATATCGCTCTGGATACGCTGGATGGCATCTATGTTAACCGTGTTCGGGAAACGGGACTGGCTTACGCAGCGGGTATCAGGACGGGTGATGTGATCACGACGATCAATGGCGAGAGCATTTCCGATCTCAATTCCTATCTGCGGGCTGTCTATGCGCCAAGCGAAGAAAACAGTTTTGAATATATCCGAAACGGTGAAAAAGTTAATGCCGTGATCGGCAATGATTAAACTGGTCTGTGTCGGTAAAGTCAAAGATAAGCATCTGGCTGCTTTGATCGAAGATTACCGTGAACGTATCAATCACTATCATCGTCTGGAGATAATCGAGGTCAAGGATGAACCTTTGACGGGCGATGAAAAAAGTATCCTGAATAAAGAGGCACAACACGTGCTGGATAAGATAAAAGATGACGAATATGTCATCCTGCTGGACCTGCATGGAAAAAGCATCGATTCCATCTCTTTGGCCGACAAGCTCGATAAGAGACTGGCATCACATGCCAAGGTGACTTTCGTGATCGGAGGCTCGTTAGGACTGGGTGAAAAGCTGCGGGAAAGGGCCGATGAAAAGATCAAACTTTCCGATCTGACTTTCCTTCATCAGATGACCAGACTCATCATTCTGGAACAGATCTATCGGGCGTTCAAGATCCTCAATCATGAAACGTACCACAAGTAACCGATTTTGTGTAAAATCGCTTTCGTTTAACTTGAATTAAAGCGCTTACAATTCTATAATATTTTCATAAGGAATTAATTTTCTTAAAAGAAATGGAGGGAAGGTCATGAAAGAAATCAAGGTATTAGTTGTTGACCCTGTCGGTTTACATGCTCGTCCTGCTACGGTCGCTGTAAACGCTGCAAGTAAGTTCAAATGTGATGTCAAGGTTTCATTTAAAGAGAGATCTGTAAATATGAAATCGATAATGGGTGTTATGTCATTAGGCATCCCTACTCAGTCTGAGATCACGATTACTTGTGAAGGTGAAGATGAAGATGCAGCTATCGCAGCAATCGAAGACACCTTAAGAAAACAGAAAGTAATTGAGTAAAACAACAAAAAGGGAAGAAACGTTCTTCCCTTATTTTTAATTGAGGAGACAAAGAATGGACTATAGAGAAAATTACGAAAAATGGCTGAATCATCCCAATCTTTCCGCTGAGCAGAAGACCGAACTGGCTGCCATGAGTGAGCAGCAGATCAAGGACTCCTTCTTCACGGATGTCGCCTTCGGTACGGCCGGTATGAGAGGTCTGATGGGCCTTGGTACCAATCGTCTGAACATCTTTACGATCAGAAAGGCCACTCAGGGTTTTGCCAATTACCTGAACAACAACGGCAAGGATGGAGTTGCGATCGCTTACGACAACCGTTACAATTCCAAGGAATTCGCTTTCGATTGCGCCAGACTGCTCGCCAGCAACGGCATCAAGACTTATATCGTCGACTCTTTAAGACCGACTCCCGAACTTTCCTACATGGTCAGATTCTACAAGTGTGACGGCGGGATCATGATCACCGCTTCGCACAACCCGAAAGAGTACAACGGCTATAAGCTCTATGATGAGACCGGCTGTCAGCTGATCCCGGAGATCGCCGAGAAAGTCATCGACGAGATCTCCAAGCTGGGTGATCTGCTCGATATCAAACCGGCTGAAGATTATGATGAGAGCCTGATCAATGTCGTCAACAAGGAAGTCGACGATGCCTATTACGCCGACTGTCTGTCCATCCAGCTGAGAAAAGATGTCGACAAGAACTTCAAGATCGCATTCTCGCCAGAGCATGGTGCTTCCTATCATCCGGTCATGGACACGCTGAAAATGGCAGGCTACGATGTCGTCGAAGTCGCTAGCCAGTCGGTACCTGATCCCGCTTTCGGTGCCACCAAGACACCTAACCCGGAAGAGCCGGGTGCTTATGAAGAAATATTGAAGCTCGCTGAAGAGATCGATGCCAAGCTTTTGCTGGTATGCGATCCGGATGGCGATAGAATGGGTGTCGGTATCAAGCACGATGGCAAGTACATCGTCTTAAACGGCAACCAGACCGGTGCACTCTTGCTGGAATACATCCTTTCAACTTATGAGGATCTTGGCATCAAGGTCGAGAATCCCTGCATGTTCAATACGGTCGTCACCAGCGATATCGGCGAAGCGATCGCCAGATACCACGGCTGTGACAACGAGAGAACTTTGACCGGTTTCAAGTATATCGGCAACAAAGTCAGACAGTATGAACAGAATCATGAAAAGAACTATGTCTTCGGTTATGAGGAATCCTACGGTTCTCTGATCAAACCGTTTGTCCGAGACAAGGATGCCACCCAGGCCTGTCTGCTTTTGGCGGAAGCCTGTGCCTATTATCTGAGCCAGGGCAAGACTTTGATGGATGTCATGAATGAAGCCTACGACAAAGTCGGCTACTACTATGACACGCAGTTCTCCATTATGCTTCCGGGTGCCGATGGTGCCGTGAAGCTGCAGGAGATCATGTCCAACATCCGCAACAACCCGCTGGAAGTTCCGGGTTATAAGACTCTGAAGATCGAAGACTTCAAACTGCAGAAGTCCTATGAGAATGGTCAGGAAAGCGAATTTGCGCAACACGACGTATCCGATGTATTAAAATATTATCTGGAAGATGGTTCCTTCATTGCGATCAGGCCTTCGGGCACTGAGCCTAAATGCAAGTGCTATCTTTCCGTAAAGGATACGAGTATGGATAAGGCCAAAGAGAAATGCGACGGCTTCATCTCATACGTCAAGCAAATGATGCAATGACCGATGAATTAAAAAACAAAGCATTAGAGAAAGGCGTGCCCATCATTAAAGATGAAGGGCTTGCCTTTCTTTTAAATTACATCCGTGAACATGAATGCAAGACCATTTTGGAATTGGGTACCGCGGTAGGCTACTCGGCGATCCAGATGGCCTCTTTAGCAAAAGACATTTTTATCGATACGATCGAAAAAAATGAAGAGATGTATAAACAGGCCCTTGTCAATATCAAAAATGCAGGTCTGGAAAAACAGATCGAAGTACACTTTCTGCCGATCGAAGAATTTGAAACGGATAAAAAATACGATCTGATCTTCGTCGATGCCGCCAAGGCTCAGTATGGCCGTTATCTGGAAAAGTTCCTGGACAATCTCAAGGATGAAGGAGCGATGATCTTCGACAACATGGTCTTCCATGGCTTAGTCTATGAGCCGGAAAACATCGCCTCCCGCAGCCTTAGAAGTCTGGTCAAAAAGATCGTTAAATTCCGAGAAATGGTGCACAATGATAAGCGTTTTGATATAATGGAGTTTGATAATATCGGGGATGGAATACTCGTTTTGACCAGGAGGAAAAGTGGAAGCTAAAAATGTAATGCTGCTTGGCTTCGTCAACAGGGCACTTGAATATCTGAGCGAACATCTGAATGATGAACTCGATGCTTCATTGATGGAGCTGAAGAATATCGATCTCGATAGTCTGAAAGCGGAATTGAATGAGGAAATGCATGCTACTTTGGACACCGTCGATGAAGGTGTTGCGGCTTTAATGCAGGCCGGCAAAGAAGCTTTTGATAAGTTCGTAAAAGTCAAGAAGGAAGAAGACCTGTCAAGTGAATTCGACAGGATGTTCGACGTGGATCTTGACGAGGAAACAAGCGACAGAAAAGACGATCTGAAAGATCTTTTGGCTTTCTATGATCTTCCTGAACCGATCGAGGAAGTTGAAGAAGAGGCTCCTGTCCTGGAAGAAGAAACGAGCGAAGAAGAAAAAGCTGAAGCTGAAGAAGTTCACGAAGAAGAAAAGGCTGAGACGGCTGAAGCTGCTGAAGTTTCTGAAGAAGAAGCAGCTGAAGAAGAAACCGTTGAGGGTGAAGAAACAACAGAAGAAGTCGAAGCTTTACAATCGCAAGAGGAAACGGTTGCTGTTAGCGATGATGCTTCGGAAGAAGGCACCTACGAGCTCGATGATGAAGAATCAAAGATGCTGCAGATGATCGCCGATAATGTCAACCGGAAACCTGAAGAAGAAAAGGAAGATGTTTTGACCGGTGCCAATTCGCAGCTTGATACGATCTTCTCGGAACTGGTTGCGGCGGAAGAAGAGATAAACAAGGTCGAAGTCAGTGAAGAAAGGATCATCGACAAGCCGGTCATTCTCGTTGATGACAAGACGAAAGAAGTATTCTCCCAATACATCGAAAATCCGCTGATCGATCTGCAGGAAGAAGAAAAAGAAGAAGAGCTCATCGAAGAGAAACAGCCCAATCCCGATCTGATCTTCCCCGAACAGGTCGATAAAGACGACATCATCAGACTGATCAAGGAGATACAGCCTCTGAGCGATGTCTATTACAACAAGATCGAAAACTTCATCGATCTGCAAGAAAAGCAGCAGAGCGAAGAATATGTTGAAAAACCGAAACAGGACAGCAAGTATGTCAGTTCCCTGATCGATGACCTCAAGGCCAAGATGACCAGGGAAGAGGATAAGAAGAGGGAAGAGGAAGAGACCTACCGGCAGATCTATGACCGGATCCACAGTGCCTATCCTTATCTTTCCAACGCTTTCATCCGTAACGTCTACGAACTGAAGGAAGCGATCGCCAACGAGTATCCGTTAGGTGAGACGATAGTCGTACTGCATAGAAGTGTTTTCAAGAATGTCGAAAACCTCAGACAGTATGTCGAGATCGCCCTGAAACATGATTATGCGATCAACGCGGATGAAAAGAAGATGATCGTCGACGTCTTTAAGCAGTACGTCAATACGGACGGCAAGATCATCACTTCGATTTTTGAAGTGGCCAATCAGAGTGCACTTCTGGATGGCGAATATGAAGGATACCGGGTCTTGTTTGAAGAAGACCTGCAGTAAATAAATTGGTGAGGTAAATACGATTATGAGCAATAAGAATCCTTATGAAAAACAGCAGGAGCTGGATATTCCCGACTTCGTTGAAGACAAAACCAACAGCGACAGCAGTATCGATATGTCGATCTTCAAGATGTCGGATGACGAGCTCTACGACGATGTAACGGAAGAAAACGAAACATACGAAGATGATTACGATGATTACGAGCCGCGCCGCAAGAAGAAAAAAGGCAACGCTTCGATCGTCATCTGTATCATTCTGATCCTATTGTTATTGCTGGCATTGGCCGGAGCGGCTTTCTATGCCCTCAAACAGCACGAGGCCTACGTCAAAGCCAATACGGCTTATCTGCAGATGCAAGCCAACGAAGACAACTACAAGAAGCAGATCGCCGAACAGAGTGCGACGATCGCCGATCTGGAAAAGAAGATCGAAGAACTGCAAAGGAACGACGGATCCATCGGTGAAGGCGATATCGTCTACGAAATAACCGACGGCGGTATGCGTTTCAGAGTCGAACCTACTTCCGATGCGGAGCTCACGACTTATAATGGTTACTCGCAAGTTGAGACCGGTGAAAGATATCGTGTCCTGGAGGTCGTCAACGACAAGGATCTCGGTGACGAGTACTTGTGGGCCAAGCTGGCGGATAATGTCTACTTCTGCCTTGGTTCCGACAGCGACAACTGGGTCAAGAGGATCGATTAAACAGCAGGTCTAGGACCTGCTTTATTTGCGGTGAAACTTATGGATGACATTATCAGAATCAAAGGCGGCCGTAAGCTGAATGGGGAAGTAAGAGTATCCTCTTGCAAGAACTCGGTAGTAGCGATACTTCCTTCCGTCGTTCTGGCTTCCGAGATCGTCAAATTATATGATGTGCCGGATATCAAGGATGTCCAGATCCTGATCAAGCTTCTGGAGTTTTTGAATGTCAAAGTTACGGCGGATGATGACGAACTGACCATCGACCCCACCAGCATCACCAATATCGATCTGCTGGATGACGATGTCATGAAATTAAGAGCTTCCTATTATTTCATGGGAGCACTGCTTGGAAGATTCAAGCACGTCAGGATGTATTCGCCGGGTGGCTGCAATCTGGGGCCTCGTCCCATCGATCTGCATCTCAAGGGCTTTGAAGCTTTAGGGGCCAAAATCAAACAGGAAGGAAACATCATCGAGATAACGGCCGATGAACTGTTGGGCGATGACATCTATCTGGACTTCGCATCAGTCGGTGCGACGATCAACATCATGCTGGCGGCATGCTTCGCTAGAGGCCGGACGACGATCGAAAATGCGGCCAAAGAACCGGAGATCATCGACCTTTCTTCAATGTTGAACAAGATGGGTGCTCAGATCAGAGGTGCCGGTACTTCGGAGATCACGATCAACGGCGTGACCCGCCTCAAGGGCTGTATCCACGATATCATTCCTGACCGTATCGAGGCCGGTACCTATATCATCGCGGCGGCAGCGTGCGGAGAAGATGTCACGGTCTCTAACGTCATTCCTCAGCATATCGAAGCTCTTACTTCCAAGCTGGAGGAGATGGGTGTCAGACTGGAACAAGGTTCCGATTATATCCGGGTCTTTGAATCGCCGGATCTCAAAGCGGTGGATATCATCACGCAACCTTTCCCGGGCTTTGCCACCGACCTGCAGCAGCCTCTGACGGCCTTGCTTACCAAGGCAAAAGGGGATTCCAAGATCGAAGAGACCATCTATGCGGAACGTTTCAAACACTGTCATGAACTCAATCAGATGGGTGCCAATATCGAATACAAGACCGGTGAATCGCTGGTCCATGGCGGTACGCCTTTGCATGGAGCCGACATCTTTGCCACCGACCTGCGCTGTGGGGCATCGTTAGTTATTGCGGGACTGATGGCACAGGGTGAGACTTTCATCCACAATGCCTATCATATCTATCGCGGTTACGATTCGATCGTCAATAAGCTCAAGGCGATCGGGGCCGATATCGAGTAGAAAATTAGCTGTTTACATTTGAAATTTAATCTGTTAGAATGATTAAGCGTAAAAACTTACTTTGGGTTGATCTGATACTCAAGGCGGAAGGGAGATTGAAAGATGAAAAAAGGTATTCATCCTGATTATTACAGAGTTACTGTTACCTGTGCGGGCTGCGGTACGACATTCGAGACCGGTTCTACGAAAAAGGACGGCATCAAGGTCGATACCTGCTCGAACTGTCATCCGTTCTATACGGGCAGACAGAGATTCGCTGCTTCGCAGGGTAGAATTGAAAAATTCAATAAGAAGTATGGCTTGACTTCAAACAAATAGAGGAATGATCCTCTATTTTTTTCGTTATAATATTGATGAGGTAATCGAGTATGTATCAGAGTTATAAAGATGGCTGGATCGAGACGATCAGCGGCTGCATGTTTGCCGGCAAGACCGAAGAGCTCATCCGCCGTATCAAAGTTTTGGAGTTTGCGAAAAAGGAGATCATGGTCTTCAAACCTTTGATCGACAACCGCTATTCGCAAACCAGAGTCGTATCCCATGCCGGATCATCAGTCGAATCCCATGTCATATCCGATGCGGCCGAGATCCTGGATATCATCAAGCCGACGACTCAGGTCGTAGCGATCGACGAAGCGCAGTTTTTCGACGATAACATCTGCGATGTCTGCAACGAACTGGCCGACAGAGGCATCAGAGTCATGGCTGCCGGTCTGGATACCAACTTCAAAGGAGAACCCTTCGGGCCGATGCCGCAGCTGATCACGGAAGCGGAATTCGTCACCAAACTGGCTGCTGTCTGCAACAAGTGCGGTGCACCGGCCACCAGAACTCAGCGTATCATCGATGGCCGTCCGGCTTCCTACAACGATCCGATCATTCTGGTCGGTGCTTCGGAAAGCTATGAAGCCAGATGCCGTCATTGTCACGAAGTACCTGATAAACCGAAAGTGAAACTGGGAAAATAAAATGGATGCCAAGATCATAAAATTACAGGAGATCGAAAAACGCTACCTCGCGATCAATGACGAGCTCATGAAAGAGGAGATCGTTTCCGATGTCAAAAAGTTTACGAAACTCTCCAAGGAACAGGCTCAGTTGAGAGCGGCCTACGAAGCCTATCAGAATCTCAAGAAGTATACGGCGATCATCGAAGATGGCCAGGAGATGCTCAAGGACCCGGATCCGGAGATCCGTGAGATGGCTAATATGGAAGTTTCTGAGGCTAAAGAAGAACTGGAAAAGCTCGATAAATACATCGAAGAACTGCTGCTGCCCCGTGATCCGGAGGACAGCTATGACGCTTTAGTGGAGATCAGAGGTGCGGCCGGCGGCGATGAAGGAAACATTTTCGCAGGCGATCTGTTCAGGATGTACAGCTACTATGCCGAGTCTTTAGGCTACAAGGTCGAAGTCATGGAATCTTCCGAATCGGAAGCTGGCGGTTATTCTTTGATCTCGTTTGCGGTCAAGGGGCTGGATGCCTATCGCCATTTCAAATTCGAATCCGGTGCGCATCGCGTACAGCGGGTTCCGAAGACGGAAACGCAGGGCAGAGTCCACACTTCGACAGCGACCGTCATCGTCTTCCCGGATGTTGAAGACGAAGATATCGAGATCCCCGATTCGGATCTTGAGATCGAAACGCATAGAGCTTCCGGCGCCGGCGGTCAGCATATCAACAAGACCGATTCGGCCGTCAGGATCGTCCACAAGCCGACCGGTATCACGGTCAACTGTCAGGACGGACGCAACCAGATCGCCAACAAGGAGACGGCTTTGCGTATCATCAGAGCCCGCGTTTACGACTACTATAAGCAGAAGAAAGAGGAAGAAGAAGGTGCCATACGCCGTTCCAAGATCGGTACGGGCGACCGTTCGGAAAAGATCAGGACCTACAACTATCCGCAAAACCGCGTTTCCGACCACCGCATCGGTCTGACTATCAATCAGCTCGATCGGATCATGGAAGGCAAACTCGATGATATCGTCAATGCCTTATTGGCAAACGACGACAAAGAAAAACTCTTGAATGAACACGTATAATCAGCTGATACATCAATATCGCCAGATATTCAAAGAAAAAGGTCTTCCACCGGAAACGGTGAAGGCTTTTCTTTTTGAGCTGTGTAACGACAATGAAGTCAATCTCTATCTGGACATCGATAAGCAAGTCGACAATAGAGTCTATGATGCTTTCATGAAAGGCATCGACAGACTGTTAGCCAACGAGCCGATGAACTACGTGCTGGGTTATTCCTATTTCTACGGCTACCGTTTTATCGTCAATGATGCCGTACTGATACCAAGGCCTGAGACCGAAGAACTGGTGGGTCTGATCCTAAGCAAGTACGACGAATATTACAAAGGCCAAAAGATCAGGGTTTGCGATGTCGGGACCGGTTCAGGAGCGATCGCGATCGCTTTGGCTAAAGAAGAAAGTGCTTTGGAAGTCTATGCTTCCGATATTTCGCCTGAAGCTTTAAAGGTAGCGGAAGAAAACAGGGTAAACAACGATTGTCAGGTGACGTTCTTTGAAGGTTCGATGCTGGAGTCGTATATCGAAAGAGATATCAAAGTCGATATTCTGGTTTCCAATCCGCCTTATATCAAAACGATCGAAAAGATCGAAGCTTCGGTCTATGACTATGAGCCCCATGTGGCGCTGTTTGGCGGACAGGATGGTTTATACTTCTATCGGCAGATCCTTAAGGACGCAGCAAAGATCCTCAATGAAAAGGGTCTGATCTTCTTTGAGATGGGCTATGATTTAAAAGATGATCTAAGAAAACTGGCCTTGACTTACTTCCCGAAAGGGCAGGTCGAAGTATACAAAGACATCAACGGCAAGGACCGGATGATGCTTATCATGACATAGTTTTCACAATCTTTTCACACACGCATGTTATAAAGATAGTGTAATAATTTTTTCATTAAACAATCTTCCAATAATAAGTAGACAGAAAAGACCCGCAAGGGTCTTTTCTGTTACAGTCCTTTTTCTTTATCGGCATCCTGCTGGATCTTGCGATAGATGAAGACACCCGTCAAAGACAATATCGCCGCGGCCAGGATATAGATCAGAGCCTGGAGGTAGCTTTTTTCGCCAAGCATGGATCCGGCCATTGTCGAGGTGATGATGCTGGGGAAGCGTCCCAAAGTGATCAAGGGGATCAGGACTCTTTTATCGATGTCGGTCAGACCGGCGAAGTAACATAGCAGATCCTTGGGCGTCCCCGGTGCTGTGAAGATCAGAGCGAAGCTGATGATGCGGTTCTTTGAAGAACGTAAGAAGGATAAGGAATCGATCTTTTCCTTTTTAAAGAAGATCTCGACGATCTTGCGTCCGTATTTCTTGTCGGTCAAAAGGACGATGATGCTGCCGATGGATTCGGCCAGAAGACAAAGGAAAGTACCTTTCAAAGAGCCAAAGGCATAGCCGGCCAGGATCTCCATCGGTTCTCCCGGAATTAAAGGGATCAGGATCTGAATGACAGTAACAAGGATGTAGACCAAAGGCGCAAAGACGCCAAAAGACTGCATCCAGATCCGAAAGTCGGAAGGATCATCGATAAAAACCAGCAGATGACTGCCGGTATAGATGGAAAAGATGGTGAAAGCGATCACGATCATGATGATCACCGCTTTGATCGTCGGCGAAGAGTCTTTATTCATCGATCTGATATTCCATGATATAGTCGTCCATGACGTAACCGTGTCCGATATCGTTTACGACACTATCGATTACTTTAAAGCCCAGATGCAGGTAGATCTCATAGGAAGGGATGTTGCCTTTGTTGACGGTAAGATAGATCTTTTTATAGCCGTTCTCCCTGGCATAGGCAAGCACATCTTCAAACATCAGACGGCCTAGACCCTGGTGTCTGTATGCTTTATGGGCATAGAGTTTTGACAGGAAAAGACGGCCGTCTTCTTCCGGCTTGTATTCACAAAAGCCGCAGATTTCATCATTGTTCATGACCAGCTTAAAGATCGCTCCGTCACCAATGAGCTTTTCAATAGCTTCCGGTGATAGAAAAAGATCAGCCATATAGACGGCCTGCTCATGACCGATGAGAGAGTTGTAGTAATCGATGAATACTTCGCTGGCAAAGCGGGATGTATCTTCGATCAGTGCGCTGTCGACTTTGACAAGTTGCATACCTACATTTTAGCATCCTTTAGTGCTAAACTAATGATGAGGTAAATAAATATGAGTTTAACTGCCGGTATCGTCGGCTTGCCTAATGTGGGTAAATCGACGCTATTCAATGCCATTACCAATTCCCGCGTGGAAGCCGCCAACTATCCTTTTGCGACGATCGAACCCAATGTGGGTGTCGTCGAAGTCAAAGACGAGCGGCTGATAAATCTGAGCGATCTTTTTAAACCGGAAAGGACCATTTTTACGACTTTCGAATTTACGGATATCGCCGGTCTGGTCAAAGGCGCTTCGACTGGCGAAGGCCTGGGCAACAAGTTCCTGGCCAATATCAGAGAAGTGGATGCGATCTGCCATGTCGTCAGATGTTTTGAAGACAGCAGCATCACCCACGTCTACGACCGCATCGATCCGATCGATGACATCGAGATCATCAACTACGAACTGCAGATGGCGGACATCGCTACCTGCGAAAACAGGATCGCCAAGGTTGAAAAGAAGGCTTTGAATACCAAGGATAAGGATGCACTTTTCGAATACAATCTTTTAAAGAAGATCAAGGATGCCCTCGATCGTTCGCAAAACGTCCGTTCGCTTTCTTTCAATAAGGATGAAAAGGAATATCTGAAACAGTTCAATTTCCTCACCGGCAAACCGGTCATCTATGTCTGCAACATCAAGGAAGAAGACATCAACGATCCTGACAGCGTGCCGTTTTTCACGGCCGTCAAAGAATACGCCGCCAAGGAAGGATCCGAAGCGGTCGCGATTTCAGCCAGGATCGAGGAAGAGCTCTCCGATCTTTCCAAGGAAGACAAGGCAGAGTTCATGAAAGAACTGGAGATCGAAAGAAGCGGCCTGGATGAGCTGATCGTCAAGGCTTATAAGACCTTAGGTCTTGAGACTTTCTTCACGGTGGGAAAAGACGAGTGCCGTGGCTGGACTTTCAAGAGCGGTTACACTGCTCCCCAATGTGCCGGCATCATCCATACCGATTTCGAGAAGGGCTTCATCAAAGCGGAAGTCTATACCTATGAAGACATCATGGAATACAAGACGGAAGCCAAGCTCAAGGAAGCCGGTAAGATAAGACTGGAAGGCAGAGACTATCAGCCTAAGGATGGCGATATCATGTTCTTCCGTTTCAATAACTGATGGCAGATTTTATTGACGAAAACAAAAGATATTTGATCGCAGTTTCAGGAGGGCCGGATTCCATGGCCCTTTTAGATATGGTTTATAAAACTGGTGCCTATCTGGAAGTGGCGCACGTCAACTATCACAAAAGAGAAAGCGCGGATCGCGATGAAAAGATCGTCAGAAACTATTGCCGCGAAAGAAAGATCGTCTTCCATCTTTTTGATTTTAAGGAAGATGAGTATGAGGGAAATTTTCAGGCAGCTGCCAGGCAAGCACGTTACGCTTTTTTTAGCCGGGTCTGCAAGAAAAATAAACTCGATGAGGTCCTGGTGGCCCATCATAAAGATGATCTGATCGAGACTTATCTGATGCAAAAGGAAAGGAAACTGGGTGTTTCCTATTTCGGACTGAAAGAAAGAAGTGTCATTGCCGGGGTCAGTGTTTGTCGCCCGTTATTGAAATATGATAAGAAGCAGTTAGAAAAATATTGTCTTTTGCACGAAGTTGTTTTTGGCATCGATGAAAGCAATCTTTCCGATGATTATAGGCGCAATCTGATCCGTCATCATAAAGTCGAAAAGATGTCTGCTGAACAAAAAGACGAACTGCTTAAGCAGATCGATGTCCTTAATCTGAGGCAGGAAGAAAGATATCAAAAGGCTTTAAGCCATCTCAATAAGAAAAGCTATACTATCAAACAGTTTGTGAAGATCCCTTATCTCAAGGTCTGGTTCCATCGCCACTTCTCACATCGCTCCGATCTTTATTTTCAAGATATGTTGAAGCAGTTATCTCAGGCCGACAGCTGTCTGTTTACGGGAGACGATGTCTGCATCGCTAAAGAATACGGCCGCATCAGTGTCTTTGTTAAGCCGATTGATTATGAATATAAGTTCAAAACTCTGCGTGAGTTAAAGGATTTTGAATGTGAACATTTTCGCTTCAGCGACCAAGGAGAAAAGATCGAAAGCATCTTCATTAAAAACGAAGATTTACCCATCACCATCAGGACTTACAGGAAAGGGGATAGTATCGCCATGGGTTTCGGTCACAAGAAGATCAACCGCTTTTTTATCGACCGCAAATTCAAAATGAAAGATCGGCTTTCCTGGCCTTTGGTGTTCAACAGGCAGGGAAAGCTCATCTTTGTGCCGTCTCTGGGTTGTGACATAAATCATTATTGCGAAAAACCAAATATCTTTATGATAAAATTATGAATTGTACGGAGGACTTTGCGATGCTGGCAGATAACGTTGAGAAAGTACTGATTACCGAAGAAGAGATCATTGAAAGATGCACCCAACTGGGTAAGCAGATCTCTAAAGATTATGCGGATACATATCCGGTCATTATCGGCCTTCTGAAGGGCTCGGTGCCTTTCATGGCTGAACTGATCAAACACATCGATATCGACTGTGAGATCGAATTTATGGCTGTCTCCAGCTATTCCGGTGTCGAATCGATGGGTGATGTCAAGATCGTCAAGGACCTTGACCGTTCGATCAAGGGTATGCATGTGCTGATCGTCGAGGATATCGTCGATACCGGCAAGACTTTGGAAAAAGTCAAGGAACTGCTGTATTCCAAAGGTGCCGCATCGGTGAAAGTCGTCTCCCTGCTTGACAAACCCGATCGCCGGATCGTGGATATCGAAGCGGAATATGTCGGCTTCACGATCCCCAATGAATTCGTGATCGGCTTCGGTCTGGATTTCGATCAGAAATATCGCAATCTGCCTTATGTCGGCGTATTGAAAGAGGAGTGCTATAAATAATAAATGAATAACAACGACAACAATAACAATAAAAGGCCCCTGGTAAACTTTATACCATATATCTTCGTTTCCCTGTTTTTACTGATGATGGCCTTCTCCAATCCGGGCAGGACCACCAGCAATAATCTGAACTATAGGGAATTCAATGAACTGCTTGCCAGCGGCAAGATCACTACGGCTAAAGTCTCGATCGACTACAATACGATGACGGTTACCGGTGTTTTCGAAGAAAACAATTCCAAGAATCAGTTTACGGCCATCATCCCCAATACGGAGAAAGCGGCCGATGAACTGGTCGATGAATTGAAGTCTATCGAAAACGTCACTTTCGTCGATGCCAATGCTTCCAATTATCTGCTGGAACTGGTATCTTCGATCGTGCCCTTGATCCTGTTTGTCATCGCGGGTATCTTCATCATGAACCGGATGGGGGCGATGAATTCCAACAAACAGGCCTTCGACTTCTCCAAGTCAAGAGCCAGACTGGAAGATGACATCAAAGTCCGCTTCGCCGATGTTGCCGGCTGCGATGAAGAGAAGGAAGAAATGGAAGAGATCATCGAATATCTCAAGAATCCCAAGAAGTTCGCCAAGATGGGTGCCAGGATCCCCAAAGGTATCATCATGGTCGGTGCTCCTGGTACCGGCAAGACTCTTTTAGCCAAGGCGGTGGCCGGTGAGGCCAATGTGCCTTTCTATTCGATATCCGGTTCCGACTTCGTCGAAATGTTCGTCGGTGTCGGTGCCAGCCGTGTCAGAGACATGTTCGCCAAGGCGAAAAAGACCGCTCCCTGCATGATCTTCATCGATGAGATCGATGCCGTCGGCAGACAGCGTGGGGCAGGTCTCGGTGGCGGACACGACGAAAGAGAACAGACTTTAAACCAGCTGTTAGTTGAACTCGATGGTATGCAGGACAATGCCGGCATCATCGTCATTGCCGCGACCAACAGACCCGATGTTCTGGACTCCGCATTGCTCAGACCTGGCCGATTTGACCGCCAGATCACCGTTTCACTTCCCGATCTCAAGGGACGTGAAGCCATTCTCAAGGTCCATGCCCGCAACAAGAAGATCGCGGATGAAGTCAATCTCAACAACCTGGCCAAACGTACGCCGGGCTTCTCCGGTGCCGATCTGGAAAATGTTTTGAACGAGGCGGCTATTCTGGCTGTCCGTGAGAATAAAGAAATGATACAGACCCAGCAGATCGACGAGGCGATCGACCGCGTCATGATGGGTCCGGCCAAGAAATCACGTACTTATGACGACTACACCAAGAAACTGGTGGCCTATCACGAGGCCGGCCATGCGATCGTCGGTCTGTCTTTGCCCGACGGTGCCGTCGTGCAGAAGGTCACGATCATCCCGCGTGGCAATGCGGGTGGCTACAACCTGATCACGCCGCGTAAGGAAAAGATCCTCAATTCCCGCAAGGAACTGCTGGATACGATCACCAGCTATATGGGTGGTAGAGCGGCGGAAGAGATCTTCTTCTCCGACATCACCACCGGTGCTTCCAGCGACATCCAGCAGGCGACCAGGATCGCTAAAGATATGGTCACGACTTACGGCATGTCCGATCTGGGCCCGATCCAGTACAACTCCGGTAATGATTCAGTCTTCTTAGGCCGTGATTATAACTCACCGTCCAACGCTTCCTCGCAGGTCGCTTATGAGATCGATACGGAAGTCAGAAAGATCATCGAATCCTGCCACCAGAATGCCAAGGATATCATCAACAAGAATCGCGAAGATCTGATCAAGATCGCCGAGACGCTGATGGAAAAGGAGACGCTGACGGCAGAAGAGATCGAAGAACTGTTAAAAAAAGAGGAAGTCAAGGAAGAAAGTGAAAAGCTGCCGGCCAAAAAGACGATAGTCAAAAAGGTCGTCAGCAAGAAAGCCGATCCGGTCAAAGCGGCTAAGAAAGCTGAACCGGCAAAGACGGCTAAGAAAGCTGCGCCGGCCAAGAAAGCCGAGACAGCCAAATCAGACAAGAAAGCAACAGCCAAGAAAGCTGAAACCAAGACTTCAGCAAACAAGAAAACCAAGAAGAAGACGACTGAAAAATAGTCGTTTTCTTTTGTATAATTTAAACATGAATAACAACGTATTGATCGCAACAGCGCTGAATGAACATGCCCGCATCTATCTGTTCAATGCCAAAGAGATGGTCGAAGAAGCCCGTCGGCTTCACGACCTGTGGCCGACTTCCTGTGCGGCTTTAGGCCGTACTTTGGCTGTCAGTGCTCTGATGGGCCTGATGCAGAAGGATGACAATGAAGTCGTCACCGTGACTATCAACGGCGGCGGTCCGATCGGCACGATACTCTGTGTCAGCGATTCTTCAGGGCATGTCAAAGGTTTCTGTGGTGATCCGCACATCTATCAGACTTATGAGAATACCCACAAGCTGGCCGTAGGGCCATGTGTTGGCACAAACGGCTATCTCAAGGTCACCAAGAATCTCAAACTCAAACAGAACTATACTTCGCAAGTTGATCTGCAAAGCGGGGAGATCGGCGATGATTTCGCTTTCTATTTTTCGATCTCCGAACAGGTTCCGACCATCGTTTCGGTCGGCGTTCTGGTCGGTACCGATCTAAAGGTCGTTTCCGCGGGAGCGATGATCATCGAGCTTTTGCCCGATCATGTCGAAGAAGATATAACTTATCTGGAAGGTTTGAAACTGGAACCTATTTCTTCGGTTTTGGAAAAGGATCCCGATATTCACCGCTACCTCTATGAACTCTTCCCGGACAGCCAGATCCTGGAAGAAAGAAGGGTGGAATATCATTGCGACTGTTCCAAACAAAGATTCCTGGCCAAACTTCTGACTTTACCTAAAGAAGATCTTGCCGAGATGGCAAAGGACGATGACCTGGAGATAAAGTGCGAATTCTGCGATAAGGTGTATCGCTTTGATACCGAGGATTTACAGAACTTACTGACTTATGTTTCTGATCAGGGATAAAAAGATCGAAAGCCCCGTGATCGTCGCACCGATGGCCGGGATCACCAACGACGCTTTCAGACAACTGTGTTTTGAATTCGGCGCGGGTCTGGTGTATACGGAGATGGTCTCGGATAAGGCGATCTACTACGAGAACAAGAAGACGCTGGAGATGCTGAAAGTGGCGGATGGTTTTCATCCGGTCTCTTTGCAGATCTTCGGCAGCGACATCTCTTCAATGGTCTATGCGGCCAAAGTGCTGGATAAGCAGACCAACTGCGATTTCATCGACATCAATATGGGCTGCCCCGTCAACAAGGTCGTCAAGACCGGAGCAGGTTCTGCGATGATGAAGGATGAGGACAGGACCGTTTCGATAATCGAAAAGATCGTGGAAGCCGTCGATAAGCCGGTTACGGTCAAGATGCGTTTAGGCTGGGAACTTAAAAACATGAATTATCTTTCTCTGGCCAGAAAGCTGGAGAAGGCTGGCGTATCCTGTATCGCTTTGCATGCCAGGACCAGGTCGCAGATGTATGAAGGCCATTCCGACTGGAGCCATATCAGGATCTTAAAGGAAAATCTTTCCATTCCCGTCATCGGCAATGGTGATGTCAAAACCTTGGCTGATTTCATTCAAATGAAAAATGAAACGAATTGCGATGGGGTGATGATCGGAAGAGGCCTGGTCGGCAATCCTTTTCTGATCAAGGAGATCGACGAGTATCTCAAAGGTGAGGAAAAGACTTCCGTGAGTCTGCAAGATCGTTTCGATATGTGCCTTGAACATGCCGAAAAGCTGATCGCTTTAAAAGGTGAAAAACTGGCTATGGGCGAGATGCGCGGGTTGGCTCCGCATTATATCTCCGGTCTTTATGATTCGACGACCTGCAAGGCGAAAATGAGTCATATCGCCACTTATGAGGAACTTAAAGACATCCTGTATGAGTATCGTGACTTTCTGGAATTAAACGGTAAATTCATATAAAGGGGCTGTAACGAAAGAGTAGATTCTGGTCACTCTTAAGGCGTTGCAGCCTTTTTCTTATGACTGCAGATCTTTTATATACAATAAAACAGTCATATCTGATCCGTATTGTCTGAATATGACAGAAAATACCCGGATT
>JAFRIG010000074.1 GCA_017432895.1 Erysipelotrichaceae bacterium | reverse complement strand
GATCTGAACAAAAGAAACAAAACAGAATAATCAGTATATTCTCCTATCAAAAAAAGTCATCCGGATACAGATAATAATCCATATACGGATGACTTATTAATTCGGTTCAGAAGCTGGTTTTACCCGTTACAGCCCCTTTTTAGCTTATCTGCCAGTCGATGGGCTTAAAGCCGTTGGCGATCAGGAAATTATTGGTCCTGGAGAAGGGTCTTGAACCAAAGAATCCGTTATAGGCACTTAAAGGTGAGGGGTGGGATGATTCGATGATCAGGTGCCTTGGATTGGTGATGAACTGTTTCTTGTTTCGGGCGTTGGCCCCCCAGAGTATGAAAACGACAGGGTCTTCTTTTTCATTGAGCTTGCGGATGATCGTATCGGTCAGCTGTTCCCAGCCCTGTCCCTTGTGCGAGTTGGCCTTATGGGCTTCGACCGTCAATACCGCGTTGAGCAGTAAGACGCCTTGTCTGGCCCAGTCGATCAGAAAGCCGTGGTTGGGAATGCTGCAGCCTAAATCGTCGTGCAGTTCCTTGTAGATATTTTGAAGCGATGGCGGGACCTGGACACCTTTGGAGACCGAAAAAGCCAGACCATGGGCCTGATTTGGCTCGTGATAGGGGTCCTGACCCAGGATGGCGACCCTGGTATCCTGATAAGGTGTCAATCTCAAAGCTGTGTAAATGTATTTGGGAAGGGGGTAGATGGTCTTGTGAGAGTACTCTTCGTCAAGGAAGGCTCTAAGCCTTTGATAGTAGTCCTTTTCGAACTCTTCGCCGATCACATCGTCCCAGTCGTTACCGATTATTTTCATAAATTCATTATATAATAATGTTATGTTTACTCAAATCGATGAAGCGCTGGATTGGATCATGTCCCGCCGCAGCAACAACTACAGTTTTGAACATTTCAAGCAGGTGACCCACGACTTCGGCGATCCGCAAAACGACCTCTATGTCATTCACGTGGGGGGAACGGATGGCAAGGGCTCGACGGTCAACTATCTTTGCGAACTGTTCATGTCCCAGGGTCTCAAAGTCGGAACACTTACTTCGCCGCACTATGAGACGCATCTTGATCGGATCAGACTCAACGGTAAAAACATCACCGATGAAGCTTTTCTGGATATCCTCAATAAAAACTATGATTTCTTTGTGGATAACAAGCTTTCGATGTTTGAGATGGACTACCTGATCATGTGTGAGTATTTCAAGAGAGAGAAGGTTGATGTGGCGGTCATTGAAGTGGGCCTGGGCGGCAGACTGGATTCGACCAATGTCGTCGATAATACAAGGCTTTCGGTTATTACCACGATCGGTTTCGACCATATGAACAAACTGGGGAATACGCTTCCTGAGATCTGTCAAGAAAAGTGCGGCATCATCAAGAAAGATTCGGCTGTCCTATGCGGACATCTGGATGAGGAATGCACAGAGATCGTAAAAAAGACGGCGGAAGAAAGAAACTGCCGTTTCTATGCACTGGGTGAATATGAAGATCTGGGGGATAGAAGATTCAGGTTTCATAACGAAGAATATGAACTTTCTTCCTATGCTTCCTATCAGCTGCACAACGCTTCTTTAGCCCTGTATGCCTTTGAGATCACGGCTAAGGATCTTGGACTTGAGGTCGATAAAAAGGCGGTAAAAGCCGCCATAAAGAAAGCTCTGTGGCATGGCCGTTTCGAGATCGTCAAAGAAAAACCGCGCGTCATCCTGGATGGCGGGCACAATATCCATGGTGTCGCCGCTTTGGTGGAATCCTTTGATCGCTTCTCCGGCAGCAAGTGCATCGTCTTTTCCGCTTTGAAACGCAAGGAGTATCGCAAGATGATGGAAATGCTTAAAGCTCATTGCGATAAGCTGGTCGTCACGACCTTCCCGTACAAGGATGCGATCGATCTTTCAGAATTCAAAGATCAGTTGATCGATGAAGACTATAAACATGCCATCGATGAGGCGTTAAAGGAATATGACAATATCCTGATCTGCGGTTCCTTGTATTTTTTGAGTGAAGTTGTAAGCAATTACGATTTTTAATAGAATATAGATGTAAAGATCAAGGAGAAAATAATCTATGATAGACTACACTGAAGGTTCATCCAAACAGTATCATATCGGTGTCGGCAAAGATGATATCGGCGAATACGTCATTCTTCCGGGCGATCCCGGACGCTGCGAGAAAATAGCCCAGTATTTTGACAATCCGGTAAAGGCCGGACAAAACAGGGAATATACGACTTATACGGGTTACCTCAACGGTACGAAGGTATCCGTGTGTTCGACAGGCATCGGTGGACCCTCCGCTTCGATCGCTTTGGAAGAACTGGTCGCTTCTGGTGCTCATACTTTCATCAGGATCGGTACCTGCGGAGGTATGCAGCTGGATGTCAAATCCGGGGATGTTGCCGTTTCGACCGCTTCGATCCGTATGGAAGGAACGACCAGGGAATACGCTCCGATCGAATTTCCGGCTGTCGCCAACCTGGATGTCACCAATGCCCTGGTCGAAGCCTGCAAGAGGCTCAATCAGCCATACCACGTCGGTATCTCCCAGTCCAAGGATTCCTTCTATGGCCAGCATCGGCCGGAGACTTTGCCTAATGGGGAAGAGCTGATCAGAAAATGGAATGCCTGGCTCGCCCTTGACTGCAAAGTGTCGGAAATGGAATCGGCCGCTTTGTTTATCGTTGGCCAGTATTTAAGAGTCAGAGTCGGTTCCTGCTTCCTGGTGGTTGCCAATCAGGAAAGGGCTAAAGCCGGCCTGGATAATCCGCAGGTCCACGATACCGACGGAGCAATCAAAGTCGCGATCGAAGCGATGAAGATCCTGATCGATGAAGACAAGAATTAAATATCTGATCTTGTTCAATATCCTGACGATCGTCTTATTTCTGCTGCCGGCGGGGCAGCTCGATCTGTTCACAGAAAACTACTCGACCCTTAGTTTAAAGACTGAGGGTTATTTGTATCTGCTGATGCTGGGGATATTGACGGGTGCTGTCATGGCTTATGAGACGTCTTTGATTGCCGGCAGGAAAGCAGGACTTATCGTCTTTGCGGCCATGTTTCTGGGGACCATGATCCCTCATCACGTTCCTTATGATTTTCAAGGTGATCTGCATCTTCTTTTGGCCTATACAGGTTTTTTCGTGCTGATTCTTAGTACTTATCGCAATACCTTCCTGGCTGGCAAAGATCTCTATGGAAGGGTATTGATGCTGGTGCTATGTGCAGCTGTACTTCTTTACATGCGTTATATGATGGTCAATACGCTTGCGGAGATCATCATCATGCTGACATGTCTGGGTATCGATCTAATGATCAGTCTTGAGATATTAAAAAAGCGGCCTTAACCGCTTAGTTTCTCACAGGCTTTGACCACATTGCCAAGCAGGATGGAGGTCGTGATCGAACCGACACCGCCCGGTACCGGCGTTATGCAGCCGACAAGCGGTTCGACCTGTTCATACAGCACATCGCCGCACAACTTCTGCTTCGCTTCACTCCAGGTGATGCCAACATCAATAACGATCTGGCCTTCACTGACGTAGGAGGCATCGATCATTTCACCATTGCCGATAGCACAGACCAGGATATCGGCTTTTTTTGTTATCTCTTTGATGTCTTTGGTTCTGGTGTGGCAGATCGTCACTGTCGCATTGCGGTTGAGCAGCAGCATCGAGACGGGCTTGCCGATGACTAGAGATCTACCAATGACCACAACGTTTTTGCCTTCGATCGGCAGTTCATAGTGATCGAGCATTTCGATGACGGCCTGGGCTGTACATGGCGCAAAGCCGAAGGACTTCTTTGTGAAGATAGCCGCTAAGGACAGATCGCTGCAGCCATCGATATCTTTATAGGGATCGATGCGGTTGCGCAAAGTCTCATCATCAAAACGTTTCTTCGGCAAAGGCCTGAAGACCAGTATCGCATGGATGTTTTCATCTTTGTTGGCTTCATCGAGCCTATCGTAGAAAGTCTTTTCTTCGACATCGATATCAAAGACATATTGTTTGACTTTAATGCCGAGTTTTTCAGCTTTTTTCAGGATACTTCTTTCATAAGAAAGATCGTCATCTCTTTCACCGACTCTGAAAAGGGCTAAAGTGGGAATTATCCCTTTTTCTTTGAGCTTTTGGATAGTTTCAAGGTTTCTTTCATTGATCGCCAATGCGACCGGTTTTCCTTTCAGGATCTGAGCCATTATTCACTTAACCTCTTGCATATATCATCGTAGATGTTTAAAGCTTTTACGGAATATTCATCCAGGATCTTTATCGCTTCATCTTCCAGATTCCTGGCATAGTCTTCATCTTTCATCAGTCTGGTATTGACCAGGATATTGACGTAGGCTCCATAAAGCACACCATGCGCCAGCATTACGGAAGTGGCGGCATCGGAGACGGAAAGCTTGGAACCGATGATAGAGAGTCTTTCGTCCAGGTCGATGATCCTTGCGGCATATTTCAGGATAAGTAAGGGTGAGTCAGCTGCCTTGCGCAGGCAATCTTCCATCTTTTCCTGATAACCCGGCGTATCTTTAGGAAGGGCATAGACGGCCGCCAGGGGTTCGAAAGCATCGGCATCTTTCTGGATGCAACCCAAAAGATTGACCCTGAGGATCTCCAGTTCTTTACGTAAGTCAGTGAGTTCAAAAGTGTATTCGAGATACTTCTTTTTACCGATAGTGAGGTTGGTGACCATCTGAGCTAAAGAAGCAGCCAGTGAACCGGCTAAAGCGCTGACCCCGCCACCGCCGGGAACGGGATCCTTGGATGCGGCAGCAGTTGAGAATTGATTCAATGTCATGTTTTCCATATCAGAACAGTCCTGTAATGACGCCGTTTTCGTCGACGTCGATATTTTCGGCGGCCGGAACTTTAGGAAGGCCCGGCATAGTCATGATCTCACCGGTCAAAGCGACGATGAAGCCGGCACCGGCAGAGACTTTGAGGTTGCGGACCGTGACCTTGAAATCACGGGGTGCTCCCAGTTTCTTCTGGTTGTCGGAGAAGGAATATTGGGTCTTGGCCATACAGATAGGTAAAGAACCATAGCCCAGTTTCTCCAGCTGTTTCAGCTGTTTCGGCGCATCGCCGACAAGATCGACACCATTGGCATGATAGATCCTGGTCGCGATCGCATTGAGCTTTTCCTTTATTGAAAGGGAGAGATCGTAGGCGAATTCGAAATCGTTTGGCTGATCGCAAAGTCTCACGACTTCTTCGGCTAGCTTGACGCCGCCTTCGCCGCCTTTGGCCCAGACTTCGGACAAAGCAACATTGACACCTAATTCCCTGCATCGATCTTCGATCAGTTTCAATTCCGCTTCTGAATCAGTAGGGAAGCGGTTGATGGCGACCACGCAGGGGAGTTTGAAGACTTTGGTGATGTTTTCCACGTGCTGAAGCAGATTGGGAAGGCCTTTTTGTAAGGCTTCAAGGTTTTCATTGTTCAGCTCCTCTTTTGCTACACCACCGTGATGTTTCAGTGCTCTTACCGTTGCGACGATGACGACCGCATCAGGCTTGAGACCTGCCATACGGCACTTGATGTCCAGGAATTTTTCGGCCCCAAGATCGGCACCGAAACCGGCTTCCGTGACGGTGTAATCGCCAAGTTTCAAAGCCATTCTGGTGGCCGTAACGGAGTTGCAGCCGTGGGCGATATTGGCAAACGGTCCGCCATGGATAAAGGCCGGTGTGCCTTCTAATGTCTGGACCAGATTGGGTTTTAAGGCATCCTTTAATAAGGCGGCCATGGCACCCTGAGCTTTTAACTGTCCCGCGGTTACCGGTTCATTGTCATAGGTGTAACCGACGACGATCTTTGAAAGTCTTTCCTTGAGATCGTTTATATCGGAAGAAAGACACAAGACGGCCATGACTTCGGAAGCCACCGTGATGTCGAAACCATCCTGTCTGGGGGTTCCGTCGGTCCTGTTTCCTAAACCGTCGATGATGTTTCTTAATTGCCGATCGTTCATATCGACCGCTCGGCGCCAGGTGATCCTTCTTGGGTCGATGTTTAAGGCATTTCCCTGCTGGATGTGGTTGTCCAACATGGCGGCCAGCAGGTTATTGGCGGCACCGATCGCATGGAAGTCACCTGTGAAATGCAGGTTAATGTCTTCCATCGGCACGACTTGGGCGTAACCGCCTCCGGCTGCCCCGCCTTTGATGCCAAAGACCGGACCTAAAGAAGGTTCTCTTAAGGCGACGACCGACTTCTTGCCGATCTTTCTTAAGCCATCCGCCAGACCGACGGTCGTGGTGGTCTTTCCTTCGCCGGCCGGAGTAGGGGTGATGGCTGTCACCAGGATCAGCTTGCCGTCTTTTTTGTCTTTAAGATCTTTCATCAGTTTAAGATCGATCTTGGCTTTGTAATTGCCGTAAAGTTCCAGATATTCTTCGCCAATATCCAGTTTGGCAGCTATTTTATTGATTTTTTCTTTTTCGCAGGCTTGTGCGATCTGAATGTCTGTGAGCATAAAAACGCCTCCCATCATATCTCTATCTTTCATTTTACAGGAAAGTGGGATAGTATTTTAGCTTTGCGTAAAAAAAAGCTTACGCTTGTCTGTTCAGCTGCTTTTTGAGGTAGGCGAGCAGTTTGGGAAGTATCGAAGCATAGATGATCGACAATATCACGCCGACGATGATCTTGATGAAGATATTGCCGAAGACCAGAGCCTTGGAATAATAGCCGTAGAGCTTTGAATCGACGTATAAAGCCAGAATATTTAATAATGTGACGGTAAAAGCCGAGATCACACAGATAAAGGCGAGTTTTTTGAAATCAAGTTCAAAACCGCTTTTTTGGCTGAAAACTCCGACCAGCAGTCCGCTTAAAGCATGGGGCAGAATCCACAAAGGCGTCGTTGGCGTGATGCCATAGCCTGAAAACAGCAGCTGGTAGATGAAAGAACCGACACCACCGACGATGAGCCCGTCGATCGGTCCCATCAGTAATCCGGCGATCAGAATAGGAAAAGCTTCAAAGGTGAATTTGAAGTTTGCGATCTTTACCGGGGTGAGGATGCTTAAAACGAGGTAGATCGCCACCAGCATCGCCAGGGTCGTGAGTCTTTTCGTGTTCATCAGTTAGATTATATTATTTTTTGGGCTTGTAGATGTAATAAAAACACCGCATCGGCTGATGCGGTGAAACTATTGATCGAGTTTGGGGCCTTTGACGCAGTATTTATAGACCCAGTCTTTGATGTCGAAATCGTTGGAATCCTTGTATTCCTTCAGCTTGTAGCGGAAGGTATCCTTGTGGATGATGGGGACGGTGAGAAAACCGCAGCCGTTGTCGACCATGATCTTGTTGGCAAAACACATCGCGGCTCTGACATCGCCATCGGTGAACAGACGCTTGTCTAAGATGTAAAGGAAAACGTCGATCGCGATCTCCAGATTGGCCTTGGTTGGCTGGTTGATCATGGAAGAGAGTTCTTCGATCTGTTTTTCACTCAGTTCGCTCTTGATCCCGTTGTCGAGGTCTTTCATCAGCATGCCATGCAGCTGCAGCAGACATTTGTAGTCATTTTCCACTTCCGGATGATTCAGGATGTACTCGTAGGCCTCATAGAAGTTTTCTTCGGCTTTGCCTTTTAAAGGATCGTCGTCGCTGTAACGGGATAGGGAAATGTTGTTGGCGATGAACTCGTCGAGATGCTGCCTGACAAATCTGATTTCCTGAGCTCTGCTCAGTGTGTACTTATTGATCATACGTCTTCTCCCTTTGCACTAATATTATACCTGAGAATTTCCCGCTGCAGAAGAAAAAGTCCCGTGATGATACAAAATCATGAAAGAAGACAGGAAGGATAAAAAATATCTCATGTTATAATATTTGCGTATGAGCAGTATAGACGAGTATAAGGTCGGCATGACCGTTTACGGCAAGATCACGGGTATCAAACCCTATGGAGCCTTCGTCAAATTTGATGACGGGGTGACGGGGCTGATCCATATTTCGGAGATCTCTAACGGCTTTGTCAGAAAGATAGATAATTTCGTTCAGATCGATGAGTACGTAATGGTCAAGGTCATCGACATCGATTATCAGCACCGGCAGCTCAGGCTCTCATTCAAAGCGCTGTCCCAGAATACCCGCCGTTATAGCAAAAGGGTAAAGTTTCTGGGGATGCCGGAAAACAATAAAGGATTTAAGACGATTAAAGATAAAATGCCCCAATGGGTAAAAGGAGAGTACGATGATTAGTTTGGATCTGAGAAACGCGAAGCTTGATGAAGATCTTTCGCTGTGGCAGGAAAGGGTCAGCAAGGCCCACCGTGATCTGCATGAAAAGACGGGTGCCGGCAATGACTTCTTGGGCTGGGTAGACTGGCCGCTTAACTACGACAAGGAAGAATTCGCGCGTATCCTGGCTTTGAAAAAACGCATGGAAGGCAAATACGACACCGTTCTGGTCTGCGGTATCGGCGGTTCGTATCTGGGTGCCAGAGCGGCCTATGAGATGATCAAGGGCTTGTATCCTGAAGAGGGTATCGAAGTCATCTTCGTCGGCAACACCTTCTCATATACCTATATTTCGCAAGTCCTCAAGCACATTGAAAACAGAGAAGTAGTCCTGAACGTCATCTCCAAGTCGGGAACGACGACGGAAACTTCCGTTTCCTTCCGTATCTTCAAACAGTGGATGGAAGCCAAATATGGTGAAAAGGCCAAGGAAAGGATCTATGCAACGACCGATAAGGCCAGAGGCACTTTGAAGACCCTGGCGGATGAAGAAGGATATGAGACTTTTGTGATCCCCGATGATATCGGCGGACGCTACTCCGTCTTTACGGCAGTCGGTTTATTGCCATTGGCTTTAGCCAATGTCGACATCGAAGCCCTGATGAAGGGTTCCCTGGATGCCTACAATGAGCTCAATACCGACGATCTGAGCAGGAACCCGGCTTATCAGTATGCCGTAGCCAGAAGGATACTTGACAACAAGGGCTACAAGGCCGAATACTTCGTCACCTACCATCTGCAGCTGACGATGATCGCCGAATGGTGGAAACAGCTGTTTGGCGAGTCCGAAGGCAAGGAAGGCAAGGGCATCTTACCGACCAGCGCCTGCTTCACGACCGACCTTCATTCATTGGGCCAGTTCATTCAGGAAGGCAGCAAGTATGAATTCGAAACGATCTTCTATATCGACGAGATGGCTGACGATATTCTCTTCCCGGGCGATGAAAAAGATCTCGACCATATGAACTACCTTGCCGGCAAAAAACTCTCCTGGGTCTCGGAAATGGCCTTTGAAGGAACCTTGAGTGCCCATAGCGATGACGGCAACAATCCCAACATGGTCATCCATCTTAAGGACAATTCAGCCTACAGCTTCGGCTACATGATCTACTTCTTCTTCATTGCCTGCGGCATGACCTGCTACCTCTTGGACATCAATCCGTTCAACCAGCCGGGTGTCGAAGTCTACAAGAAGAAGATGTTCAAACTTCTTGGCAAAGAATAAGATAATATGAAAGCCTTGGTCAATGACTGAGGCTTTTATTTTTCTTCAGGTATATTTTCAATAATGGCCGCATAATTGGCTATTTTCAAAGATTATATCGACAAAAACAGCAAAAAGAGAGTCTTATCTGCAAAAACGGGTGAGGATTTTTGTTTTTTCCGGCAAATAATGGACAGGAGGTTCAAGATGATAAAGAAGATCCTTTTGTTTACGATACCGGTCGTTCTGTTTTTTATCTGCCTGTTTTTCTCGCTCAGTGCCTATCTGCGTTATCGGGAAGCTTATATTGAAGTGCCGGTCGCTTCTCATCAGCTTTATCAGCGAAGTTTATTAGGTGAAGAAGACCTGGTCATGATGGAAGTGCCTAAAGCTTATCTCAATGGCGATGTCTATCTTGAGAAAGAAGATATCATCGGCAAGTATGTCAAGCTTTCCTATTCTCTGCCTAAAGGCTCTCTAATCTACAAGGGTGCATTGGAAGAGGATATCCGCGATCTGGCGGTCTCTTATTTAAAAGAGAATGAGGCGTCATACGATCTTTATACATCGGAAGTCAAGATGAATGCCGGCTCTTTGGGTGTAGGGATGTATGTGGATGTCTATTTGAGCATTAAGAAAAATGATTACAGTCTTTCCGATCTGCTTTTTGAAGGCTGCCGCATCATCGGTTTATACGACAATCAGGGCAAGCCGATCAAAGCTTATGAGACCGATGCCAGGATCGCGATCGTTTCCATCGCCTTGAACAGGGAGGATGTCAACTACCTGAACAAGGCTCTGATGCTTGGAAGTGTCAGCGTTCTTTGCAGCTCCAGAAGCTACGATATCTTTCAAAAAGCGGTATTAAACAAGGACAGCGAGGTATTTCCTTATCTGCAATAGTGGTATCATTATTACGTGAAAAAAATACTTAAGGCAGCACTGCTTATCTTCTGGATGGGTGTGATCTTCTTCATGTCCAGCCAGCCGGAACTGGAATCGGAAGCCACTTCCAACCTGGCCACGGAACTGATCTACAAGGTCTACGCCTTTCTTTTTGCGGGCAGTCATATGGACATTTCCCAATTCTTTGCCTTATATGGCCAGCCGATCAGAAAACTGGCTCATTTCACGGAGTTTATGATCCTGGGCGTTTTGATGTATGCCAATTATCGTGAATACTTTCATAACGATATTTTTGCATATCCGCTGCTGGCGGCAGGTGCCTATGCGGTTTCCGACGAAATACATCAGCTTTTCGTCGCGGGACGCTACTGTTCTTTAAAGGACATGGCAATCGATACGGCAGGTGCCTTCTGCGGGGTCTTGCTTTATCATCTGTATATCAGATGGAAATCAAAAAGAAACTGATCATTTCATTACTTGTTCTTTTGTGCGGCTGCAGCAATGCCAAAACGGTTTCCTGCAGCTGTTATGACGGAAAAGATTCACTTACCTTAAAGATAGATGCAGTCAATGACGACATCAGGATGATCGAGGTCATCGAAGTTTTTGAATTGCCCCAGGATCTGCTGGCTGACGAAGTCCGTTTCAGACAGTTTGAAGGGCAGCTAGACAAATCGTATCATCTGGAAGAAAACAGGCTGGTCAGAAACTATTCCTTGTCTTTAAACGGCATCTATTCATTGAATGCGACGATAAACGATCTGCGTCAAAGGAGGTATCATTGTGAGTGAGCGACTTTTGCCTAGAGAAAAGGCCTTGCAATACGGGATCACTTCCTTAAGCAACGATGAACTGCTGGCGCTGATCCTGAAATCGGCCTATCGGAAGAAAAACGTTTTTGAACTGGCTGAAGAAGTCATCGCGATGGCGCATGGTTTCGAGAATCTGCTTTCTTTGACTTACGAGGAACTGACGGCGATCAAGGGGATCAAGAAGGCCAAGGCTTTGGAGATCATGGCGATCTTGGAGATATACAAGCGTCTAAGCAAAGTCGATCGGATCGCCGAACCGCAGCTAAGTTCACCGGACAAAGTCGTGGAATGGCTGCGTTTCAATCTGGGTTTCGAGGATCAGGAACAGTTTTTCGTCATCTATCTCAATGCCCGAAATGCGATCATCAAATCGGAAGTTCTCTACAAGGGCAACAAGAACAGCGCCAACGTCAGTATTGACGAGATCTTGCGCAAAGCACTGCTGGTCAAGGCCAATTCGATCCTGGTAGCCCACAATCATCCCAGCGATGTTTCCGAGCCTTCCGGGGCCGATATCGATCTGACCGACAAGCTATCCAGAGCCTGCCGATTGATGTCGATCCCGCTGATCGATCATATCATCGTTTCCAAAAGCAGCTACTTTAGTTTTAAGAATCATTGTATGTTAGAATAAAGACGTGAAAAGGTTCATGATCTTTTTAATATGTATATGCCTGTTTGGCTGTGCTCAGGCGGGGGATTTGAATGCCCAGCTGGACAGCGCTTTTGTTAGTGATATGGCGGAAGAAAAGATCAGACGCAACAGCTACAGCCAGTATCTGGATTACTACCTGCCCAGCGATCTGCACGAGATGGAAGGGGGTCCTCTTTCCAACTGCTTCAGCTACAACGATTCCCGTTTCATCATGGACGTCAATATCTCCGCCATCGTCAATGACCGCTATTATCCCGATGAGATACTGGCCGATGAAGGCTTCTTCGATGAAAGTAAACTCATCTACACCAGAAAGAGTACCTATAAAGATAACGAGGGGCTCGATCACGAGTACCTCTACAAGGTCTATGAATACGATGAAGACTACCTGTCATATTTCCTGTCGAAAGATCTGATTTTCTACGGGTATGCGACAAGAGATGATATCGTCGCCTTGAGTTCCCGGATCCTGCTGATGGCCAAGGGTACCATCGTCAGAGAGGACGATGTGGCGGCGGGTTACTCGCTGAAAAACGAGATCGATTACGAGAAGAAACAGGTCAATCTGTTTGAAACGATCATGCCGGTGAATGGCAATGTCAACGATTTTCTGGTGGATGAAGAAAACAGAAACAATCCGTAATGTGGAATAGACATAAAATGTTGTAGAATTATGAATGACAGAGGTGGGAAATGAAAAACGATATAAAAAAGAAATTCATCGACATCCTTTTTGAACCGGATGATGAGGAAGAAGAAGTCTATGAAAAACCGGTAGAAGTCAAACCGGCCAAGAAACAGGAAAATACCGTCAAGGCCAAGGACATCCTGTATCGCAAACAGGAAAAGTCAGCTTTTATCGACCTCAACGAAAAGAAACCCGAGAAGCAGCAACAGCAGCCCAAACAGGCTGAATCGGTTTACGGCGATTACGAATTTTCTTCGCAGATCTCGCCGATCTTTGGCGTCATCAAAGAAAACAAGCCGGAATTCAGACAGAGTGTCAGTACCAACGAATCCCTCGTCAGCAAGCCTGACAATTCCCACCTGGAGATCATCACTTCACCGATCTATGGCTACGGCAGCAGGGAAGACTACGAGAAGGACAACCTGGACATCAATCAGGTATTGCAGGACACCGATGAGGATGAACTGCATCGGCTGCTGGATGAAGATTTCGGCTACGATGAGCACACCTACGATGATCTCGACGACGATCTTGATGAGATCTCGCTGTTTGATTCCTTCAATGAGGAGGAATGATGTACTACTTTATCGGCATTAAAGGTACCGGCATGGCTTCTTTGGCCATCATGCTTAATGAACTGGGCAATGAGGTCATGGGTTCGGACCTGGATAAGCATTTCTTTACGGAAGACGAACTGGTCAAAAGGGGGATAAAGATCCTTCCTTTTGATGAGGACAATATCAAGCCTGAATATACGGTCATCATCGGTAACGCCTTCCTGGAAGACTTCCCGGAAGTCATCAGAGCCAGGAAACTGTGCAAGTGCTACCGCTATCATGAATTCTTAGGTGAACTGATGAAGGGCTACAAGTCCGTCTCCATCTGCGGATCCCATGGCAAGACTACGACGACCACCATCGCCAAGACCGTCTTTTCAAAATTTGCCAAAACCGGCTATCTGATCGGCGATGGGGAAGGTTTTTTGGAAAAGGACAGCGAATATCTCTGCGTGGAGTCGGACGAGTTCCGCCGTCACTTTGTTTCCTACTTTCCGGAATATGCCATCATCACCAATATTGAGATCGACCATGTCGACTACTTCAAGGATGAGATCGACTATTTCAATGCCTATCAGGAATTCGTCAACAATGTCAAAGAAGCCGTCTTCTATTATGGGGATGATGAGTGGTGTCAGAAACTGCAGTTTCCTAAAAAAGCCTATTCCTTCGGTTTGAGCAGAAACAACGACTATTATCTTGAGAATATAAAGAGCGATGCCAAGGGCTCGGGTTTTGATCTGTACTATAAAGGTGAAATGATCCACCATTATGAAGTACCGTTTGTCGGTGACCATCTCATGATCGATATATTGGGTGTTCTGGCACTTAGCCATTACATGGGCTTTGATCAGGATCAGGTGGAAGAGGCTTTAAACAGCTACGTCGGACCCAAGAGACGCTACATCATCGAAGAATACAAGGATACGATCTTTGTGGATGATTATGCCCATCATCCTACGGAAGTGGGTGTTACGATCGAAGCTTCTCATAAGCGCTATCCCGATCGCAAGATCATTGCGATCTTCAAGCCCCATCGGGCATCGAGAGTCAAGTATTTTGCGCAAGATTTCAAGAACGCTTTGGAAAAAGCGGATGAGATCTACCTGCTGAATTTTACGTCGATCGACGACAAACAGGATGGCACGGATATCGATATCACTTATCTGGCGGATCTGATCCCTGAAAGCCATGTGCTATCGGAAGATGAGGATGGCGCCAGAATTCTCGCCCAATATAAGGGAGAGTGTCTGGTCTTCATGTCCAGCAAGGATATCTACAATATCGCGGAAATGGTAAAGGAACTTATTTAGTTCCTTTTTTGTTTGAAAAGGCATACAGTTTATTGAAAATATTTTCATAATTTATTAGAATACATATGAGGAAGGTAAAAAATATGGATGCTTTTATTATTGCTTTTAGAGATCTATGCAACGATCTGCTGCCGATACTGGGTGCAGTATGCCTGGTCTGTGTAATAATTCTGCTGGTAAAACTGATCAAAGTTCTTTCCAGCGTCGATGACACGCTGCTGATGACGCATGGCACGATCGATCTGGTCGATCGTTCGATCGAGAAGGTGCAGGCACCTTTGGATACGGTCGTCAAAGTATCCGGCACGGTCGACAAGGCCCATGACGCTACTTTGTCCGCGGCCAGGGATGCCAAGGAATTCGTCGTGAAGAATGCCGGCGATATCAAAGAAAGAGTACTTTCATATATCAAGGATGATGAAAGTGAAACAGATGAATTAAAACAGCCGAGCCCCGAAGATATCATTGGAGGATAAAAGTGGAAGAAAAGTATATTGAAGAAAGCATTAAGGAAGTAATCGAAGACCTCAAGGGAAAAGTCGATGCTTTAGGCAAGGAAGCTCAGGATAGCGATGAAAGCGTCGCTGAAAAAGTCGAAGCGGTCCGCTATAAAGCCAGCAAAGTATTCCAGGATGTCGCCGACAGGCTCACTTCAATGGCGGAATCGGCCGTAAACGAAGAAGAGCTTAATAAGGCTATCGCAACGATCAAAGAAAAGTCCAGGGACCTCTATGATAACGCCGTAAACAAGATCAGGGAACTTAAGGGCAAACCGGAAGAACCTATAACTCAAGAGGTTGAAGAAATCAAAGAAGAAATAAAAGAAGAAATAAAACAAGAGGATCCTGCTGATCCGCTTGGCGAAGTTAAAAAAGGTCTGGAATCCATCATTGAGGATGCCAGAGGTGAATTCGAAGAATTCATGAACAGAGAAGAGGTCAAGGAAGGCGTCGAGAAGGCCAAGGCCCAAGCGGTCGATATGGCGGAAAGGACGCTGGAGATCCTGAAAGGCTGGCTGAAGCCAGATGGTGATGATCAATGAAAAAAGTAACGATCTACGAAGTTGCCAAAGAATCAAACGTTTCCTTAGCTACCGTTTCACGAGTCATAAACGGCTCTACGGTCGTCAAAGAAGATACCAAGAAAAGAGTCGAGGAGGCGATAAACAAACTGGGCTATCGGCCTAATGCGATCGCTCAGGGTCTGGCTTTGTCGCGTACGACGACGGTCGGCCTGATCATTCCTTCGACTTCGGTCTCTTTCTCAGGCCGTATCATCAACGGCCTTTGCGACGTGGCCAAGATCTATGATTATTCGGTCTATCTGCATACCATCACCGAAGGAGTCACCGATATCAAGGAGATCATCGACGATGTGATCAAGTCGCGGGTGGATGGGGTCATCATCTATGCCGACAAGGATCTCGATGATTCGCTCAAACTGCTGGAAGAATACAATATCCCGATGGTCGTCATGTGTTCACAGATCTCTTCCGACAACATCTGTTCGGTCTATGTGGACTACAGGAAGGCGATCTGCGAATTATGCGAATCTTATCTTGAAAAGGGCATCGAAGATATCGCGATCCTGCAGGATCACCGCAACGATGTGGTCTCCGAAATGATGAAAACGGGAGCTGAAGAGGCTTTCGCCAAGTATGGCAAGGAATACAAGGGCTACATCGAAGTCTCCAAGGACAACCGTTCGACCTACAAGTTCCTGAAGTCTTATTTCAAGACCCACAAACATCAGGTCTTTGTAGCCAACCGCGATTCGCAAGCCATGGCAGCTCTCAATGCCGGCCAGGGTGCCGGTATCCAGATCCCGGAAGAAATGGATCTGATCTGCATGAACGAAAGCAAGTACACTTCTTCGGTACGTCCGGAGATCTCCTCGTTCGTGGTTCCTTCCTATGACCTGGGAGCCATCTCGATGAGACTGATGACCAAGATGCTCAAGGACGAGAATGTCGAAGAAAAAGAAAAGAGGCTCAACGCCTTGTATTCACCGAAAAATACCACAAAGGAATAAGCATATATGGGAATTTATGAAGAATTAGTATGGCGGGGACTGATCAAGGATGAATCGTCTCCGGAAATAAAGGATCTGCTCAACAAGGGCGGTGTGACTTTTTACATCGGCACCGACCCGACCGGCGATTCCTTGCATATCGGACACTTTTCATCGTTTCTGATCTCCAAACGTCTCAAAGATGCCGGCCACAATCCGATTCTGTTGGTCGGCGGGGGGACGGGTCTGATCGGCGATCCCAAACCGGATGCCGAAAGACCGATGATCACAGAAGAGGAAGTGCAACACAATTTCGATTGCCTCAAGCAGCAGGCCGAAAAGGTCTTCGGTTTTGAAGTCGTCAACAACCACGACTGGCTCAAGGATATCTCCTACATCAGCTGGCTCAGGGATGTGGGCAAGTACTTCAACATCGGCTACATGCTGAACAAGGATATCGTCAGAAGAAGACTCGATGAAGGTATCACTTATACCGAGTTCTCTTACATGCTTTTACAGGCCTATGATTTCATGCATCTGTATGAGGAAAGAGGCTGTACGATGCAGGTGGCCGGTCAGGACCAGTGGGGCAATATCACGGCCGGTATCGAACTGATCAGAAAGAAACTGGGCAAGGAAGCCTATGGTTTCACCATGCCTTTGCTTACCAAGTCCGATGGCCAGAAGTTCGGTAAGACCAACGGCAAAGCCATCTGGCTGGATATCAACAAGACTTCGGCCTATGAGATGTATCAGTTCTTCATCAATTCCGAAGACGCCAAGGTCATCGACTACCTGAAGTTTTTGACCTTCCTTCCCAAAGAAGAGATCGAAAGACTTGAGATCTCCAACAACGAACATCCCGAACTGCGTGAAGCTCACAAGGCTCTGGCCAGAGAAGTCATCACTTTCTTGCATGGTGAAGAAGCTTATGCTTCAGCCGTCAAGATCGCCGAGACTTTCTTCAAGGGCAATCTCAAGGATCTGACCTATGAAGAGCTCAAACAGGGCACGGCGGATCTGGAAAGAAGCAAAATCGAAGACGGCAGCGGTTTGATCGAGACCCTGGTAAAAGTCGGCGCCTGCAAGTCCAATCGCGAAGCAAGAGATCTGATCAAGGGTTCTTCGATCTCGGTCAATGGTGAAAAGGTGACCGATTTCAATTACGTACTCAACAAGGAAAACGCCTTCAATAAGGAACTGACCATCATCAAGAAGGGCAAGAAGTTCTACTACGCTGTCGAGTTTTAATATGAAGAAATTACTGCTGGTATTGCTTTTGCTGTTGAGCTTGTGCGCTTGCGAAGAAGACGGCAAGCAGATGGCAAATCCGGATGAGCGTTATATGTTTATCATCGAAATGATCGGAGAGCACGACAGTTTTCAGGAAACCTCCAATTATTTTGATATTGCCGTCGAGATGGCGAAGATCGAAGACGGCTACCGTTACTACATAACCATCGACAATCCGCGTATCGCCATGTATGACATCGAACTGCTGGCGATCGAAAAGAACGTCGATTACCGCAATACGATGGCGGCCAACGTCGGCATCTTTGAAGATAAGGAATACAATATGGTCCCCAACCAGGCCAATATTGAAGAGGGTTTCGTCAAGGGCATCGTGGCTTCGGCTATCACGAAGTATCCGGAGACGACGCTTTATATCTTTGTTCAGTTCAAGAATTCCGATTATTCGATCGTCCGTTCGGAATATTTCCGGCTTGACGTCAGCTATGGGGAAGAGTGATGAATAAAGAGAAGATGAAACAATCATTGCTGATCGGAGCTTTAACGAGCTCCTTTGGCATTTTTGTCTCCAAGCTTCTCGGTCTTTTATATTATTCGCCTTTGTCGGCGATCGCCGGCGAATCGAATATGGCTTTTTATTCGATCGTCTATACCTACTACGATCTGCTTTTGCAGATCTCACAGGCCGGTATTCCTTTTGCGATCGCTTCCTTAGTGGCCAAATATTATTCCAAAGAAGACTACAAGACCGTTCTGCTGGTTAGAAAGATGGGTTCTTCCATCGTTCTGGGCCTGTGCATGGCGACGGGTCTTTTCCTGATCGCAATGGCCGGTCCCTTGGCCAGACAGTCCTTGGGTGTTTCGGCACCTTTGGAAGATATTCAAAACCTCAAGACGATGTTCTATATATTGACAATCGCCGTCATTCTGGTCCCTTTGCTTTCGGCATTGAGGGGCTACATTCAGGGTCTCAAACGTCTTGATCTCTACGCTTCCTCCCAGGTCCTGGAACAGTTTGTCAGAGTCTTCTCCATCATCATTCTGGCTTATCTTTTCGTCAATATCCTGCACTTTAAGAGCATCTGGGCCATCTTTATTGCGATCGCCGCCGCTTCATTCGGTGCCTTTGCTGCCTATGCCTATACCGGGATACTGTCAAGACAGGATGTTAAACAGGTAAAGGATCTGGCTTCTAAACAGTCTGGCAAGGCATCCATGAACGAAAAACAGATCATCGTGGAGATCTTGCTTCTGGGCATTCCATATGTGATCATTTCCTTTTTGGGCACGGCCGGTCCTTTGGTCAATACGACTTTCTTTATGGATTATATGACCAGGGTCCATGGCGCTCAAGTTTATGAAAGTGCCAAGTTATCCGCGGGTATTCTCCAGGCCAATGTGGCCAAGATCGCCAATATTCCTTCGGTTCTGGCTCTGGGTTTTGGCTCGGGCATGGTCCCGTATTTGAGCGAATCTCTGGAAGCTCACGACAATAAAAAGATCACCCGTCAGGTCAATCAGATCCTGGATACGGCCTTCTTCATCCTGGTTCCGGTGATCATGATCTTCATCTTCTTTGCCCGAGACATCTATTTCATCATGTACGGCAATCACAACCTCGATCTGGGTACGAGCCTTTTCGCCGTCAGCAACATCCAGATCTTCTTAGGCACGGTAGCTCCGATCTTTTCTTCGATCATGATGTCGTTAAAACTGCGCAAGGAAGCCATCATCACTTTGATCATCAGCTTCCTCGCCAAACTGATCAGCTTCTTCCCGCTGGTGAGATATTTCAAGGCCTACGGCATGATCTATTCCTCAGGCATCTATTATCTGATCCAGATCGTTCTGTATTTCTATTGTCTGCGCAAGAACTTCGGCATCAATATAAAAACGACCTCCCGGCGTTTCGTGAAGGTCCTGATCATTTCCTTTATCATGGTGTTGCCAGCCTATGGTCTTCATTCGCTGATCCCGTTTGCCTACGATTCAAGGATGATCGACATCCTGATCATGGGTGGACTGGGGATACTGATGCTGGCGATATACTATGCCTTGACCGTTTATTTAAGACTGCCGCAGAAGATCTTTGGCATCAAAGACATCTCAATCAGAAAGCTGATCGCCCGCTTCAGAGGTTAAATAGTCTATCACTTCATTGATCAGACTCGGGGGTGTGGAGGCTCCGGCAGTGACGCAGACTTTATTTACGTCTTGAAGATCGTCAATATCGATATCTTTAAAGTTCTGGATCAGCAGAACTTTTTTGATGCCGCTTTGAAGGCCGATATCCACGAGTTTGTTGGTATTGTTGGACTTGACATCGCCGACCACGTAAAGCAGATCGCAATCCTGCAGTCTGGTGATGGCCAATTGTCTGGAAGAAGTGGCGTTGCAGATCTCTTCTTCGATGATGATCTGGGGATATTTATTCTTTACCAAGGTGAAAAGATCCTGCAGTTCCAGATAGGACATGGTCGTCTGATTGGTCAGAAACAGTTTATCGTTGTCCAATTCAAGTTCTTCAAGATCCTGTCTGCTGCTTATCAGGTGGATCCTTTTTGAAATAGAAAGGACGGCTTCCGCTTCGGGATGTCTCTTTTTGCCAAAGTAGAGGATATCGTAGCCCTTGGCCAGATATTCTTTGATAATATTTTGCGTCTTTAGGACATCGACGCAGGTGGCATCGACATATTTCAAGCCTTTATTTAAAGCTTTCTGTTTGATCTGATCGCTGATGCCGTGGGCTGTGAAGATCACGATGCCTTCGCTTATCGTATCCAGAAGTTCTTCCTTGCTTAATTTGGAATCGTCCAGGGTGATGATGCCTAATTGTGATAATTCCTCGGTGACATACGAGTTGTGTACCAGCATGCCCAGGATATATACATCCTCATTTGGATGGGCCTTTTTGGTGTCTTTAGCCAGCTTGATGGCGTTTACGACGCCCTTACAGTAACCACTAGGGACCACTTTTTTAATTTCCATATGTTAATTATACATTATGCTAAAATAGAGTGGTATGAATAAGAATCTGAAAGAAACAACGCAGAAATTTATCGAACTGAACGGCTTTGAAGAACTTACGGCCGTCCAGAATGAAGTTCTCAAATATGCCTCAAGTCATAAGGATGTTATCGCTCTGTCCAAGACCGGTACGGGCAAGACCCACGCCTATCTGATCCCGATCATGGAGATGATCAATCCCGTTTCCGACAAGACCCAGGTCGTGATCTCCGTTCCGACCAGGGAACTGGCCTATCAGGTCTATCAGAATGCACTTGTAATGAAGGAAGTATTGCCGGAGCTTCGCATATCGCTTTTATCCGGAGGTACGGACAAGAAGCGAGCCATCGAAAAGATGGACAATGCTCCGCATATCGTCATCGGTACACCTGGCCGGATCAAAGACCTTTTCGTTTCCAATGTCTTAAGAGTCGATTTCGTGCAGATGTTTGTGATCGATGAGGCGGATATGACCCTGGAGTTCGGTTTTCTGGAAGACATCGATATCGTCTTTTCCCATATGGTCAAAGATCCGCAGGTCCTGTGTTTTTCGGCGACCTTCCCGGAAGAACTCAACGCTTTCGTCAGGAAGTATCTTTCCAGCCCCAAGATCATCAGGGTGCAAGACAAAAAAAGAGATCCGCGCATCAATCATGTCCTTGTCAATTGCAAGCACAAGGACTACAAGGAAGTCGTCTACGACATCCTGCCGGGTTTCAAACCCTATGTCTGTCTGATCTTTGCCAACAGTAAGGATGAAGCCGATGCGACTTACGAATACTTGAGTGAAAAGGGCATTAAGGCTCTGCTGATCCACGGAGGTTTGGATTCAAGGACCCGTCAGAAGGCCATCAAGGATCTGCAAGCCAAGAAGTACACCTACGTCATCGCTTCCGATGTCGCTTCCAGAGGTATCGATATCGACGGGATCTCCCACGTCATTTCGATGGGCTTGCCCAAACAGCTGCAGTTTTATATGCATCGGGCCGGAAGGACCGGTCGAAACGAGAAGGATGGCACCTGTTATCTCTTATACAAGGAGAACGATCTGGAACAGGTCAGAGCCCTGAACAAGAAGGGCGTCAACTTCCTGGCCAAAGAATTCAAAAACGGCAGCTGGAAGGAAGCCTCCAATCCCACGGCCAAAAAACAGATCAAGGCCGATGTGGAAGAAAAACAGATCGTCAAGACGCTTTATCGCAAAAACGAGAAAGTAAAACCCAACTACAAGAAAAAGAAGAACAGGGAAGTCGAGAAGATCAAGCGCAAGAAAAGAAGAGAGTTCATTCAGAACAAGATCAAGGAAGAACGCAAGCAGCGCTACAAAGAAAGAGCGAAAGACAAGGACGAATAGCCTTGTCTTTTTATGATGTATAATACTGATTATGAATATTTCAAGCTATATCGGTGATGGCGACTTCTATAAAAAAGTCTTAAGGATCGCGATACCCTGTGCTCTATCGCATCTTTTGTATTCCTGCCGTTCGATCATCTGTTCGATCATGGTCTCATCCATCGGTATGGTCACCGCTATCGGCAATGCCAACAACGTCCTGTATCTTCATGATTATCTGCTGTGGGGTTTTGAAGCCGGGGCAGCTCTATTCGGTGCCCAATTCTTCGGGGCCGGTCAGTTTAAAAACATGGCCCGAACCCAGGGTGTCTTTCTGGCATCCGCACTGTTAAACGCCTTTGTCTGGATCGGGATCGTCTTTACGGTAGGGGATAAGCTGCTGCTTTTCTATCTTGATGATCCAAGCATCATGCCTTATTCCTGGACTTATCTGAAATATGCGATGATCTCACTGATCTTCTTATGTATCTCGACTTCATTCCGCAGCATGTATCAGGCCATGCATCGCACAAAACTTACTTTTACGATCTCGGCTTTATACGTCTTATGCAATATCTTATGCAACTATCTGTTCATCTTTGTCTTAAAACAGGGTGTAGCCGGAGCGGGCATGGCCATCCTTTGCAGCGAGATGATCTGCTGCATCGGAGTGCTGATCTATGCCCATTACGATTCCCCGGCCTTTTATCAGGGCATCAGGACGATGTTTTCCTTTGATCTGAACTTTATTAAGCCTTTTATCGAGAAAGTCTTGCCGATCGCATTCAATGAGATGCTGTTTGGTTTCGGGCAGTCTCTTTTCAATAAAGCCTTCGGCATGCTGGGAAGTTCCAGTATGGAAGCCATCTATGTGGGTTCGGAGATCCTTTCGATGGCCTTGTTTGCCGTGTGGGGTTATGGCGAGGCGGTCTCGATCCTGGTGGGAACACTGCTGGGCGAAGGAAGAATCGAACAGGCCAAAGAGGAATCGCGCTATCATCTGGGTCTTTCCTTTGTGGTAGGCATGATCCTGTGGGCTTTCATGGTGATCTGTTCCCCGGTCTTATTAAACCTCTATCATGTATCCGATCAAAGCGTCTACGAGGCCGGACGTTCCTTACTGGCGGTCTATGGCTTTAAGGCTTTCCTGAGGACTTTCACTTACGTGATGTTCTGTACTTTGAAAGCGGGCGGGGATTCCAGGATCTACAATCTGCTGGATTCCGGGATCATGTATGCCGTGGGCATTCCCATTGCTTTTGCGGGTGTGTGGTTTGGCATTAAAGATATCGTCTTGCTGGTACTGCTGTGTCAGATCGAACAGGTGGTAAGATTTTTCCTGACTTTGAAGCGTTATAATTCTTATAGATGGGCAAAGAACCTGACGGAGCTGGTGAACTGATATGAAAATAGGTTTTGTTTCTCTTGGCTGTGCCAAGAATCTGGTCGATTCGGAAAACATCATCGCTTTGTTTGATGATCCTTTCTTCGAATATGAAGAAGATCTTCGAGCATGCGAAGCGATCCTGATCAATACCTGCGGTTTTATTTTAAGTGCCAAGGAAGAGGCGATCGATACGATTCTGGAGATCGCTGAATACAAGCGGGATAAGCTGCAGAAACTGATCGTGACGGGCTGTTTCGTGCAACGCTACTTTGAAGACTGTCTCAAGGAATTTCCGGAAGTCGATCTTTTTGTCAAGATCGAAGACTATCCGAAACTTCCCGAACTTCTCTCAGATCTTTTCGATCACCGTTTCATTCATACCTATGGCAAAGGACGCAAGCTGGCCAACAATTCCTATACGGCTTATCTGAAGATCTCCGATGGCTGCGACAACCGCTGCACCTATTGCGCGATACCTTTGATCAGAGGCAATTGCCGTTCCTATCCGATCGAAGAAAACGTTGAAGAGGCCAGACGGCTTGTTGAAGCCGGGGTCAAAGAGCTCAATATCGTGGCCCAGGATACGACCTATTACGGCCATGACCTTTACGGCAGTTTCAAACTGAAAGAACTGATCAGGGAGTTGGATAAGCTGGATTTCAAATGGATCAGGATCCTGTACATGTATCCCGATGAGATCGAAGAAGAGTTGCTGATTCAAATGAAGAAGTGTGAAAAGGTCCTTCCTTACTTCGATATTCCCATCCAGTATGGCAATGACGAGATCCTCAAGCTCATGAACCGCAGAGGAAGCGTTGAACTGATCAAGGAAAAGATCGCTTTGATCAGGAAATATTTTGAAGATGCCTGTATCCGTACGACTTTGATCGTGGGCTTCCCGCACGAAACGGAAGAGACGTTCAACGATACTTTGAGACTGGTCGAAGAGGTCGGTTTCGATTCTCTGGGAGCCTTTACTTATTCCCCGGAAGAGGACACCAAAGCCTATGAGATGGATGAACAGGTCGCTGAAGAAGTGAAGAATGAGCGCTATGAAAGGCTCATGTCACTGCAGGCACAGATCGTCGAAGCCAAAAACAAAGAAAAGATCGGCAAGACTTACGAAGTGCTGATCGAAAGATACGAGACGCTTTTTGACCGCTATATTGCCCGCAGTTATCTTTCCGCCCCTGACGGGATCGACGGTATCATCTATATCCGTCATGAAAGCCCTTTGCGGATCGGTGAATTTTACAAAGCGAAGATAACCGGCTACAGGGATTACGATCTGATCGCTACGATCGAAGATTAAACACCGCAAGGTGTTTTTCTTTGGGAAACTTTTGTCTAATCCGATGAAAAATGGAAAATATCATAATATAATGAAGAAAAAAGAGGTAAAGATCATGAATTATTATGTAGGAATCGATTTAGGTGGCACGAATGTCAGGATCGCCAAAGTAGACGAAGAAGGCAGGATCGTGCAGGATGTCATCGCACCTTCCCACGCTCTTGAGGGGCCGGAAAAGATCGAAGAAAACATTCTGGAACTGCTGAATCAGTTCGAACTCAGTGATGTAAGATCCATCGGTTTGGCAATTCCCGGACCTGTGGATGGCGAAAAGAACGTCATCACCCAGGCTACCAATATCCCGGGTTGCGAAGGCTATCCGTTCGCCGACAATATGCAAAAAGTTACCGGTATTCCGGTCTTCTTAGACAACGATGCCAATGCGGCAGGCCTGGCGGAAGCGGTACTTGGTTCCGGCAGGGGCTACAACGAAGTTTATTTCCTGACCCATTCCACCGGTATCGGCGGAGCACTGGTCATCAATGGCAAGGTCATCTCCGGCCATAAGGGCTATGCTGGCGAAGTGGCCAACGTCATCGTCGACCCGGATGCCAAACAGTATCCGATCTATGCCCACCTCAACAAGGGCGGTGTGGAGTCGGTAGCTTCCGGTACGGCTATCGGCCTGATCGGCAACGAACTGATCGGTCCGGAAGGCGATTCGGCCCGCAAGGTCTTCGTCCTGGCTTCCGAAGGAAATAAGATCGCTGAAGCTATCATCGATAAGATGTCCAAAGACTTTGCGACTTGTCTGGCTGCCATTTCGGCCATCTGCGCCCCGGACTGCTTCGTCATTGGCGGTGGCTGTTCCCATTCTTCAGCCTTGTATTTCGATAAAGTGAAGGAGTATTTCCGTTCCATGGCCCACGAAGGCATGAGGGATGTTCCGATTCTGAAGGCGACTTTAAGTGAACCGGGTGTCCTTGGTGCGGCGATGATCGGCAAATCTCATCTGAATTAGGTTTATGTTATATAAAGAATTAAAAGAACATATCATTAACGGCGGCATCGATCAGATGATCGCCAAAATCATCTGCGACAGTAATGTCGAAGAGGAAAAGAAACGCTATCTTAAGCTTTTAGATGATGCCTATGAACTCTATGGCGATGGCGATTATCATTTCATCTCTTCGCCGGGTCGTTCGGAGATCGGCGGCAATCATACCGATCACCAGCATGGCCATGTGGTGGCAGCCGGTCTGAATATCGACAATCTGGTTGTCGTCAAAGCCGGAGAAGGCAATAAAGTCAACTACCATGACCGCGGTTTTGCGGTGGCGCAGGTCGATCTTGACGATCTTTCGATCAGGGAAGAGGAGAAAAACAGCTCCCAGGCCCTGATCAGAGGCGTAGCCGCCAGGTTAAGTGAACTGGGCTATACGATCGGCGGTTTCGATGCGCTGTGCGAGTCAAGAGTCCTGGTGGGCTCGGGCATTTCATCTTCAGCCTGTTTTGAAGTGATGCTGGTGGAGATCTTTAACGCCTTATATAACGACGACAAGATCGATCCGGTCTTAAGAGCCAAAGTCGGTCAGTATGCCGAAAACGTCTATTTCGGCAAGCCCAGCGGACTGCTGGATCAGATGGCGATCTCTGTCGGCGGTTTCGTGGCCATCGACTTCAAGGATCCCAAAGAACCGCTCATTGAAAACTACGATTTCTCTTTCGCCGATCACGGCTATGAACTGGTCTTAGTCAATACGAAAGGGGATCATTCCGATCTTTCCCATGAATATGCTGCGGTTCCTTACGAGATCAAAGAAGTGGCCAAGTGTCTGAACGTTGAAGTTCTTGCCGATTCAAGCCGGGAAGAACTGCTTAAAAATCTCACCGAGATCAGAAAGCAGGTCAAAAACGACCGGGCCATCTTAAGGGCCATCCACTTCTATAACGAAGATGAAAGGGCGATCGCCCAGAAACAGGCGGTCAAAGAAAACGATGTCGCTTCATTACTGAAACTGATGAAGGAATCGGGCCGTTCGTCTTTCGAATATCTGCAGAACGTCTATCCGGCTTCCCGCCCGGATTCTCAATCCCTGGCTTTAGGTCTGGCTTTGGCGGATATGTATCTGCAGGATGAAGGTGCCTATCGGGTCCATGGCGGCGGCTTTGAGGGCACGATACAGTGCGTCGTTCCTAAAGAGAAACTTGAAGGTTTTAGAGAACTGATGCATTCCGTCTTTGGCGATGACTGCCTGCTGGAAGTCAGAGTCAGACCGTTTGGTACGGCGTTGCTTATCTAAGAAAAATGGTTTCCCCAACGGGAAACCATTTTTAGGAAAGGATCATGCGATCATCATCTAGTTCACTGGACGATCTTTTACGAAACATTTCTCTAAGATCGTCGATCGTGAGCTTTTCTTTTTCTTCTTTATTGAGATCAAGAATGATCTTGCCATCGTTCATCATGATCAGGCGATTGCCCAATTCAATGGCCGTCTGCATATTGTGGGTGATCATGACACAGGTGATCTTCTTTTCTTCGATCGTCTCTCTAGTCATCTTCAAAACTTTGTCGGCCGTTTCCGGATCAAGAGCGGCCGTATGTTCATCCAAAAGGAGAAGCCGCGGGGTCTTGATGGTGTTCATGACCAGGGTGAGAGCCTGACGCATACCACCCGACAAGGTCGCGACCTGTACACTCAGTTTGTCTTCCAGGCCCATGTCCAGTCGTGCCAGTTTTTCTTTGAAGAAACGGCGGTCTTTTTCACTGATAGTACTCAACCACTGTCCGCTTTTGGCGGCCAGGGCGAGGTTTTCTTCGATGCTCATGTGTGGAGCCGTACCGGCCAGCGGGTCCTGAAAGAGGTGGCCGATGCCATGGGCTCGCTTATTCTGCGATAGCAGGGTGACATCCTTGCCGTCAATGATGATGTTGCCTTTTTCCGGGATCAGAGCCCCGGAAAGGCAGTTGAGCAGGGTGGATTTGCCCGAACCGTTGGCGCCGATGATGCAGATGAAGTCACCGTCGTTGATCTTCAGATCGAGATCGGCGATAGCGACCTTTTCATTTATCGTGCCCTCATTGAAGACTTTAGTCATTTTCTTTATTTCGATCATGCGTTTTCTCCTCTACGGATGGCTCTTTTTCTTTGGATGAAGGGCAACTGTTTTTTCAGATAAGGAATGAACAGTGTGATCGCTACGATCAAAGCCGATACGAATTTGAGCATGTAGGCCGGCATATTGAATCTTAAGGCCAGGGCATAGACGCTTCTGAAGATCAGAGAGCCGATGATCGAACATAATAAGCCGATGGAAGTATCGTTTGATCTTGTCAGTATCCTGCCGATCAGCAAAGAGGCCAAAGCTATCGTCACCATGCCCGAACCGATATCGATGTTGACCGATTTCTGTGAAAGGGCCAAAAGAGCACCGGATAAGGCCGTGAAACTGTTGGATATGCAAAGGGCAATGATGGTAGTATGCCTGGGATCGATCGAAGAGGCTTCGACCATGAAGGGGTTATCTCCGGTCGCCTTGATCGCCAAACCGATCCTGGTCTTCAGGAAATAATTCAGAAATAAAGCCACCGCCAGGACAAAGAAGATGTCGACTAACAGGAAAGAAAAAACCGCCAGGAAAGTATTCTGACACAATTCTTTGATGATCGTGTAAACAGTTTGGGTCTTATTGAGATTTAAGAGCGAAGAATTGCCCATGATGGCAATGTTGATCGAGTATAAGGCCGTATTGACGATGATACCCGATAACAGGGAGTTGATGCCGCAATAGGCCTGTAAAAGCGAGACGCATAAACCCGACATGATGCCGGCAAGCATGGCCATGACAAGGGCCAGAAAAGGATGTCCGCTCAAGGCAAAGACGGCGGCGGTAGCCGCTCCCAAAGTGAAGCAGCCGTCGGTCGACAGATCGCAAACACCAAGATTTAGATAGCTGAGATACAAGCCCAAAACGGTCAAAGAACCGATGAGGGCGAGTTCCAGTGTCGTATATACCAGGGAAAGCATATTCTCTATTCGAATTCCTCAGCCGTTTCGATGGTCTGAATATTTGTGCAATAGGGCGAGAAGGCTGCCTTGAGCTCGTCGAGGTTCAGATCGAGCTGTCTGATGATGTCGGAGTTGATGGTAGCTGTGCCGTTGTCGAAAGTCTTGACGGCATAGGTGGCGATATCCACATCGTTGAATAAGACGTCATAGATCATGTCGGCTGTTTCTCTGCCCAGGTTGGCATAATCGACGCCAAAGCCTAAGAAGGCACCGTTTAAAGCAAAGGAATCGGCACCGGTGTAATGCAAAATACCGGCATTGGCGATATCCTCATAGATCGAAAGTTCAGCGGTCATGACCGTGTTGTCGGTAGGGGTGAAGATAGCCTGGGCACCTTCGGCTATCAAGGCGGAGACGGCCATCTTGATCTCATCAACATTGGTGCCGGTCTTTTCGACATAGGCGATGCCTCTTTCTTCCAGGAAAGCTTTGGCTTCCTTTATCGGATTGGTCGAAGCATCCTGTCCGGCATCATACAGTAAACCGACTTTTTCGATCTGCGGATCTTTGGCGACGATCAGTTCCATGATGGCTTTGGTATTGAGATAATCGGAGGTGCCGGAGATGTTGCGACCGGGTTTGTCCAGGGAATCCACCAGGCCGACGGCCAAAGGATCGGAGACGGCCGAGAAGATGACGGGGATCTGGTTGTCTTCAGTCATGGTTTGCATATCAATGGCGACAGGGGTAGCGATACCTACCAGCAGGTCGACATCTTTGGCGATGAAGTTGGAGATGATTTGACGCATGACGTTGGCATCGGCGTTGGCATTGTCATAAAGGACTTCAAGAGAAGTACCGTTTTGACTGTTTAATTCATCGAGGCGTTCATTGATGTTGGCGACGATCTGATTGAGTGAAGCATCGTCGACGTAGTTGCAGATACCGATCTTCAAAGTTTTTTCGGTTTCGCTGTTATCGGAAGACTGCTTGGAGCAGGCACTCAGCAGCAGTAATGTTAAGGTGATGATCAATACGAATATCTTTTTCATGTTTTTGTCCTTTCTTTATTCGATTAAATAATTCAGCCGATCAAAGAAAGACGCCATCGCTTGTTTAATCTCATCGCTTTTTCCTCCCGGATATAAAAATCCTGTCCCTTTTGCTGGGACAGGATCGATGTTTTCCTGCGGTGCCACCCGGCTTGATGTACCTTGTACATCCACTCATGCATACTATCATATGCCGATTCTTTTTACGAAGCATCACTTCGGCGCCCATACTCTTTGCATTTCTGTTTGCCCTTAGGAGTCCATTCGGATCCGCACTCTTTGTCATCTTTCACCATACGATGACTCTCTTTGAAAGGTGGCCGGAACTTACTTACTCTCCCTCAACGGTTTATTCATTTATATAACAATCCGGATTGTTTGTCAAACAGCTTGTATTGTGAAAAAATAGTGAAATCAAAAAGGTTGTAATCGTTTACATTTGTGTTAGAATTGAAATGCGGACTATATGTCCAAGGAGGAAAAAAATGAAAAAGCTTTTAAGTGTTTTATTAGCTGTATTAATGGTTTTTGCTCTTGTTGGCTGCTCTCAGAAAGAAGAGACTCCTGCAGGCGAAGAGACCGCTGATACAGTTAAGATCGGTGTTGCAATTTATCAGTTTGACGATAACTTCATGACTCTTTACCGTCAGAACATCCAGAAGTACTTCGATGATCTCAACGCTAAAGGTGGAACTCAGTACGAAGTTACAATCGTTGACGGCAAGAACGACGTTGCTGAACAGACTGAACAGGTCAACACTTTCATTTCTCAGGGTGTTGATGCCATGATCGTCAACCTGGTTCAGACTTCTTCTCCGGCTCTTGCTCAGGCTGTTGAAGATTCAGGTATTCCGACTGTATTCATCAACCGTGAGATTGCTGACTACAGCTATGGCACAAAGACTTGCTATGTCGGTGCTGATGCTAGAGATTCCGGTACTTACCAGGGCCAGATCATTTTCGATCAGGAAAACCATGGTGACCTGAATGGTGATGGTGTTGTCAAGTACATCATGATCATGGGCGACCCGGAGAACTCAGATGCTAAGTTCAGAACTGAATACTCCATCAAGTATTTAACGGACAATGGTGTAAACGTTGAGTGCTTATACCAGGAAACCGGTATGTGGGATCAGGCAAAGGGCCAGGAACTGGTTGCTTCTGCTCTTAACGCTTATGGCAACGACATCGAAGTTGTATTCTGCAACAACGATGGTATGGCATTAGGCGCTGCTCAGGCTATCAACGCTGCAGGCAGAACTGTCGGTACTGACATTTATCTGGTTGGTGTCGATGCTCTGGTCGAATGCTGCGAAATGGTTAAGGCTGGCACTATGACTGGTACTGTTCTGAACGATGACCAGGGTCAGGCAACTGCTGCTTGCGAATCTGTTCTGAAGTTACTGGCTGGTGAAGAAATCACCAATAAGGTCAACTATGTTCCTTACGTAATGGTTACCAAGGACAACGCTGACCAGTATATTAAATAATCTGCATTGATTAGCTGAAGAGTTACATGTTCAGGCATGTAACTCTTCTTTATTATTTAGGGAGAAAAATATGTCAGAATACATTCTCGAAATGAAAGATATATGCAAATCTTTCCCCGGTGTAAAGGCATTGGATCATGTTTCTTTACAACTGAAACCCGGACATGTTCATTCTCTGATGGGTGAAAATGGTGCCGGAAAATCGACATTGATGAAATGTCTTTTTGGTATATACAAAAAAGATGAGGGTACTGTCATATATAATGGCGAGGAAGTGACGATCACTGACCCGTTTGATGCCTTGACGAAAGGTATTGCTATGGTCCATCAGGAACTGATGCCGATCCGTGACAGATCGATTGCGGAAAACATTTATTGCGGAAGGTACCCTGTTACAAAAGTTGGCCCGATCCCTGTCATCAATCACAAGAAGATGAATGAAGATGCACAAGCGCTTCTTGATGATCTGGGACTGGATTTCAAAGCGACGGAAAAACTGGGAACTCTGACTGCATCACAGATGCAGCTGGTTGAAATCGCAAAGGCGGTCAGCGCTGATGCGAAGATAATTATATTGGATGAGCCTACTTCATCACTGACACTTAGAGAAGTCGATAAGCTTTTTGAAATCATCAAGAGGCTGACTGACAAAGGTTGTGGTGTTATTTATATTTCTCATAAGATGGATGAGATCCTGCAGATCTCTGATGAAGTTACGATCATGAGAGATGGCCAGTACATTGGAACCTGGCCGGCAAGTGAACTGACGACCGATTTCATCATCGCCAAAGAAGTCGGACGTGAACTGAAAGACCTTTATCCTCCAAAAGTTAACACACCTGGAGAAATGGTGTTTGAAGTTAAGGATTTTGATTCCATTCTTGATAATTCATTTAAAGATTGTTCCTTCTCAGTCAGAAAAGGAGAAATCTTCGGTGTTGCCGGTCTGGTTGGTGCTCAAAGAACAGAATTGATGGAAGCCATTTATGGTATGCGGGGTATCAAATCAGGTACAGTTTATTATGACGGCCAGACATTAAAAATAAAATGTCCTGAAGATGCGATCAACAATGGTATTGCTCTGATCACAGAAGACAGAAGAGGAAACGGTATCTTCGGTGTTCTGTCGATCTCTGATAATGTCGCTGTTGCATCACTGAATGATTATCTGAAATTCAGAGTGATGCTGGATCATAAAAAGATCAACGATGTCGTTGACAAGTCGATCCAGGAGCTTTCGATCAAGACACCTAGCGCAAAGACTCAGATCAAGAATCTGTCAGGTGGCAATCAGCAGAAAGTCATCATTTCCAGATGGCTGGCGAAAGAGCCTGATGTCCTGATCATGGATGAACCGACAAGAGGTATTGACGTCGGTGCCAAATACGAGATCTATTCGATCATCGGCAGACTGGCTTCCGAAGGCAAAACGATCATCGTCGTTTCTTCGGAAATGCCTGAATTGATCGGTATCTGTGACAGGATCATGGTAATGTGCGAGGGCAGAATAACCGGAATAGTTGAAGGTGAAGATATGAATCAGGAAAAGATCATGGAACTTTCAACGAAATTCAGAAGTTAAAGGAGAATAATTATGTCTGAGAAAGTGAATAAAGAAAAGAAATTTGATGTCGTCCAGTTTTTGGTAAACAACGCTTTGATCATTCTGATCATTGCTTCGGCTGTTTTTGTTGGAATTCAGAATCCGCGTTTCTTCTCGATGGCTAACATCAAGAACCTTCTGGCAAATACATCGGTACGTATGGTCATTGCTTTGGGTATCTCTGGTGTTCTGATCATGAGAAACAACGACCTTTCAGCAGGACGTCAGGTAGGTCTTGCCGGCTGTATCTGCGCAACTCTCCTGCAGAGAATGGATTATTCCGGAAAAGTATATCCGAATATGGAGCCGATGAACATGTGGGTGGTATGTATCCTGGTCATGATCGGTTTTGCGCTTACGATCGGTTTGATCAACGGTCTGGTTGTTTCCAAACTCCATGTCCCGGCATTTATCGGTTCTTATGGTATGCAGACGATCGTCTACGGTATTGCCTTGATCTATACAGGTGCTCAGCCGATAGGTGGCCTGATCCCTGAATATACCAACTGGGCTGCCGGATCATTCCTGAACATACAGCTGATACCGAACCTGGCCGTTGTCACAGCGATTGTTATGCTGGTAATGTGGTTTCTGTACAATCACACTCCTTATGGCAAGAAGATGTATGCGATCGGCGGCAACCCGGATGCAGCTGAGGTTTCCGGTATCAATACGACAAGAATGACTATCATATCCTATATGATCGCTGCTTCATTATTTGCGCTTGCCGGATTCATGCTTGGCGCAAAGGCCGGTGGTACTTCATCCAACCTGGCCAACGGTTATGAACTGTTCGCCATTGCCGGTTGCACCATTGGTGGTGTTTCCGTCAACGGTGGTACTGGTAAGGTATCCGGTATTCTGATGGGTGTTCTGGTCTTCGAAATCCTGAAGATCGAGATGACATTCTTAGGAATCGATACCGCCTGGACTTACATCGTTCAGGGTATCGTTATCGTTGTAGCGATCGCTTTGGATATCAGAAAGTATATTGCAAAGAAATAGTCTTAGAAATAAAAAAACTTCAGAGATCAATCTGAAGTTTTTTTCTGCGCTGATTTTTCGTATTTTAGCTGTAAGTAAAGTTTTATGAAAGTAAACAATACCGCCAAAGGCATTGCAGCAGCGAAGAAGATCTTTCCATCATCCATTGTGAGGAAACTGATCGTGATAGCAAAGAACAACATGAATTGCCAGCTGATATTGCGCTGAATGGCTTTTTTATCTTCTTCAAAGACTTTATATTTGATATCTGATTTGAGATATGCTTTTTCATAAATTGCGGAAGAAAGAGCTTTTGATCCGATGAAGGCAAGGACCAGCAAAGCTATCAAAACGGAAATCGATAAAAATCCGATCCCCAGGTACTTTATGAGAAAGAAACTGAAGTAGCTTAAAAGGGCATAGGCTGCTTCGCTGCATCCGAAAAACAAAAGAATATCTGCTTCCGAGATGTACCTTTTCTGCTGATGTTGACATTTATGGCAGCCGATTTTTCCAACGCTATAGTTTTCGATCGCCTGGTTGACTTGAGCTGTAATGTCTTCATGACATTTTTCGCAATATATTTTCATGTCTTTATTATAAGTTCAGGAAATGATCAATTCAATGAAGGAGATTTCAGCATTCCTTATTTGTTCACGGGTTCTTTCCTGCTGTTTTGAATTCAGCTTAACCTGGAAATATGATTTGATAATATCGGATGCACTGGATAGGCTATAGAGGCAATAATTTTAGCTAATTTATCAAAGCAAATGTCTGAAAAACGGCATTCGCTTATAATTTAGCGGGTAGCTTTTAAG
>JAFRIG010000073.1 GCA_017432895.1 Erysipelotrichaceae bacterium | reverse complement strand
TCGGATGAATGATGAGTCATTGAGTCAATTGGCTCAATGACGGAGTAATGTGTTGAGACCCGACGCCTTCAGGCGTACACGGAATCAAAGCCCAAGGGGCGAAAGACAAACCACCGGCTGAGCCGGTGAGTCCGTGACTTTTTGGTAAAGATATTGCTTATCGGTCATTTTTCGGGTAAATCAAAAGCCTTGAACAGGTCCAAGGCTTCTTGAAGGGATAAAAGATGATTTGAAATTTAGAACAGACCCTGTTCTATCATTGCCCGGGCAACCTTAGTGAAACCGGCGATATTGGCTCCGGCCACCAGGTCATAGCCAAGTCCATAGGTTTCAGCTGCCTTCATGGATTCTTCGTGGATATTTTTCATCATCCTGTGTAATTGAGAATCGACTTCCTCCTTGCTCCAGGAGAGCCTTTCGGAATTCTGCGACATCTCCAGAGCTGAGACACCGACACCGCCTGCGTTGACTGCTTTGGATGGGGCGACGATCATGTGGCTGCAGGATCTCAGATAGGATAAGGCATCGTTGGTCGTAGGCATGTTTGCCACTTCGATGTAGTACTTGACACCGGAGTCGCCGATCAGCTTGGCTGATTCAAAGCCGACGTCGTTTTGAACGGCGGCCGGCATGTAGATATCGACGTCTTTGACACCCCAGAACTTCTTTCCTTCGACAAATTCGCAGTTGAACTTTTCCGCATATGGTTTGCAATGCATGGGGTCGTTCATGCGCATCTGCAGGATGTAGTCGAGTTTTTCTTTAGTATTTATGCCATCGGGATCACGGATATAGCCATCCGGTCCGGACATATAGATGACTTTGGCATCCAGTTCAGCCGCCTTTTTCATAATACCCCAGGCCACGTTGCCATAACCAGAGACGCCGATGCGTTTGCCTTTGAGGGTGTCGTTTTCGTGTTTAAGTACTTCGTCAAGATAATAGACAGCACCATAGCCGGTCGCTTCAGGACGGATCAGGGATCCGCCATAGGAAAGACCCTTGCCGGTCAAAACGCCGTTTTCAAAGTTTCCTTTCAGACGGCGATACTGGCCAAAGAGAAAACCGATCTCTCTTTGGGAAACACCCATGTCGCCGGCCGGGACATCGACATCAGCACCGATGTAGCGGTATAAGGCGGTCATATAGCTTTGACAGAAACGCATGATCTCGGCTTCCGATTTGCCAGCCGGATCAAAGTCACTGCCGCCTTTTCCGCCTCCGATGGGCAGACCCGTCAGAGCGTTTTTGAAGGTCTGTTCGAAAGCCAGGAACTTGATGATGCTTTCATTGACGTTTTTCTGGAAACGCAGTCCGCCTTTATAGGGACCGATGGCTCCGTTAAACTGGCAGCGATAGCCGGTGTTGGTGTGGGCCTTGCCCTGGTCATCTGTCCAGACGACGCGGAATTTGAACAGTCTTTCGGGAATGACCAGCCTCATCAACAGGTCGTTTTTTTCATACTCAGGATGTTTTGCGATCGCCGGTTCGATCGAGAATAAAAACTCCTCTACAGCCTGTACGAACTCCGGCTGGGTCCTGTACATGTCGTAGATCAGATCGATCGTGTTTTTGATATATTGATTCATTAAGACATCTACCTCTAATCCCATCTTAACAGATATCAGCGGGAAAAGTTACCCTTATCTTCCTTCGTTTCTCTCGTTTTTTGGCAGTTATTGCTTCTGTAGTAGCAATCCAAAACCATTGAGATAACGTCTTGCCGGTGGCTGTGAATGGCTTGTTTGAATACAATATAATTAATATGTAATAAGATCGATCGAGTTTCCGGTATACCGGATAAAAGAAAGGACAAAATATGGAAATCATTAATATAAACGACCTTAAAAATATCCGGATCGGACAGATAGAAAACAGGGAAGCCGGAAAAGGAGTTACGGTTTTGATCAGTGATAAAGGCATGCTGGCGGGGCTGGATGTCAGAGGCGGAGGACCCGCTTCCAGAGACACGCAGCTTCTAAGTCCGCTTACTAATACCCACCCGATCAATGCGATCATCCTCGCGGGAGGCAGTGCCTTTGGTTTGGGGGCGGCAGATGGCGTCATGAAATACCTGGAAGAAAAAGGGATCGGTTATGATACCGGGTTCGCTAAGGTGCCGCTGGTCGTCCAGTCGGATATCTATGATCTTTCAGTCGGAAGAAGCGATATAAGACCGGATCGGGAAATGGGCTATGCGGCAGCTGAAGCGGCATTCTCAAATACCGGCTTTAGATCCGGAAACTATGGTGCCGGATGTGGTGCTTCGGTAGGAAAGATCACTGGTATGGATAGAGCCATGAAAAGCGGCATTGGATCATATGCCGTAAGGATCAAAGAATTTGAGATCGGCGCCATCAGCGTCGTCAATGCTTTGGGTGATATCTATGATCACAAAAACGGTCAACAGATCGCCGGCTTACTTGATGTAGAGGGCAAAAAGCTTTGTAACACTCTGGAACATATGGAAAGATCCACCGAGATCATCAGAAACAAATTTACCGGCAACACGACGCTTTCGATCGTCATCACCAACGCCAAATTCAACAAGGCCCAGTTATGCAAGATCGCCGGCCTGGCGCATGACGGCTATGCCAGATCGATCAATCCCGTCCACACTTCGGCGGATGGCGACAGCATCTATGCCGTATCGACGGGCGATCTGGAAGTCGACAAGGATCTGGCCGGTACTTTGGCGGCAGAAGTGGTCAGTGAAGCCATCCTTGATGCGGTAAAAAGTGCAGAAAGCGCCTATGGCTTTCCGGCATGGAAAGATATATTATAAAACCAGGATCAGAAAGCTTGTGAAAGATAAAAAGAAAAAAAGAAGGACACATTCCCTGTTCAATTCCGCCAAGGAAGGCTTTCTTTTTGGTTCCGCGATGATCATCTTTATGATCATACCTGTTGAATTGCTTTTTCTTAATGCGGAAAAACTGGGTTTCTGGTGGCTGGTGATCCTGCTTGCCTACAGTGCAATCCTGGCCTCGGCGGTCTATTTGATCTATCGATATCGGGAGCTGACAGAGATAAGGGGCTATTTTACCAAAGAGGAATTCAAAGAGAAGTATCCGAAAGACGCCAGACTGCTGGAATTCATGGATCGGATCAGGAAGATCCTGTTGAACTGATCGCTTAAACAGAATATTGGAGGGTGCGTTATTGTGTGATTGTTGAAACGCATTCGTTATAATATAAGTAAGCAGATTTTGTTTATGAAAGGAAGAAAGAAATGAAAAAGAAAATTACGATTTTACTTGTTCTGTTAATGATCGCTTCTTTGATCAGTGGCTGTTCAAAGAAGGAAGAAGAGACCGAAGTTGTAAAAGATCAGCTCGATAACATCAGAGAAGCAGGCAAGCTGGTCGTCGGCATTGAGGGTACCTATCCTCCGTTCAACTACGTCGATGACAATGGCAACTATGCCGGATATGACGTCGATGTCGCAACAGCGGTCGCTGAACATATCGGTGTCGAAGTTGAGTTCGTCATGGCTGAATGGGATGCCCTGTTAGTAGGAATCGACTCACAGCGCTGGGATACCGTCATCGCTGACGTTACGGCTACGGATGAAAGAAGAGAAAAATACGACTTCTCCGAACCTTATCTGTATACCGGTCGCCAGGTCGTCGTCAAGACGGGCAACGAAGTAGGCATTCATTCCCTTGATGACATCAATGGCAAGAAGGTCGCTACCAACGCAACCAACAGCTGGGCCAGCAAGCTCGAAGGCTACGGTGCCGAGATCGTTCCGATCGACAACACCGACCAGTGTGCGCAGGCCGTCATCAACGGTTCCGCCGATTTCTGCATGTTCAACAACATCGTCATGGGCGAATATCTGAAGAACCATCCGGAAGCGGAACTGGAAGTAGCCTTTGTCATCGATACGGATGTCAACGAAGTATCCATTCCTTGCCGCAAGGGTGAAGAAAGACTGCTGGCTGAATTCAATGCAGCACTGCAGGATCTTCGAGCCAGCGGCAAACTCGCTGAACTGTCAGAGAAGTGGTTCTACGACGATCTGACAAACAATCCTTTACAGTAAGGACCTGTAATAGTTTATGTTTAGATCAGCGGTATTAACTTATCGCTGATTTTCTTTTGGAGGTGTCATATGCCAACATTTAGCGATCGTTTCATAAGGATCGTCAGGATCCTGGTGGAATCGTTCCCGAAACTGCTTGTCCAGTGTCTGAAGATCACGATCCCTTTGACGGTACTGTCTTTTTTCTTCGGACTGATCCTGGCCTTGATCCTGGCTTTGGTCCAGGTGGCTGAGATCAAGGGACTCAAACAGTTTGCGCGTTTCTATGTGTGGATCTTCCGTGGTACGCCTTTAATGCTGCAGCTGTTTATCATCTTCTATGGATTACCATCCTTCGGGATCTATTTCAACGGTTTTGTGGCGGCGGTTATCGCGTTCTCTTTGAACCTGGCGGCCTATAACTCCGAGATCATCCGTTCGGCCATCCAGGCAGTCCCGATCGGACAAAGTGAAGCAGGCTACATGATCGGTCTCAATTACTTTCAGGTGATGAGCCGTATCGTGCTGCCACAAGCGGCAAGGATCGCTTTCCCGCCTTTGTTTTCATCTTTGATCGGCATGACCAAGGATACTTCGCTGGCTTCTTCGATCACGGTCATCGAAATGATGTCGGTAGCCAAGCGAATAGCGGCGGTGTATTACGAACCGTTCTGGATGTATATGGAGACCGGTTTCATCTATCTGATGATCTGTACAATTCTGACAAAGCTGCAGTCCGATTTTGAAAAGGGACTGGAGTGGAAACAGCCCGAGGAAGTCAAGGCCGTCATGGAAGCGGCCGAGGCCGATAATCGTGCCCATAAGTTCAGATGGAGGGCGAAATAAATGTTAGGTGTCAAGAATCTGCATAAATCGTTTGGCAACAACCAGGTCCTCAAGGGGATCGATTTCAATGTCGATGAGGGCGAAGTCATCGCGATCATCGGTTCTTCCGGTTCGGGCAAGACGACATTGCTAAGATGTATGGCCTTCCTGGAACAGGCGGATGACGGTATCTATACCTTTGATGAACTGAATAAAGACATCAGGACCATCACCCGGAAAGAGATCAAGGAACTCAGGATGAAGATGGGCTTCGTCTTCCAGAGCTTCAACCTCTTCCGTAATAAGACCGCTTTACAAAACGTCATGGAAGGTCTGGTCATCGCCCGCAAGATGGATAAAGCCAAGGCCGAAGAGATCTCGCTGGCGATGTTAGAGAAAGTAGGCATGTCCGATCGGGCCAACTACTATCCCGATCAGCTTTCCGGCGGTCAGCAGCAAAGAGTGGCGATAGCCAGAGCTTTGGCAGCCGATCCGGAAGTCATCCTATTCGATGAACCGACTTCGGCATTGGACCCGGAACTGACCGGTGAAGTCCTCGATGTCATGGTTAAACTGGCCAGAGAGGGTACGACGATGGTCATCGTCACCCACGAAATGGAATTTGCCAGAAACGTGGCCAACAGAGTGATCTTCATGGAAGACGGCGTCGTCGTGGAAGAAGGTCCGGCGGAGAAGATACTGACCGCTCCGGAAAAAGAAGCGACCAGAAGATTCTTAAGAAGGATCTTGAGAAAAGAAGAAGAATAAAAGAAGAAGGAGATTAGAATGAGGATCAGCAATATTGGCCTGATGGTGAAAGATCTGGAAAAGGCCAGAATGTTTTTTGAGGATTATTTCGGAGCTACCGTCCATGCCCAATACAACGAGGAAGAAAACGGTTATTACTCCTATATCATGAAGTTCGATGAAAATCCCAAGATCGAACTCATGACCAAGCCGGAAGTCATTGATGCCAAAAAGGACAGAAACAACGCCGGCTATATCCACATCTGTATCAAAGTCGATTCGAAGGAAAAGTTCGAAGAGATCCTGGCTAAGGCCAAGGCTGACGGCTATGAGATCCTTTATGAACCCGCTACAGTCGGCGGAAGCGAATTCAGAGCCATCACTTTCGAAGACAACATCATTGAAGTCTGTTACTAAAAGGCAGGATCTGAAGAGACTATAAACATCCAAAGAACACATGAAAGAGTAATCCATGCGCTTTTCTTTTGGGAAAAGATATCTTTACTGGCTTATACTGGAATTATGGTAAACGATATTAAAATTGAGATCTGTATCGGCAATGTTGAAGACGGGATCAAAGCGGATAAATATCCGATCGACCGTCTGGAATTGAACAGCGCTTTGGAACTGGGCGGTTTAAGCCCGGGTGTTGAGACTTTAAAGTATCTGAAAGAAAATGTGAAGGCGAAGATCTGCGTCATGTGTAGGCCCAGAGGTGGCGATTTCTGTTACAACGAAACGGAATATGAGCTGATGTTGAAAGAGGCGAAAATGATGCTGGAAAACGGAGCGGATGGTATCGTCTTCGGCTTTCTAAAAGAAGATCGTACCATCGATATCCAAAGGACCAGGGAAATGAGCGAACTGATCCATTCTTATGGAAGAGAAGCCGTTTTCCATAAGGCCTACGATGAGATCGAAGACCTCGATGAAGCGACCAGGATCCTGATCGATTGTAAAATAGACCGCATCCTGACGGCCGGCGGTGCCGCGTATCAGGAGCTGTTGCAGGGTTGCGAAAAACTGAAACATTTGAATACGGAATATGGCGAGCAGATACAGTTTCTGCCCGGCGGCGGTGTCCGCATCGAAAACGTGAAACAGGTCCTGAGGGCTTCAGGCTGCCATCAGATCCATATGACGTCCAAGAAACAATATCCCGGCGGCTATCTGGGCCTTGATGAAAAACAGCTGCAGACTATATTGAATAAGATCGCTGAACTCTAAATGATAATAAAGATCTTCCTTGCGGGAGATCTTTTAAAAAGATTTTTACCCTGAGTAAATAATTTACGTATAAATAGTGTGATAGGTAATACAAAGAGCTATCATACCGATGTTTTTGATATACTGATTAATGAGCGGATTCGATAAGGAGGAGATATGAAAAAAGCCATCACCATATTGCTTACATTGATGATGTTGACGACATTATGTGCCTGTGGCAAGAAAAAGACCGTTAAGATAACGATAGTCAATGACAAAGGAGACAACTTTGCCTATGGCGTAGAGACCAAGGCCGACTATCTGGTCGAAGCTTTGCGCGATACGGGAAAACAGCTGGGTCTGACTTTTGAAATGGATAATGATGAAGTTACGACGATCAATGATCTGAAGGTTGGAGATGATTCTTATTGGCAGCTCATCGTCAACGGCAAGGAGTCCGACAGCAAGGTCGGTGAACAGCAGGTCAATGACGGCGATGAATTCAGCTTCATTTATACCGTAAAGACCGCTGTTGAAGAAACGACACAGGAACCGGCAAAAGAAGAAAAGCCGGAAGAAAAGATCGAGGAAAAGCCACAGGAAGAAACCGTTCAGGAAGAACTGCTTGGCGGCTGGGAAGTCTATGATGACTTTACGGCTCTGTTGGAAAAAGAGGAAAAAGAGATCTTTGAAAAGGGTCTGGATGGCATTACCGGTGTCGGGTATGAACCGATCAGAGTCCTGGCTACGCAGCTGGTCTCAGGGATGAATTACGCCTATCTGGTCCAGGGCCAGACAGTAGGTGTTGAAGGCAAGGATTACTACATCATTTCCATCTATAAGGATACGCAGGGCATCTGTGAACTCAAGTCCATCAACAAATTGGAAGTTCCCAACCTGATGACCAAAGAAAGCGATGAAAACGACTTCGTCGGAGCCTGGACAGCCAAAGAAAACGAAAAGAAGACTACGATGGCCAAGCCGATCCAGTCATCTTTCGAAAAAGCGATCAAAGCGGAAAAGGACATCACCTATGAACCTGTCCAGTTATTGGCTACGCAGTTAGTTGCGGGGACCAACTACATGGCTCTGTGTCTGGGCAAAGGCAAGGATGAAGATGCCAAGCCGGAGATCTATGTCGTGACCTGGTATGAAGATCTTCAGCACAACAGCTCATTAAGCGAGATCAAACTTCTGAATCTGAATTACTACACGGCTGGCGAATAAACAAAGAAAACAAGAATTAAAAAAGAGTATCTGTGTTATGTCATATAGGCACAATTGCAGATACTCTTTTTTGTTGGTTTAAAACACTTTACTCAACGCGTTCGTAGGCATCGGAATGGGTGGCAAAACGCTTTAGATTGCCGGATTCGGTAAGGATGAAAGTGGTCTGCCTTCCATAGACGGGATTTTCATAAAGAAGGGTGTTCTCGTCCTCCATACGAAGGATCCTTGTCTCATAATGGAAGCTTTGATCGGGATAGCGGTAGCTGTAGCTTTTTTCTTCACTTTTGCGGTTGTATTCATCAAAGACGGCTTTGGACCCTTCGGTGGTATACTGATCGATTATCAGAAGATCGCCTTCCATAGTGATAGCGAGGATGTAAGCTTGTTCTATGTAGAAATTCATTACTTCATCTTTAGCACCGGCAGAATCCAGACAGATATAATGTCCGCAAAAACGTTTAGCGGCTTCCAGTATCTCTTCATCACTCATAAATTCCTGATCAAGATCGAATTCGGAGTCTTCAGTTTAGCCTTGACTTCTTCGTTGTTTTTGATCTCATCCTGGACGTAATCGCCGATGTCGCCCTGGGCTATATGGGCATAGTCTTTTTCTCCGTTTTTGATGATATAAGTCTTGTTGAGGCTGGCATAATAGCCATGTTGCTCTTCGGCCATGGTGATCATGGCCTTTCCTTCAAAGACGATCAAGATCGTCACGCCGTCGTAATGCTTGACGATACCGGAAGTCCCACGAATCGAAAGCGGCATGTTTTCAGTCTCAAAACTCTAACATGATCTTTATCTTTTTGCCGTCCTGTTCGATCGAGGTCTTACTGTTTTCGTCCATCTTCATCAGCCTCAGCTCTTTAAGAAGGGTCCAGTCATAACTCTCTTTTTCAATCACAATTCCATAACCGCTATAAAGATTCATGCCGGCAAAACTTTCAATGTCTTTTTCGCCGTCGTTGACGTTGACGGTACCCTGCAGATCCTGCATCTTCATGGAAGAAGACGAGGTACCGCTGGCCGAACCACCTTCATTTCCTGAAGTAGAACAGGCACAAAGCAGAAAGATACAAAGGATGACGATAAGATGTGTGAGTCTCATAAAAAGTCGCTTCCTGTTTTCAATTTTTACAAAACGGAGTAAATAAGCGGACATATCCGAAAGGTTTTTCTTTTCATAAGATGGATTTGAATAAACACATGGAGGTAAAAATGTCTGTCTCATTCAATCAAAAACAGGAACTTAAAACGCGTTACGCTTTACTGAAAGAAAGGATCAGGAGTCTTCCTGATGACAGTTTCGAAAAGAACTATCTCAAGCCCTTCTTCATCACGAAAAAGGAGCTGAATGAAAGGATCCGCTTCGAGCAGCAGCAAAGAGCCTGCTTCAAGACCCTTTGTGCCAAACAGGACGGATCCTATCTGCTTAAGACGCTGGAGAGAAGTGTCATGATCGACTTTGCGATCGTCTCTTTCCAAAAGATCTTCATGAAAGACAACATCAAAAAGTTCTCGGACATCCTGCTGAAACAGGACTTCGGACACGTCTTCTACCAAAGCGATCCCAACATCAATTATGTCTCTACCGAGGTCCAGTATCTCTATGCGGATGAAGAAAGCGGTGAGGTCCGTTATCTGATCGGGATCTACGGTCGACCCGATCTGGATAGCTTCGAACACATCTTCAGCCGCTCATACCGACTGGTAGACTATGATGACGAAGGTATCTGGCGTTGTCAGAAAGGTGACGGCGTCATCGCCGAACTCATCGAGGACAAGACTCTTCAATGCAAGATCGATCACCTGGAAGTTTACGGCTATATCGAACTGCCGGATTCTCATGATACGACCCGCTACTTGGATAATGATGATTATCTGGTGCTGGCGCAAGTCGACAAATGCGATCAGGAAAACGATAAGATCTACATTGAACTAAGCGTCTACCGCTACCCCGAAGAATGATCGCCGCAGGTCTAGGCCTGCGTTTTTCTTATGCGCTATAATGTTGTTGTATGGTAAAAGGCCGAAGCTCTTTAATGGCTGAAAGGAAAGGAAAAAAGCTAATGGCGATCGTGCTTGCGTGTGCAATGTGTTTTCTGTTTGGCGCCTGTGACAAAAAGATCGAAGATGAACCTGTTGAAGGCGGCAATACTGTCATGATAGATAATAATGCTCCTAAACACATTTCTTCGAAAAAGATCATCGGCTTTTCAGCCCCGGTCTTTCTAAGCAACCGCTACAGCGGCGAAGAGTCTCATGAGTTTGAATTCGCTGTTGAAAAAGTTGATGATAAGCTGATGGCTGTTGAAAAGGTCAATGATGTTTCGATGGAAGCGGACGAAGACTTCCTGAATTCCCTGCAGGAGATCATCGACAAATACGATCTTGCCTCACTAAACGGCATCTACGATGTCACGGCCGGCTTGCCACCGGAGTGTCAGGGCAATGAGATCAAAGTCGAATACGAATCAGGCGAGGTCTTAAGTTTCACCAAAAACAACGAACCTTTCGCCTGGTGGGCGGAAGACGTCTACGATCTCTACGCTTCCTATTTCACCGCCAACGGCAATGATTCATTAAATCCTCATTGGGAGAGTTCACCGGTCACCAGAGTGATCCTGGAACTGCGCAAAGACGGGATCAAGACCAGATACAGCGATGTCAATGTTTCGCAAGAAAAGGCGATAAAAGGTGAGACTCATCTGTTGTGTAAATCAATGTATAACCTGAAAAAGGACAAGGATATCGGAGACAAGTACATCCTTTTCCCGGAAGATTATTTTGAAAAGATCGCCGATATCCTGGAAGCTTACGACATCGTCAACAAGTATCGTCTGAGCTCCTACAATTATGAGACCGGATCTTACAGCAATCATGATGAAGGTTTCTTTGGCTTCAGCGGACTTAGGCCTGACCACAGCGAAAAAGACAGTGATGATCTGTATGTGACGCTGCACATCGTTTACGAATCGGGTACCAGAGTCAACATCGATACGGCTAAGCTCAGCGAGATCGAAGCGATGCAGCCACTGTTAAAACAACTGGAAGCCTATCTTGAAGGACTGTTCTGAAAAGTTAAACAAAAATAAAACCCTGCATCCCGCAGGGTTTTAAGAAGTCTAAACGCTAATATTCAAAGACGACTAGTTCATATGGCCTTAGTTCAAGGTTTTCCCCAAGCTCTTGTCTTTCATAGTTGCTTAAGATGATCAAGGCGTTACCGATATCTACAGGCAGGCGATAGCCTGTTTTCTTTTTGGCGAAGTTGGCTACGACGAAGAAGTTCCTGTTTTCATAGCTGCGGCTGTAGGCCACGATCTTTTTGTTGTCGTGATCGTATTCTTCGAGCTTGCCATAGACGGCCGTTTCGTTTTCTTTCTTGATCTTTAAAAGTTTTTGATAGAAACGGTAGACCGACTTGTCGGCTTCCATGTCTTTCTTAATGTTGATGTCCTTATATTCTTCATTGACGCATTGCCAGGTAGTGTGGCCTTTATTGAAACCGCCGTTGATACTGTCGTCCCACATCATCGGCACCCGGGCATGATCTCTGGCACCGTATTTGATGAAGGAGAAGGCCAGCTTCTTAGGCATGTGATAGGAAGTCATCAGATCAAAGACGAAGTGGGAGACCGGGTCCTTCATTTCATCGATATTTTTAAAATCGCAGTTGACCAGACCCGCTTCCTGGCCCATGTAGATGAAAGGTGTACCGAAGCCCAGATACGTGATCCCCGCCAGCATCGTGGCCGCTTCATAGCGGTAATGTTTCGTGTCAATGGAGAAGCGGTTCACACAACGGGGGTTGTCGTGGTTCTCTAAGATCAGAGTATTCCAGCCGTTAAGATAGTTGTCCCTTTGCGGGTCGAAGAGGCCTTTCTTGAACTGTCTGAGGTCGAAGGGCTTTTTGAAGAATTTGGCGCCGCCGAAATTGTCGGAATCAAGATGGGCGAAATTGAAGATCGTATCGAGTTCATTGTTTTCTTCTTTGACATATTCTCTGGCTGCTTCAGGACTTGGATGATAGGATTCACCGACCGTGAAAGAGTCGTAAAGAGAAAGCGATTTTTCACTCAGTTCCTGAAGGAATTCATGCATCCTTGGACCGTCGATGAAATAAGGAGCACCTTTCTGGAAGCTCTTGCCCTCATCATCTTTAATGGGATAGACCTTTGAGAACATGTTGAAGACATCGAAACGGAAACCGTCGACACCTTTATCCAGCCAGAAGTTGAGGATGTCGATGATCTGCTTTCTGACTTCGGGATTTTCCCAGTTGAGGTCGGCCTGTTCCTTACAGAAGAGGTGGAGGTAGTATTCGTCGGAATCGCCTATCCTTTCCCAGGCGCTGCCGGTAAAGGTCGAAGACCAGTTGGTCGGCGGGTTAAGCAGGTTGTTGACGAGCTTGCCTTTGCGGATGATGTAGTAATCGCGATACTTGGAGTTCGGGTCGGCGATCGCTTCCTTGAACCAGGGGTGTTCGATGGAGCTGTGGTTGATGACCATGTCCATGATGACCTTGAGATCTTTCTGGTGACAAAGTTTCAACAATCTGTCGAAGTCTTCCATCGTGCCGAATTTTTCATCGATATCCCGATAATCGCTGATGTCGTAGCCATAGTCGTAGTCGGGCGATTTGTATAAGGGCGAGAACCAGATCGCCGTCGCTCCCAACTCTTTTATGTAGTCGAGTTTGGAGATGATGCCTTCAATGTCGCCCCAGCCGTCATTGTCGGCATCCATGAAGCTGAAGGGATAGATCTGATAGACGATCGCGTTTTTGTACCATCTTGTTTTCATAATTTTGTTCCTTTAATTAATTGGTCGCTTTGCGAAAAAAACAGGCCGTGGCCAAGACAGAGTTTTTCAATCAGTTTCAAGAAAGAATCGTTGTCGCCATAGATAGTCAGCCAGGTATCACAGCCGTCGATATCAATGAGGATGTCCTGTTTAGCAAAGATGATCCTGACAAAACCGTTATCTTCAAGATCTTCCATCTTTCCGATGAAGTCTTCCGGATCGATATCATCTTGCCAGCTAAGGCCGTTATCGAAGCTGACGTTCATGGCATAATAGCAGTTGAGTTTTAGTATGATGATCGCAAACAGATGATGAAGTTTCTTTAGCTGTTCAGGTTTTGTAAAGAAGTCATCGATCGTAAAGTATCTTCCTTCGCTGTTTGGCGGGACCTGCTCAGGCAGGGTGTCGATGAGGTAACAGGGGCCTTGAAGCAGTCTTTCGATCTGTTCGTCAAACATCGTTAATCATTTCTTTTTGAGGAAGTAGAAGTAGCCTAAGGTGGCAGCGATCAGGGTCGGAAGACCGGTATCTTCCATGGAAAAAGAACCGGTGAAGATCTTCTCTAATAAAAGCCACACAACATCAAAGGCAATAATAAACAAAGTAAAGGCAATGTATTTGTTTCTGATCATGATTAACACCTCACACGCTTTCTATCTTTAATTATAATCGTTTGTCCTGACAACGGATTGGCTTATAATATACTAGAAAGTTTTAAGGGGAAGAAGATGAAAAAGAAGGTCCTGATCGCCATATCCGCCACACTGGCTTATTCCTATTACATGTTGAACAAGTATTTTCCGTTGAATGTGAAGAAAACGGGTGATAAGAAAGTCATCGTCTGTCTGGGCGACAGTATAACGTTTGGTGCCGGAGTCATGGAGAATCGTAAAAACGATTCCTATCCCGCTATTCTGGGTGAGTTGGTAAAAGACGAATATCAGGTACTCAACTACGGCGTTAGTGGCGCCACGTTGTTGAAGGAAGGCGACTTCCCGTATAAGGACTTCTTCTGGAAGAGGGCTTTCAAGCAGGAACCGGATATCTTTATCCTGATGCTGGGAACCAACGATTCCAAACCTTACAACTGGAACAAAGAAAACTATGAGATGCAGTTTCTTGAAAGGTTGGCTGAAATCAGAGGCTGTGCAAACCTCAAAAAGATCTATGTGATGGTACCGCCCTGGGCGACGGTGATCGAGGGAAGCGAGAGGATCATGTTCAATATCGAAGAAGATGTCATCCGCGAACAGATCCGTCCCTTCATCCTTTCGCTTAAAGACAAAGAGGATGTCGAAGTCATCGATCTCTACGAGATCACCAAAGGCCATCCCGAATATTTCGCTGATGGCGTCCACCCCAATGCCCTGGGCAACAGGGTACTGGCCGAACACATCGCAACTTATATAAAACCGAATTATGAATAGACTCAAAGAAGCCATAGACAGATATATCGAAAAGAATAAGAAGATAAGGACGCTGGAAACAACGGCCCTTTTCCTGCTGGTACTGGTAGCGATCGTTTCCTTCGTGATCGGCTTCAATAAGATCAACGCCGATCCCGGTGAGATCGAATATGTCGGTCAGTTGCAAATGTATCGGGATGATTCATACGAAGATTACGATGAAGATTCGACGATCTGTGATGTCGTCTATCTTAGTGGCGATAAGAAGCTGATCGTTTCCTATCCTTATGAGGAATATGAAGAGCTTGAGGACTATGAGATAAACGCCTACGAGTATCGCTGTAAAGACGGGACCAGTCTGATCTTTGCGGATAAGGATCCAAGCAAGCAGGAGATTAGTGCCACCTATCGGCAGCTTACGGCCGATAGACTGATGCCGCTGTTTAATCTGGGCAATGCCTTACTGATCCTGGTGGTCTCACTTTCCGTGGTGCTTCTTTTCTCAGGCATTTTCAGTTTATATGAAAAGTGCTGGTTTATGACCATCATGGTCCTGGCGACGATCTTTGCGGTGATCTTCCCGGAAGAAAGCGCCAATGGCGTCAATGGCATCACGATCATGTTGCTGTATCTGCTGGACACCTTCTTAAACATCCTGTGTGAACTGCTGATCTCCAAACAGTCCCGCTACAACTTCCTGGTCTCGGTATTAGTCGAGATCACGGAGATCGCCATCTGTCTGGTGCTGATGTACCGCTTTGCGACGATGGCGGTGACGCTGTTCTTCTGGCTGCCGATCGACATCATCAGTTTCCTCAACTGGACGGCGCACAAGGATGAAGTGGAGGATGAACTGACGATGGTCAGAAGGCTGAAGGGCTATCAGGAAGTGCTGATCATTCTGGGCATCATCATCTGGACCCTGGTGGTAGGCTACTTCATCAGCGGTCTGGATATTAGGACCGACTTCTACGGGGGTAATCGCGACCTGGAACTGCTGATAACCTACATCGACGCCTGTGCTTCGGCGGTAGGTATCGCCAACGGTCTGTTCATCTTCTTCAGACTCAGGGAACAGTGGATAGCCTGGTATATCTGCGCACTGCTGGAGGCCATCATCAACATCGTGACGGGCCAGTATGTATTGCTGATACTCAAGCTTGGCTACTTCACCAATACCACCTATGGCTATATCAAATGGAGCCGCTATATTAAGACCCACAAAGAGGAACAGCGATCTCTGTTATAGGGAATTGCTATAAACATAGAAAATTTGATAGAATAATCAAGTAAAAAAAGGAAGAAAAAATTATGATAAGAGCAGGAGATTTTAAAACAGGTTTAACTTTACTGGTTGATGGTGACCCATGGGTGGTCCTGGATTTCCAGCACGTCAAGCCGGGCAAAGGCGCAGCGATCTTAAGGACGAAGATGAAGAACCTCAAGACCGGTGCCACACAGGAAAGAAACTTCAACGCTTCCGTTGAATTCGAATCCGCCAACATTGAAAAGAGGGCTGTCAATTTCTCATATATGGCAGATAACACCTACTATTTCATGGATATGGAAACGTTTGAGACTTTCGAGCTCAGCGAGGAACAGATCGGTTTCAACAAGTACTTCATGACTGACGGACTCGGCGTTTCGCTGATGATGTTTGAAGGCAATGTTCTGACCGTTTCGCTTCCGGCCAACGTCAATCTGGTCATCACCGATACGACCCCGGCCATCAAGGGTGCTCCGGGTTCGCAAACCAAGGACGCCATGACCGAAACGGGTCTGTCCATCAGAGTTCCGCAGTTCATCGAACAGGGTGAAACGGTCGCCGTTTCCACCGAAGACGGAAAGTACGCAGGAAGAGCTTAATAAAGCTCTTTTTACGATGAGCAAGACCGTACTAATAACCGGCGGAGCCGGAGGTATCGGTTCCGCAACGGCATTAAAGCTGGCGGAAAAGGGCTATGATGTCGTCATCAATTATTTCAGTTCTAAAGATAAGGCTTTGAAACTGAAGGAGACGATTGAAAAAGAATATGGTGTCAGATGTCTGGCCTTAAAGGCCGATGTTTCCAAAGAAGCTGAAGTGGATGCGATGGTTGAAAATATCGAAGAAGAATTCGGCAGCGTCGATATCCTCATCAATAACGCGGCCATCGATATGCCCGATCTCTTCGATCTAAAGGATGCGCAGCAGTTTCGAAAGATATTGGATGTCAATGTGGTAGGTGCCTACAACTGTGCCAAAAGAGTCTTTCCCAAAATGCGGGAAAAGGGCTGGGGAAGGATCATCAACATCTCTTCCACCAACGGCATCAACACCTACTATCCCATGTGCTTCGATTACGATGCTTCTAAAGCAGCCCTCAATTCCCTGACCCACGACCTGGCCGTCCAGTTTGCACCATACGTCAATGTCAACGCGATCGCTCCGGGCTTTATCGGGACTGAAAAAGAACTGGAAGGCTACGACGAAGAATTCCTGAAACAGGAGACGGATAAGATCCTGCTTAAAAGATATGGCCAACCTGAAGAGATAGCCGCCCTGATCCGCTTCTTAATCAGCGATGAAGCTTCTTATATCAACAACAGCATCATCCGCATCGATGGCGGACAGCTGGGAAGCTGTTAGAAACTAAAGAAAACCGATAGTTTTGAAGCTATCGGTTTTTTGATGTTTAGTCGATATGGATGCCGTCGATCTCTTCGGTGAGTTCACAGATCTGATCGACGATCTCACCGATATAGGCGATAGTCTCTTTTAACGGCTGATCGGTCGTCACATCGACCCCAGCCAGTTTGGCCAGTTCGATCGGACCTAAAGTGGAGCCTGCCGCCAGCATTTCTTTCCATCTTTCTACCGCCGGGGCACCTTCTTTTTCAATGAGACGGTAAGCGGCCGTCGCGATCGTAAGGGAAGCACTGTAGCAGTAGGAGTAGAGGCCCATGTAGTAGTGAGGCTGTCTCATCCAGGTCAGCTCACAGCCTTCAACGAGTTCGACGTCATCACCCCAGAAAGTCTCGAGGTTGCGTTTGAAGATGTCGTTGAGCATTTCGGCATTGACCGATTCGCCTCTTTCGACGATCTTGTATACTTCCCGCTGATACCAGGCTTCTCTAAGGTGCGTGACCATATTGTGATAGTAGGTGTTCTGGATCAGGGTGGATAAGACCCACCGCTTGAAGCGCTTGTCGTCACTGCTTCTTAAAAGATATCCGGAAAGTAAGAGTTCATTCATCGTGCTGGGGGCTTCGACGACATAGCCGCTGACGTTGGTGTCAAATAGTGACTGGGCGTTGGAACAGGCTCTGAAGTGGCCGGCATGGCCCAGTTCATGAGCGGCCGTGAAGACATCACTCATCTTGTTGTTGAAGCTCATCAGGATGTAGGAATTCTTGCGGTACGGGCTGGAACAGAAGCCACCGGTCTCTTTGCCCTGGTTCTTGGCCAAATCGAACCAGCGGTTTTTGAAGGCTTCATCGACCATGGCCACATAATCATCACCCAAGATCTGCAAAGCGTTATGGATGTATTCCCTAGTCTGATCGATACTGACTTCGGGATCGTATTCGGCGTCCAGAGGAAGCTTCAGATCGGCCCAGGTCATCTTGTCGAGATGGTGGGCTGCTTTCAAAGCCCGGGCGTATTTGCGCATGATCGGACTCAGATCTTTGGTGATCATGTCGATCTGACGGTCATACATTTCTCTGGTAACTTTCTGATAGAAGAGGTCGGCATCGATGGCGTTTTCAAAACCTCTGACTTTGGCCATCTGTTTTTCTTTCAGACAGTAGGCGTCATAGCAGGCAGCGGTGACGTTTTCATACTGTTTCAGTTTTGAATAGAAGGCTTTGAAGGCTGCCCTTCTAACATCCGTATCAATGACGTACTCGTAGTCATCTTCAAACAGACTGTAGCCTAAAGGATAGGTCTTGCCATTGACTTCAAAATCATCAAAGCGCATATCGGCCAGTTTGGCCTTTTCGTAGATGTCGTAGGAAGCATCGAGGCTGCGATAGAGGCGACTTAAGACTTCTTCGGTCTCAGGCGAGAGCTGATGGGGTTTGTTTCGCAGGATGTCTTTGAGATAGTTGGCACTGCCTTCGGCTTTGGCGATGGCTTCGCTTAGTACTTTTTCATCGGCTTGCGAAAGTTCGCTTTCAATGAAAGACAGGCGGGCGGAAATATCCGTGAACAGGCTCATGGCCAGTCCCGCTCTTTTTTCGGCAGCACTGTCGTAGGTATCGACCGAAACAGGTAAAGTCGCATAGCAGCCTAAGGGTTCCTGGATGATTCCAAGTTCCTCATATTTCTTCAGACAGGCGACGATGTTGTCGCTGTCGTTGAGCTTGCCTTTGTATTCTTCCAGCTGCGTACAGAGTTCCTTGGCTTTTTCAAGGTCTTTTTCATAATCTTCTTCGCTTGCATACAGTAAAGACATATCCCAGGTCAGCTCGACAGGTACATCTTTTCTTTCCATCAGTTTCATAATTTTACTCCGTTCTTCATTGCTTTGCTCAGTGCCAGCATGATAGCCAGCTTGCCATATTCCAAAGACAGACCGCCTTGCATATAGAGGGTATAGGGTTCTTTCACCGGGGCGTCGGCGCTCAGTTCGATCGTAGAGCCCTGAGTGAAGGCTCCGCAGGCCATCACTTCATCAAAAGGATAACCGGGCATTGGCGCCGGCATTACCTGGACAAAGGAATCGACCGGCGAAGAGGACTGGATGCCCTGGGTGAAGGAAACCAGGCTTTCCTTATCTCCCAGCTCCACTGTCTGGATGATATCGGTCCTTTCTTCGTCATAGCGGGGTGAGACGTTTTTATAGCCCAGCTTCTCCAGCATGTAGGCGGAGAAGACGGCGGTCTTTAAAGCTTCTTTAACGGCGTGGGGAGCGTTGAACAGGCCTTTGAAGAAGGCGTTGTTCTGATTGAAGTTGGCTCCCTGTTCCTTGCCGATACCCGGGGCTGTCAGACGATCGGCACACATCTCAATGAGGTCTTTTCGACCGGCGATATAGCCGCCGCTTGAGGCGATACCGCCACCCAGGTTTTTCATAAGAGAACCTACGACGGCATCGGCTCCGGCATGACCCGGCTCTCTTTCTTCGACCAGTTCGCCATAGCAGTTGTCGACCATGATGATGACATCCTTATTTACTTCTCTGATTTTATTAATGATCGCTTCGATCCTGGCGATAGATAATGATGCTCGAGCTGAGTAACCTCTTGAACGCTGTATCTCGACGAGCTTTACGTCGTTTTTCTTTAATCTATTAACGATCTTTTCCGTATCGAAGTCGTCGTCTTTGAGATCGATCTGTTCATACCTGACGCCATGGGCTTTTAACGATTGTGAGGAATTACCGTTAAGGCCGATCATTTCCTGCAAAGAATCATAAGGGGTACCGGTCAAGGAGATCAGCGTATCTCCGTGCTTCAGTAAAGCCGAGAAAGCCAGATATAAGGCATTGGTACCGGACATGATCTGTGGTCTGACTAAAGTATCTTCGCAACCAAGAACTTCCGCAAAGATCTTTTCAAGTTTGTCTCTACCGGGATCGTAGTTGCCATAGCCGTTGATGTCCGCAAAGTCGGTATAGGATACTTTGTTAGATATAAAAGCCGCCAGGATCCTTTCGGAGTTGTGCAGGCATATATCATCCAGTTTATGGTAGATATCCTGCAGATCTTCGTCGGATCTTTTTCCTAAGGCGAGTATTTCTTTATCGATCTGATCAATAATCATAGGTGCTCCTTGTTTCATTAACATTATAGCCGTTTTGGCTGACTGTATAAATCACAAGACATTAAACTCATAATATAAAAACACAGAGCACAATAGGTGCTCTGTGTCGAAATTATAAGATGATGGGGATGGATCTTACAGGAAGGAACGGAACGGCAGGTTCATATCCTCGGTGAAGACATCGTCGAAGCCACGGTAGTGGTGGTATTCGATACGATCTTTGTCATCCGGCCAGGTGAAGTGTCCGCCGACTTCCCAGATGAACGGTTTGAACTTGTACTGGAGTCTGTTTTTCCTCATGTACCAGAGGACCAGGATCTCTTTGGTGTCGGCTTGGAAGTTCGTCCACAGATCATGATGATAAGGGATGACGACCTGGCAGTTGAGGTTCTCAGCCATTCTCAGGATATCGCTGGAAGTCATCTTGTCGGTTATGCCTCTGGGGTTCTCACCATAGGAACCGAACGCAACGTCGATCTTGTATTCGTTGCCGTGTTTCGCATACATGTTGCCGAAGTGGCTGTCACCTGAGTGATAGACGGTTCCGGCCGGCGTTTCGATGATGTAGGAAACAGCTCTCTCATCCATGTCATCGCAAGGAAGACCCTTGATATCGCCTTTGGGCGGAGGAGTGATGAGGATGGTTCTGTCTACTGATTCGACAGCGTGGATCTTGATGTCGCCGACTTCAACGACATCGCCCGGTTTGACGGTGATGCATCTTTCTTCAGGAACGCCCCATGATTTCCACAGGTCGGTCGCATGTTTAGGACCGATGAACGGAATTTCCTTTTCGACATTCTGTAAGATCGCAGCGGCGACGTTGATGTCGATGTGGTCCGAGTGCGTATGCGATGCCAGTAAAGCATCCAGTTTCTTGATCTTGAACGGGTCGATGACGCACGGAATGGCACGAAGGTTAGGCTGCATCGTTCTGGCGCCTGACATTCTGGCCATCTGGTGATCGGGATCGATCTTTCTTACCGTACCATCAGCATTATAGTGAGAGTTCTTGCCGGTAGAGACCCAAAGGTCGACCATTACCGAGGTGTTTCCTTCCGATTTTACCCAGATGCCGGTATTGCCGAGCCACCACATTTTGAATTTGCCGGGTTCGACAACAGCTTCCTCGATCTCTTCGTTGAGATAGGAACCCCACTCAGGGAATGTTTTAAGGATCCAGCTCTCGCGAGTTACATCTTTAACATTAGCCATTAAAATTTTCCTCCTATATTATGTTTCTAGGCTTAATTGACACTTATATTTTAATACAAACAACACCTTTAAAAAAGGACACCGGTTCAAAAAGATGATCCGAGTAAAGCGCTTATGGCTTCCTGATCGCAAAGAGCTTTTTGTTTTCCTGTCTGATCATATCGCGGATCTCTTTAGCGGTATAGCGTATCTCCTTGAACTTCAGATCAGGGAAGGCGTCAAGCAGTCGCTTTTCCTGAAAGTTGAAGCGCTGACGAAGTTCGCGGATCTTCTGAAACTCGGGCAGTTCCTCCAGTTTCGTCTCCAGGTCGCTTTCCAGTTTGACCCTGGCTTCTTCCAAAGCGATCGTAAGCTGAGTGAGTTTTTCTTCCAGATCCTTCATGTTTGTGACGGTGATGTAAGTATCGGTAAAGATCATGATGACTACTAAAGAGGCACAGACATAGAGGGAAGCGGGATCCATGAGGTCGGTCGTATGTGCTTTTAAGAAGGGATGGACGTATAAGACGACGGCCATGGCCATGATGCCGAAGGCGAGAAAGCCGCCATAATAGATCCGGCCGTTGAGGTTTAACGGTTTTTTGGAATAATCCCACCAGCGGGCATGGAAAAGTAGTTCCATTACATAGCTGGTGATGTATTCCAGGATACAGTTGATGATCGCTGCATAAAGAAAGATCAGGAAAGGTTCTTTTAAATCACTTAAAAAGAAGATATCCATAACTGCTCCGCAGCCATAGATGGGGATATAGGGTCCGTTTAAAAAGCCGGAATTATACCATCTCTTATGGGTATATGATCTAAGCAGGGATTCATAGATCCAGCCAAAGAAGCTGTAGACCATGAACCAGATCAGATAGGTGCAAAGGGTTTGAATATTCATCATAATGGAAAAGACTATATCGTTTCAATATAGTCCCTCATTGTCTGATTGTTGCGGGCAGCTTTGATCAGTCGCTCTTTGCAGGTGTCACAGACCTCTTGACGGCCGAGTTTTTTGGCTGCTACGAGTTTGGCCAGCAGGTACTGAATGAGCTCACGCAGGTTCATATTCTTTTCATCAATATCGCTCAGATAGCGCAAGGCACCTTCATAGTCGCCTTCGTAGTTCTTGTGCTGGCCATTGACCACTTCCCAGTTGAGGAAATAGGCACCTTTGAAACGCTTGCCCTTGTTGTCGCGATAATCTCGGACCTGGACCAGTTTCTTGAAGGAGTCATTGCTTTTGCCACGCTGGCCCTGTTCGCCATATGCCAGCATCCTGGCATAATTCCTGATCAGTTCGACATCGTATTCGTTGGTTTCAATGCCGTCGGTGTAGTTTAACAGTTCCGCAAACTTTCGCATATCGATCAGTGATAGCATCCTCATCATCTGACAGGAAGTCTTATAAGTCTTGAAGATGTCGGCTTTTTCGACTCTGTCGATCTTTGCAAGGGCCTTGTCGGGCTTGCCGTCGATGATCAGGTCTTTGGTGGCGGCATCGTAGTTCATCCGCAGGTATTCAGCCAGGATGGCAAAACCGCCGAAGATGATGCCGATGATGATATTGAAATATAACTGCGACTTGCTTTGGGCATGGAGGCAGGAATTAATGATGTAATAGTAAAAGATGATGTAGGCTGCGATCGTGATGACGATCCTTAAATAATAGGATATCTTATACTGGGATTTCATGAGATTAGTATAACCCCTTTTCAGTCAAATGTCTTATAATCAAAGCATGGACGAAAACAAACAATACACTGAAGAAGAGATCAAAAACATGTCTTACTGGCAGCTATGGGAACTAAGAAGAAAGGCGGGAGTCTGGTATTTTACGCCTTTATTGGCTGTATATGCTTTTCTGATCTATTGTTTCTTCAAGGTCCTTTATCTGTTTATGATAAGAGACGTCTCCGTCTTTAAAGTCGATCTGTGGGTCATTCCCATCGTCTTACTGGCGGGACCGGCCTACTACTATTTCCATGAGTGGTATTACAAAAATATCTATCTGAAGAAAAAATAAAATCAACGAAAAAAAGGTGCCGAATCAGCCTGTATCAGGGATGAATGAGCACCTTTTGTTTTGGTCATCGGATCAGGAAATATTCGTCTTTTCGTTATGCTTCTTGCGGAACAGTTTGGGGCTCATGCCCGTATCGTTAGTGAAACACTTATAGAAGAAGCCTTTGTTGTGATAGCCTACGAGCCAGGCGATCTCATCGATCGGCAGATCACTGTTTAGAAGCAAGTCTTTGGCTCTGTTCATCCTGAGCTGTATCAGATATGCCGAGTAGGTCAGCCCGGAGTATTTCTTGATCAGGTTGTTGAAGTAGTTGGGATGGAAGTGGAACTCTTCCGCAAGGTCTTCCATCGAAACAGTGGCCAGGTTGTCGTTCATGTAGGCGGAGATCGATTCAAAGAGATTCTGATAGTATAGCTCGCTTTCTTTTTGAGAGAAATGATAGTTGTAGTTTTGGATCAGGAAGTCCATCAGACGGATGATGTAGCCTTTGGAGATATCGATGTAGCCGATCTTCTGGGAGATGACTTCCTTGAAAATGACGTTCAGATACTGACGCAATTCCTGGCTCTGTTCGGCTTTTGGGGTGAACTGGATGTAATTGTCTTTCTGTCCGACTTTCAGGATGTTGGTACGCAAAAACTGCTGGAAAGGCGTGGAAGAGACCTCAGAAAGAAAGGCGTCATTAAAGAGGTCACGATCGATGCCGATGTTGAGAAAGACGCAATTGGATTCCTGCAGGATCTCCTGATGGTAGGCCTTGGAGTGGATAAAACAGATGTCGTTTTCCTGAAAGAGGACTTTCTGTCCCTCGATATCCAGGGAGAGGTGGCCGGAGATGATATAGCGGATCTCGATGTAGTCGGAATAGTAGGGAATGATCTCGCTGTCGAGAAGTTCCAGTTTGAACATCTGGCCATTGGAAAAGACGAGGTTGGTGATGATCCCGTCATGGAAGTTTTGAACGGATACGACGATATCTCTGGAGATCTTGTGGACGTCCTTGTTGCTGACGGATTCCGAATAAAAGCCGAGATCCATCCGGGCATTTCTGATGGCGTCATAGTACGCACGGATGATCTTGACATCGGGATCATTGAAGTAAAGATCGATGTAGTCTTTCATTTTCTTAATCTTAACATTTTCGTGGAATAAGTAACATATGAGGATGTGGATGAGGGATTAGGATATCGAATATCTTATATGAAGCAGATATAATTTCTAATGGAAGGGGTATATGTCATGAAAATCAGCAAGCATTTATATAAAAGCAGCGGCGTCGAATACGGCACCAACTCCAATACGTTCCTTTTAGATATTGGCGAGGAACTGATCGCCTTCGATCTGGGCTATGAGGATAAACAGTGGAAGGCTATGCAAGAGACGATGCGTTACTGGAATTTGAATAAAAAGATCAGCAGAGCTTTTCTGACCCACGGCCACTACGATCATGCCGGAAATACATATAAAGCTAACGAAGAAGGCATCAGAGTCTATTGCGGCGATCCCGACGCCTCCAAGATCGAAAACGGCTATCCCGAAATGGAAAAGCTCTTTGGCCGCAAGTGGATCTGTGCCAGAGTCGATGAGAGGCTGAAGGATGGTCAGGTCTTTGACTTCAATCAGGCGAAAGTTGAAGTCTACAGCGCCGCCGGCCATTCGGAAGGTTCCTTTGCCTTCGTTGCGGAAACAGACGGACATCGGGCTTTGATCACCGGTGACATGTTCTATGTGCGACCTCTTCCGCCTCACGACGACATCGAACTGGAACTGGCCTACATGGGTGGTGAAGACTTCGATCTGGACAGCTTTATCGCAACGTTAGAAAAAATGGCGATATTACATTGTGACATCCTGTTGCCGGGACACTATTATGTCTACTATGGCGATATCGATGAACTGTGTCGTAAGGCAGCCGCAATGGCAAGAGCCCTGAAGGAGTAAGGAAATGACGGATAAAGAAAAACTGCTGAATAAAATCAAAAAGCTCGATTCCTATCACGAGATACAAAACACGATGGGCCGTTTAACTGCGGCTTTGAACTTTCAAAGAGCGGAAGAGATCTTAAGCTATTTTGCCTTGGATGAAGAAGACGTATCTTTGGAATATGCCGATGAAGGTGTGTTTGAAGGAAAGAAAGCCGTAGAGGCTGTCGTTCATGACCTGATCGTTAGACCCGAGGAAAAGGGCTATATGCTCGATATGCAGCTGACGACGCCGATGATCGAAGTGGCTGATGATGTCAAGACCGCCAAAGCTCTCTGGTGGTGTCCGGGTATCAGCGCTGTTCCAAGAGAAAACGAAGATCCACAGGCCTTATGGTGCTGGGGTATGGTCGGTGTCGATTTTATAAATAAGGGAAACGAATGGAAGGTCTGGCATCTGCATTACTTCCGTTTCATCCGCTGCGATTATCACAAGGGCTGGGTGGAAGATACTTCCTTAAGAAACCGCCTCAATACCCCGCTGCACCCCTTAAGCAAGCCTTCGACCTATCACGATCCTTATTCATATCTTTCGATCAGGCAGGGCATTCCCGCCTGTCCGCGGCCTTATGCTTCTTATGAAGAAAGGGACAGAGGCTGGATGCTCAATACAGACAAGGAAAGGTGAATAAGATGATCGATATCACTATTAAAGATCTCGATCTTCTTTCGGAAGAAGAACTGAAGTCGCTGGAAAAAGACATCGACGGACAGCTGTCCGTCTGGGAAGTCTGTAACCTGCGGGGACAGGCGGCGATATTCCATGACGATCAGCACATCGGAGAAAAAAGAAGAGAACTCAAGGCGCTGAACCATCCTTCCTTCAATAAAGAAGCCGAGCTCATCTTCCGCAATACACCGGTCGTCGATTCCCTGGAAGGAAACATGCTGGTACATCCTCTGACGACACCGGTCATCGAAGTCAACGAAGATGACGATCTGGCCAGAGCGACCTGGTGGTCTCTAGGCGTTGAGGGACTTTCAAAGTTCAGAGAAATGCCCATGGCCATTATTTCGGTCGGTATGGTGCCGGGTGTCCATGTGAAGATGAACGGGGAATGGCGTATTTTGTCGGGAGCCTGGCAAAGGACGACGAAAAACGAGTATCATGCCGGCTTCATCAATAATATGATCCCCACCAACACAAGACCCCAGATCTCCATGGAAGATGACAGGAAACACCTGGGACGCTATGCCTATAAAAAGGATGAGGTCCGCAAGCCTGTGCCCTGCCCACCGCGAAAGAATACGTTTGAAAAGTATCCGCAAGAGACCGATGAAAGCTGGCTCCTGGATAATCTTGATCCAAACAGCGTGGAATAAGTAACTTTTATTAAAAAGATCCTTCTGATACGTAATCGAAGATAAATGCCGTTTTCAATAAACTGAAAGTGTAAAAAGGAGCTCCTTAGGGAGCTGATAGGAGGAAAACATGGCAAACGAAAAATATACTGCTCTGGCGAATGGAATCCTGGAAGCTGCGGGCGGTGCCGACAACATCGCAAAAGTCTCTCACTGTTTCACGCGTTTAAGACTCGACCTGGTCGATCTTGAAAAGTGCGATGTCGAAGCACTCAAGCAGGTCAAGGGCACAAAGGGCTGCGTCGTCAACAACGGACAGGTCCAGGTCATCATCGGTACGGAAGTCGAAGATTTCTATCCCGAATTCCTGAAAGTCTCCGGCAAGAAGGCTGAGGCTGTCGTTGATGAAAACCTCGATGAGAAGAAGGAAAACCTCGTCAACAGGATCATCAACTCGATCGCGCAGATCTTCATTCCGACTTTCCCGGCTTTGGCTGCCGGCGGTCTCTTAAAGGGTTTACTGGTTGCGTTGATGTTCTCGGGCAAAGTCGATACTACGACCGGAACCTTCAACATGCTGATGATGTTCTCTGATGCGGCATTCTACTTCCTGCCGTTCTATCTGGCTTATACGACTGCTCAGGTATTCAAGATCAAGCCTGTCATGGCCATGGTCCTCGCCGGCGTCATCCTGCATCCGACCTACACGGGTCTTGCGGAAGCTACCAATTTCCTGGGTCTCAACATCCCGGTTGTCGATTACAGCTCAACGGTCTTCCCGATCATCATCGGTGTCATCGTAATGTCTTATATCGACAAATTTGCGCGTAAGATCATCCCGAACAGCTTCGCCGGTATCTTCGTACCTCTGATCGACCTGCTGATCGCTGCTCCGATCATGCTGGTAGTTGTCGGACCGTTAGTAAATACTTTATCGACTGTCATCGGTACGGCTGTCATCAATCTCTATGAAGCGACCGGTGCAATCGGCGGTGCGGTCTTCGGTGCTCTTTATCCGGTCTTAGTCTTCTTTGGACTCCACCACGCTGTTGTTCCTGTTGAACTGCAATCCCTGGCTACATTAGGTTACGATCCACTCTTAGCGCTTTGCGCTGCTGCCAACGCTGCCGTTGCCGGTGCTGCTCTGATGGTTGCGATCGACTCCAAAAACAAAGAGTTCAAGGGTCTGTCCTTCTCTTCAGCGATCTCTTCGATCATCGGTATCACCGAACCGACCTTATACGGTGTCTTAGGTATCCTCAAGCGTCCGTTTGCGGGTGTCGTCGTCGGCGGTGCCGTCGGTGCGGCTATCATGGCTGCCTTCAAAGTCTACGGTCTGGGTATCGGTCCGGTTCCTCTTGCAGGTATCGCGCTGTTCTTCGGTGAAAAGTTCCCGATCTTCTTAATCGGTATTGCCGTAAGCGTCATCGTTTCGATGGTCGTCACCCACATCGTCAAATTCGAAGACGTCGAATTATAAAAATTGCAGGGGGATCAAAAGATTCTCCTTTCTTGAAAAAGGAGCTTAAACATGAAATTTCCGGATAACTTCTTATGGGGCGGAGCCTTTGCGGCCAATCAGGTCGAAGGGGCTTATAAAGCCGGCGGCAAAGGACTTTCCACGGCCGACATCTTTCCTAAAGGCGACAGAAAAAGCGGCGGCGTATTCTTCCGCAGCTATGATCAAATACTGGAAGCGATCGAAGATGAAGACGATATGAAGTATCCCAAAAGAAGAGGGATCGACTTCTATCACCGCTATAAAGAGGACATCGCTTTGTTTGCGGAAATGGGTTTCAAAGCCCTGCGTTTCTCTTTCTCCTGGCCAAGGATCTATCCCAATGGCGATGAGGAAACACCCAATCAGCAGGGGCTTGATTACTATGGCGAGGTCATAGCTGAACTCAAGAAATACGGGATCACCCCGATCATCACGCTTTCTCATTTTGAGATGCCGCTGCATCTGGTGAAAGAATACAACGGCTGGCAGGATCGAAGAACTATTCAATACTTCTTAAACTATGCCAAGACGATGATCGATGCTTTCCACGAAGATATCCGCTATTGGATCACTTTCAATGAGATCGATGCGACCTTGCATATCCCACTCATCGGAGCCGGTCTGATTGAGGAGAAGACTGTAGGCGATTTTGAAAGCGTCAAGTATCAGGCTCTGCATCATCAGTTTGTGGCTTCAGCCCTTTTGACAAAGTACGTTCATGAGAATTATCCCGACCTGATGATCGGATGCATGTCGACGAAGAACCTGAAGTATCCCGCTACCTGCAAGCCGGAAGACTGCATGCAATGGCTGCTGGAAACGGAAGCGGACAGCGCCTGCACGGATGTTCAGGTCTTCGGAAGCTACCCTTATGTCTGGCAGAAGATGTGGAAAGAGAAAGGGATAGAACTGAAGTTTGAAGATGAGGATCTCAGGATCATGAAGGAGTATCCGGTTGACTTCGTTTCCTTCAGTTATTACGCTTCGCTGGTCACCAGTGCCGAAGGTTCAAAGAAGGAAAAGACCTCGGCCAACCTGTTGGTCGGTGAGAAGAACCCTTATCTCAAACAGACACCCTGGGGCTGGCAGATCGACCCGGTCGGACTGCGTTTCTCGCTCAATCAGATGTACGACCGCTACAAACTGCCGATGTTCGTGGCGGAGAACGGTTTGGGTACCCTGGATGTGCTGGAAAACGGGACGGTCAACGACGATTATCGCATCGACTATCTGCGTTCCCATATCGAAGAAATGGGTAAGGCGATCGAAGATGGCGTTCCCGTCTTTGGCTATACTTATTGGGGTTGTATCGACTGCATCAGCGCTTCCACCTCGGAGATGTCGAAACGCTACGGTTTCATTTATGTCGATCAGGATGATGATGGTAACGGCACTCTAAAGCGTTATCCCAAAAAGTCCTTTGCATGGTATAAAAAAGTCATCGCCTCTAACGGCGACGACCTTGATTGATGATCTTTAAGGCAACAGTCAAACTGTTGTCTTTTTTATTCTCCCCAAAGCTCAATGATGCGATCTTTCATCCTTTGCGCTTCTTTGGCCGGATCGGCAGCTTTTCGGATCGAACGGCCGGCAATGATACAGAAGATCGGTAAGCCTTTAAATAAGGTGATACTGTCGTAATCGATACCGCCGGTGACGGTGACGTGAATGTCGTGTTGACAAAGTCTTTTTACCAGTTCCAGTTCCGCCTGGCTCCAACCGCCTTTTTCATCGACCGAGTGGTGTAAAACGACGTGGTTTATTCCGATCTTTTTCCAGACTTCCAGCTCCTCAAAGGTCCAGTTGCCATAGAGTTCCATCTGGGCTTCAGTCGTCATCTTTCTTTCTTTGATCTCATCGACGACGGCTTTCATCGTTTTCTGATTGGCGGCACAAATAACTGTAAGATAATCGGGTCTTCCATCCAGCAGCATCCCGGCCATGACTTTGCCGGAATCGGCGATCTTTAAATCGGCAACCAGCTTCTTGTCAGGATATCTTTCTCTCATCTGTTCGACGACTTTGCAGCCCTGGGAAGCAATCAGGATGGTCCCGCATTCGATGATATCGACGATCTCATCGACGCCATTTGATAATACTTTGAAAGCATCTTCCATCGTCAGCTCGTCAAGAGCGATCTGTAATAAGGGTCTCATGTTCACCTCACTTGTACATAGTGTAGAAACGGGCCGGATTCTCATACATGAACTTATGGACAGTTTCCGGTGAGAATCCTTCATCCAGCATCCTTGGTAAGAACTTGTCTTTGATGTAAAGCAGACCCGGACCATAGCCGTAGACGATGTGATGAGTCTTTTTGCCCATATCGTTTGAAAGCATCAGCTTGTCTTCATAACCGTCAGCTACCAGTTTTCTTAAGACATTGATCAGAGTCTCATCGGTATAGTATTTGGCCTTGCCCGGTCCGTCATAGATCAGGTAGACGCCATGTTCCAGCATCTTTTTGTGGTACCAGTAATCGGGATTGCGGGATACGTGGGCGATACAGAAGTGTTCCATGTCCATTCCTTCTTCTTCCATGATCGCGATCTGTTCCAGGCCCATGGTGCCGGTGGAAGTGTGGGTATGGACCGGAGCTCCGGTGATCCTGGAGGCTCTTGCGGCTGCCCTTAAGACCTTTTCTTCCCGCCTGGAGATGTAGTTATATGAGGTACCGGCTTTGATCCAGCCGGCCTTGTGTTCCGTACCATCCATGCCGATGGTGACTTCTTCGACCATTTCCTTGACCAGATCGTCGATGGATTTGTTTTCGACCCACTCATCCATGTTGACCTGATTCTCACACAGATAGCCGCTGCAGCAGACCAGTTTTATTCCTGTTTCCATGGATAATTGAGCCATGCCTTTCGTATTTCGGCCCCAGTGTTTAGTGGAAGCTTCGGCCAAAGCCTGGCCACCGCCGTTTTTATAGATCATCAGCATTTCTTTGGCCTTGTCGTAGTCGTTAAGGACGTGATCGGCGTCCATGAAACCGCCGACTCTGGGGTCGTCTAAAACGTGTTCGTGGGCCATTGTGAAGCCAAGTTCTTTAGGGTCGATATCACCTAATATCGTTCTGATCTTTCCTTTCATATTTTCTCCTTTTCTATCTCATCAGCATGCCACCGGTGGCATCTATGGTTGCGCCGGTCAGGTAGTCGGCCTGACTGCCGGCCAGGAAGATCACCACTTTGGCGATATCTTCCGTTGTAGCGATGCGGCCGATCGGGATCCTTTCCAGGTATTTGGCTCTTCTTTCAGGATCGTCGACGATGGCCGAGACCATCTTGCTTTCGACGATGCCGGGAGCTACCGCATTGACGTTGATGCCGTGCTTTGCCACCTCTCTGGCCAAAGAGATCGTAAAGCCGACCAGGCCGGCTTTGGAGGCGGCGTAGTGGGCATGGCCGGAGGTGGAACCGTGGAAGGCGGCCTGCGAGGTCATGTTGATGATCTTGCCCTGGCGATCATTGTCGATACAATAGTTGACGAATCTCTGGCAGATCATGAACGGACCGACCAGATTGGTCTCCAATGTTCTGCGGAAATCTTCCACCGGCATATCCTTTATATAAGATGTGAGCCATACGCCGGCGTTGTTGACGATGATGTCGATAGTTCCGATCTGTTTCAGTGTTTCTTCAAACAGGTTATCGATATCGTTTTCATTTGCAACATCGCAAGGCACAAAGATGGCTTTGACGCCTGCTTTAGTATATTTTGCGATCTTTTCGTCGGTATCCTGGGCCTTCTTGCGGGCACTGATGACGACGTTGGCACCTTCAGCGACGAATTGTTCAATGATGGCTGCCCCGATACCGTTGGTCGAACCGGTAACGATGGCGGTCTTTCCTTTAAGTCCGTATTCCATATTATTATTTCCCGTTTATCAGATAAGAGGAGGTCTTGCCGTTGATAAAGACTTCATACAACTGTTCTGCCAGCAGGACCGGTGAATGGGTGAAGGCGTCTTTGGTGCTTCCGGCCATGTGCGGGGTCACGGTGACATTGTCGTATTTCAGGAACTTGTAGTCTTTGCCCGGCGGTTCCATTTCAAAGACGTCGATGGCGGCACCGGCGATCTTTCTTTCTTTGAGAATCCTTTCTAAAGCGTCTTCATCGACCAGACCCGAGCGGGCCGTATTGATGAAATAGGCGGTAGGTTTCATTAAAGACAGCAGTTCATAGTTGACCATCTTTTCGTTTTCTTTGGTTAGTCTTGAGTGGATAGTGATGAAGTCTGATCGTGAGAACAGTTCTTCAAGTGAAACGGTTTTGACATTCTCATCTTTAAGATAAGGATCGTAGACGATGATGTTCATGTCGAAGGCTTTGAGTCTCTGGGCGACTTTTTTGCCGATGGCACCATAGCCGATGATGCCGACGGTCTTGTCGCACAGATCGGGGACATTATCTTTGTTGGCATATTCCTTGACCCACTTGCCTTCTTTTAACAAAGCGTGGCTGCGGGCGATGTTGCGGGCTTCGCACAGAAGCATGCCGACGGCGAAATCAGCGACCGCGTTGGCGTTGCGACCGGGGGTGTGGAAGACTTTGATGCCTCTTTCATTGCACAGATCAAGAGCGATGTTTTCATAGCCGCCGCGCAAAACGCCGATGGCTTTAAGGTTTTTACAGGCCTCGATCACTTTTCTGTTGATGGGAAAGAACTGGGTGATGATGATATCCACATCCTTTATGGCCTCGATCATATAGTCTTCGACTTCGTATGCTTCCGGACCGTTTTGTTCAATGAGGATATTGGTGTTCTGTAGCTTGTCGATCCCGTCTTGCTTCCATTCTATCGTTTGTAAGTCATAGCCGACACTTCTAAAGCCGGCAAAGGCTTTTTCGATATATTCGCAGGGGATCAGAAGGTCGCCTATACCGATTATTTTCATGCTTTGATTCTCCTTCAACTTGATTATGGTGGGGAATAGCGGGAAAGTCAATCGGCAGGTTCAGGCCTCTTTATAGAGGGGTAAATAATCGTAAAATCGGCAAATTAGTGAATGAAAGGGTTTTCTATATATGTTATAATGATTGTACTTTTAAGAAAGGGGATTTCAATGGAATTCTTAAAGAGTATTTGGATGTTCTTCCAAACCAACATCTTAACTCAGCCGGCATTCTTCGTAGGTTTCCTGGTTCTGATCGGTAACCTGCTGCTTAAGAAGCCCTTATATCAGGCTTACGCCGGTTTCGTTAAGGCTACTGTTGGATATCTGATTCTGAACGTCGGTTCCGGTGGACTTGTTTCGACATTCCGTCCGATCCTGGCCGGTCTGAACCAGAGATTCAACCTCAATGCGGCAGTTATCGACCCGTACTTCGGTCAAAATGCTGCTCAGCATGCCATGGAGGCTGTCGGCAGAACCAGCTCCTTGCTGTTCCTGGGCCTTCTGGTCGCCTTCTTCGTCAACATTTTGCTGGTAGCTTTGAGAAAAGTTACCAAGGTTCGTACCCTGTTCACGACCGGTCATATCATGATGCAGCAGTCCGCAACAGGTATGTGGATGATCATTCTGTTCTTCCCGCAGCTGCAGGATGCCGTAGCAGTTATTCTGTTAGGTATTATCCTGGGTATCTTCTGGGCCGTTTCTTCCAACCTCACGGTTGAGATTACTCAGAAATTAACTGACGGCGGTGGTTTCGCAGTTGGTCACCAGCAGATGTTCGGTATCTGGCTCGTTGACAAGCTCGCTCCGAAGATCGGCGGCAAAGACGCCAAGCAGATCGAAGAGCTCGAACTTCCGGGCTGGTTATCCATCTTTACCGACAACGTCGTTGCAACCAGCACTTTGATGCTTCTGTTCTTCGGTGTCCTGCTGACCGTCCTTGGTCCGACATTCCTGAAGACTCCGGCTGCTGACGGTGGTCTGGGTATCAGCTTCAACAGCTTCCCGTTCTATGTAATGACAACTGCATTCAACATGGCTGTTTATCTCAGCATCCTCCAGTTGGGTGTTCGTATGTTCGTTTCCGAACTTACTGAATCATTCACCGGTATTTCTGAGAAACTGCTGCCTGGTTCTGTTCCGGCTGTCGACTGTGCCGCTACTTACGGTTTCGGTTCAGCCAATGCTCCGATCGTCGGTTTCTTCTTCGGTGCTTTAGGTCAGTTCCTGGCGATCTTGGGCTTAGTCGTCTTCAAGAGCCCGGTTCTTATCATCACCGGTTTCGTACCAGTATTCTTCGATAACGCTACCTTCGCCGTCTTCGCCAACAAGGCAAGCGGTCTGAAAGCAGCCTGCGTCCTGACTTTCTGCTCAGGTATTATCCAGGTTTTATTCGGTGCGATCTGCGCAAGCCTGTTCCAGACTTATCAGTATGGCGGCTGGCATGGAAACTTCGATATTTCAACAGTCTGGCTCGTTGGTGGTCTGCTCCAGAAATATCTCGGCATTATCGGTTATGCGATCGGCGTAATCGCCTTATTGGCAATACCTCAGATCCAGTACAGGAAGGATCCGGAAAACTACTTCTTAGCAGTAGAAGACTGGGATGCTTACAAAGCTGCCAAGGGTATTGAATAATCGCTTCCAAATCGGATTGGAAAAACTAAAAGGAGGATTGAGAATATGTTAAAAGTTATTGCTGCCTGCGGAAATGGCATGGGTTCAAGCCAGGTGATCAAAATGAAGATCTCCAAGGTTTTCAAGAAGCTCGGTGTTGACGCTCAGGTAGACCATAACTCGGTCGGAGTTGCTTCAAGCATCGCTACAAACTATGATGCGGTCTTCGTATCACAGAACTTTGTAGGTAACTTCAAATCTGCGGCTGACAAAGGCACTAAGATCGTTGGCCTCAAGAACCTGTTATCTGAACAGGAGATTGAAGAAAAGATCAAAGAAGCCGGCTTGGATAAGTAGTTAACTTGCTTTTGGTTTTCAGGCAAATCTGATGAAAAAAAGGACTGTCGGGGTTTTAACCTGTGCAGTCCTTTTTCTCTTTGTGAAAGCCATCTGAAAAGAGGATGGGCTCGGGTTTTGGAGCCATTATTTTGTTATAATTAAGACAGGTATAATTCCGCAACATAATCATAATAAGGAGGAGATATGTTACTAAAGGACTTTGTTGAAAACAAACTGACCTGCTATGAACAGGGTTTTGATGACTGGAAAGAGGCCATCAGAGCCAACGGCGTTCCTTTGAAGAGAGAAGGATACATTGATGATCAGTATATCGATGCGGTCATCGCCTGTGTCGAGAAGTACGGTCCGTATATCGTCATCGCTCCCAACATTGCGATGCCTCACTCGACTGAAGGTGCACCCGGTGTCTATAAGACGGGTATCGGTTTCATGAAGACGGAAGAACCCGTTCATTTCGATCCGAACGATCCGGAAAAGGACGCAAGACTCTTCTTCATGCTGGCATCCAACGACCCTGATGCTCACCTCAACAACATCATGCAGCTGGCCGATATGCTTTCCAACGATGATCTGGTAGCCGATCTGCTGGCAGCCAAGAACGATGAGGACGTCCTGGCGGTCGCTGAAAAATACAACGAGGAATAATCATGAAATTTGAAATGACTCATCTTGATGACATCACAAGATGCTACTGTGCCAGCCACATGTTCATTGATGAACAGCCGATAATCTTCTTTGCCAGTGAAGATCCCAACAGCCCCTGCAATGCCTATACGGGTGAGGACTTCAAAGAAAAGACCAATCTCTGGAACGATCGCGGCGGATGCATGTCCATCATCCCCTTTGAGACCAGAAAAGGTGAATTCCTGGCGGTCAACGAATTCTATCTGAAGATCTCGCCATCCAGCGCCAAACTCGTCTGGGGCAAAAAGAGCGAGGAAGGCTGGGTCGTGAAGGATCTATTCAATCTGGCTTATCTGCATCGTTTCGACATCTTCCATGTCGACGACAAGGATTACGTGCTGGTCACGACGATCGCCAGAGACAAACGCCACAAGGAAGACTGGACCAGACCCGGTCAGGTCTATGTCGGTGAGATCCCGGCTGATCTGGAAAACGAGAATGTCGTTTTGAAACAGATCGTGGAAGGCCAGTACCGCAATCACGGCTACTATCGCGATCATCGTCCGGGCAAGGACTGCGGTTATATCGGCTCCGATGAAGGCGTCTTCCGTATCGATCCGCCAAAAGACGGCAAAGACTGGACAGTCACCAAGATCAAGGACGGCCGGACTTCGGAAGTGGCGGTCGGCAATATCGATGGCGATGGCTACGATGAGATGATCACGATCGAACCGTTCCACGGCAATACGATCAAGATCTACCGACTCAAGGAAGAGGGCTGTGAAGAGATCTACAACTATCCGTATGAACTGGATTTCGCTCACGCCCTGAAGTTCGATACGATAGGCGGAAAGAATTGTTTCGTCGGCGGTATCAGAAGAGTCGATGCCGAACTGTTCGTGATCTATTTTGAAGATGGCGAGTTCAAACTCGATCGTGTCGATCTGGGTGGCGGCCCGGCCAACGTCGATGTGATCCACGCTTACGGAAGCGACTACATCCTGGCAGCCAACCACACCAGGAACGAAGCAGCTATTTATAAATATGTGGGAGAATGACATGTTAGAAGAACTGAAAAAAGCGGTATTTGATGCGAATCTGTTATTGCCGAAATACGGTCTTGTCGTCTTTACCTGGGGCAATGTTTCCGGAATCGACAGGGAAAAAGGCTTAGTCATCATTAAACCCAGCGGCGTCGAATATGACACGATGAAGGTCGATGACATGGTCGTCACGGATATGGAAGGCAATGTCGTGGAAGGCCACTACAAACCTTCTTCCGACCTGATGACACATCTGGAATTCTATCGCAACTTTCCAAATATCGGCGGTGTCGTCCATACCCATTCGATCAACGCGGTCGCCTGGGCACAGGGCGGAAGAGACATCCCGGCTTTAGGCACGACCCATGGTGACTACTTCTATGGCAATATCCCCTGCACGAGATATATGACTCCGGAAGAAATAGGCGGTGAATATGAGCTCAATACCGGCAAGGTCATCGTCGAAGAATTCAGGAAACGGAATATCGATCCCGATCAGATGCCGGCGGTGCTGGTACGTTCCCATGGTCCTTTCACCTGGGGCAAGGATCCTCATGATGCCGTCCACAATTCCATCGTTCTGGAGAATCTGGCGGAAATGGCTCTCAAGAGCATCATCGTCAATCCGGAAGTTCCGGATATGCAGCAGGAACTGCTGGATAAGCATTACTTGAGGAAACACGGTCCGGGAGCCTACTATGGCCAGGGATAGACAGTATCTGCTGGGCATGTATGAGAAGGCCGTTCCGGCCGATCTCAGCATGGAAGAAAAGCTTAGAGCCTGTAAAGAAGGCGGTTTCGACTGGATGGAGATCTCCATCGACGAGACCGATGAAAAGATAGCCCGTCTTTACTGGGACAAAGAAGAAAAAGAAAAACTGAAACAAGCCATCAGAAACAGCGGACAGCCCATCTATACGATGTGCTTCTCGGCGCAAAGAAAGTACTCTCTTGGCTCATTGGGGCAAGAGAAACATGAGAAGGCTCTGGACATCATGGAGAAAGCCATTGACTTCGCGGCCGATATCGGTATCCGTATCATTCAGCTGGGCGGCTATGACTGCTACTATGAGGAAGAGAGCGAAGATACCCGCAACGAGTTCATCAAAAACCTGAAGATCGCCACCAAATGGGCGGCCAGAAAAGGCGTCATGATGGGCTTTGAAACGATGATGGACAGAGAGTTCATTTCTACCGTAGAAAAGGGTATGGAATTCGTGAAGATCTGCGATTCACCATATCTGGGCATGTATCCGGATATCGGTAACCTGGCGGCGGCCAGACATGACTTCGGTTATGAGAAGTCCGTCTCCGAAGACATCCTGACTGGCAAAGGTCACATCATTGCCGCTCACCTCAAGGAGACCAATGTCGGTGTCGACAGATCCGTGCCATGGGGTACCGGTTTGACCGATTACGAGACGCACATCAGACTGCTCAAAGACCTGGGCGTAAGGATGTTTAACGGCGAGTTCTGGAACGACCATCCTGAAGACTGGATGGGCTTCCTAAAGGAATCCAACGCCTTCTTAAGAGGCAAACTGGACAAGGTCTTCGATGATTAGACTCATCGCCTGCGATCTGGACGGTACGGTCTTCGACGATGAGAAGAATATCGATTCCGGATTAAAAGAAGTCGTCGACAGGCTTAAAGAAAAAGGGATCAGGTTCACGGTCGTCTCCGGGCGAAACCACGATCTGCTTAAGCATGTCGTGGATTACTTCGATCTGGATACTCCGTACATGACCAACAACGGCGCCAACATCTATCTGAAAGATGAATGTGTTCTTAGCGATACGATATCCGATGAGGCGATCAATAAAGCGGCAAAGATCCTGCACGACAACGATGTCGTCTTCCGTATGTACTCGGAAGATGGGATCTACCAGTATGGCGATTCCGACTTCTTCAAAGTTCGGATCAAGACCCTGTCAAAACCGCTCACGGACTACGATCCCAAAGCCGATTATCGGGGCAAGAATGCCGTTAAGATCACTGCCGATTTTATCGATCGGGAAGATAAGGCTGAAGATATCGCCAGAGCGATCAAACAATTGCCTGGTACCGACTTCTTCAAAGTCGAAGATCACGTCTATTGCGTCAACAGCGCTACCGCCAACAAGGGCGAAGCCTTACAAAGGGTATGTGATCTGATCGGTGTCGATATCAAAGAGGCCATGGCCTTCGGCGACAGCGAGAACGACCTGCCGATGTTACAAAGAGCGGGCGTAGGGGTGGCGATGGCCAATGGCGAAGAGATCGTCAAAGCCAAAGCCGACTATATCGCTATCGACAACAACCACAATGGTGTCTCAGTGTTTCTGAAAGACTATTTCAAGGATATTCTGTTATAAAACAGCTGCAACAAAGGAAAAATTTAAGGAGATTCACAATGGATATTAATGTATTGAAAGACCACGCATTGAATATTCGCCGTAATATCGTGCGGATGGTATATAACGCCCAGTCCGGCCATCCGGGCGGATCTTTGGGCAGTGCGGATATTCTGACATATCTGTATTTCGTAGAGATGAATGTCAACAAGGACAACGTCGGATCGATAAACAGAGACAGATTCGTCCTTTCCAAGGGCCACTGTTCGCCAGCCCTCTACGCGGCACTTTATGAAGCCGGCCTGCTGGATGAAGATCTGCTTACATTCCGTCAGATCAACTCCAAACTGCAGGGTCACCCCAACATGAACTATGTTGAAGGTGTCGATATGTCGACCGGTTCCTTGGGTCAGGGCATTTCCTGCGCCGTTGGTATGGCTATCGCCAACAAGCTGGACAAAAACGACAACAGAGTCTACGTCTTATGCGGTGACGGTGAATCTGAAGAAGGTATCGTCTGGGAAGCCATGATGGCCGCTTGTCACTACAAGCTCGACAATCTGTGCATCATCTTCGACCAGAACGGTTTACAGATCGATGGCAACGTTCAAGACGTCATCGGACCTCTGCCGCTGGATGAAAAGGCCAAGGCCTTCGGCGCTGCGGTCTACGAGTGTGACGGCAACGACTACGATTCATTAAAGGAAGCCTTCGACAAGGCCAGAGACACCAAGGGTGTCCCGAGCGTCATCATCGCGCATACCGTCAAGGGCAAAGGCGTTTCCTATATGGAAAACAACTATGCATGGCACGGTGCTGCACCGAAAGAGGATGACTACAATATCGCAATGGAAGATCTCAAGGAGGTAAGATAGTATGGCACAGGAGACAAGAAACGCCTATGGCGAGAAGCTGGCTGAACTGATTCAGAAAAACGAGAATATCGTCGTCGTAGATGCCGACCTCACCAAGTCCACCAAGACTATCGAAGCCAAGAAGGTCTGTCCGGAAAGGCACTTCAATGCCGGTATCGCCGAATGCAACATGATGGGCATGGCTGCCGGTCTGGCTGCTTCGGGCAAGACGGTCTTTGCGTCAAGCTTTGCGGTCTTCGCATCAGGTAGAGCCTTCGAGATCATCAGAAACTCGATCGCTTATCCTAAACTCAACGTCAAGGTCTGTGCTACCCATGCGGGACTTTCCGTCGGAGAAGACGGTGCTTCCCATCAGGCCATCGAAGATGTGGCCATCATGCGAGCCATTCCGAATATGAAGGTCTATGTACCTTGCGATCAGTATGAGACCAAGGCTCTCATCGAACATGTCGCCAAGGTCGATGGTCCCTGCTATGTGAGACTGGGCAGAGGCAAGGTCGAAGACGTCTTCAATGAAGAGACGGTCTTTGATTTCGATAAGGTATCGGTATTACGTAAAGGCAATGGCGATGTCGTCTTATTCGCCATGGGTCTGATGGTCCAGGAAGCCTTGAAGGCGGCTGAAGAACTTGATGCGACTATCGTCAATGTTTCGACTTTAAAACCGCTTGACGAGGAAGGCATCGAAGAACTGCTCAGATCGCACAAGAGAGCCTATACCTTAGAGGAACACTCCGTGATCGGCGGTCTTTATTCGGCGGTTGCCGAGGTCAAGGCCAAGACCGACATCACGACTAAGATCACCCCGATCGCCATCAACGATGTCTTTGGCGAATCAGGCAAGATGGCTGATGTCTTAAAGAAATACGGACTGACGGCTGAACATGTCATCGAGGTAGTCAAGGGTTAAGATCCAAGATCCTGAATCACACAAAGAGTATCTGCATTGCGGGTACTCTTTTAATTTGGCCTATAATAAACTTATAAAAACAAAGGAAACAGAAATATGAGCGAAACATTCAGATGGTGCTTTATCGGCACCGGCAAGCTGGCCAATATCGTAGCCAAAGAGCTGGAAAACAAAGGCGGACATTTGGTGGTATCCGTCTATTCCCGTCGTTATGAGAAAGCCGTAGAGTTTGCGCAGAAGCACAACGCTAAAGCTTATGAAGACGTCAGGGAGGCTATCAGAGATACTCAGGTGGATGGCGTCTATGTGGTGACACCACACAACGCCCATTACGAATACGTGAAGATGGCGATCGAAGAAGGCAAGCCCGCGCTTTGCGAGAAGGCTTTTACGACCGACGCAAAACAGGCGGAAGAATTATTTGATTTGGCGGAAAAGAAGGGTGTCTATATTGCCGAGGCAATGTGGACCTGGTTTTCGCCGGTGGCCAATCAGGTGAAGAAGTGGCTGGATGAAGGGGCCTATGGCAAGATCCTAAGCGTCAAGGCCAACTACCACCTCGATGTACGCAATTACGCTCCGCGCCTGACCGATCCCAAGCTGGCTGGGGGAATGTTGCTGGATTCGGGAGTCTATCCCATCACCTATCTCTATCGTCTGTTTGGAAAACCAACAAAGGTGGTCTGTCGGGATTATGAGATCGAAAATGGCGTTGATATGAAAGAAGAGGTCGATCTGACTTTCGAAAACGGCAAGACCTATACGGCTTCCGTTTCGATGTTAGACAACAAAGGTCTGGAATATATCGAGATAGTCGGTGATAAAGCCAGCACTAAGATCCTTTTCGCTCATGCCGCCAACAAGGCTGTCCTGAAAAAGGGCTTCTTAAAGCGAGAAGTCTTTAAGGGTTCTACGAGCTACAAGACGGAATTCGATGCGGTGGCCAAGGAGATAAAAGAAGGTCTTAAGACAAGCAGGCTGGTACCGGCTGAGGCGACGCTCGATATCATGAGGATCATGGATGAATGCCGTAAACAGATGGATCTGGTTTATCCGTTTGAAAAGGCATAATTCCTTTTTTAACTTCACCGGTAAATAAAAAAGTTATAGTAAAGTTAAAACAGCAGCTTAATCCACAAATATCAGGTAATAAGAAAAGAGACCTTTACTGATCCTTGATCCGTAGCGGTCTCTTTATCGCTATAGTGTTATAGGAAATTCAATAATCCATCCAGTCCAGCATGAAGGTCACTTCGACTTCTCCTTCGCCCAGGAATTCTTTGAGTTCATTTGCGGTATAGCCTTTGATCTGCGCGATCCTGGTGAAGTTCCAGGTGTTTTCGTCGTAGTAGATGGTGATCTGATCGCCTTCATAAAGGATGACATCGCCGGGGACGGTGGTGATGTTTTCGTCGTTGGTTTCCAATTGCCAGGGCAATTCTCCGACCTTTTCAAAACCGCCGTAATCGTGCATTTTAATGGTGATCGATTTTTCTTCCTCCAGCTTTTTGATCAGGGCCTGAGCGGAAGAGTTGTTTGCAAAGTAGGCACTCATCTGGCGGCCGTTGATCTCGATAAGCAGACAGACCTCATTCTTTATTTCATATTCCATTTCCTTTACGATCTCTCCTTTCCAGTCCAGGATGCCGCCGAATTCATAGACGTTTTGATAGCCCAGTTCAAAGAGCTTTTCCGCCGCCTGCTTGCTTCGAACGCCGCTGCGGCAGTAGACCAGGATGATCCGTTCCTTACTTAAAAGTTCTTCGGCTGTGTCTTTGTTTATCTCTTCGACAGGCAGGTTGTAAGCATAAGGAATGTGACCCTCCTTATATTCATCATTTCTTCTGACATCCAGGATGATGTGTCCGTCATCTTCCGCCATCATCTTCATTGCTTCCTCTTGCGAGATGCTGGTATAGGAAGATAGTTCCTCTTCCTTTTGACTGCAACCGCTTAGGACAAACAGGATGATAAGCAGGAACAGATAAGGTTTTTTATTCTTGGATCTCATCAGATGATTCCCAAGGGTATCAGCGTGACAAGCAGGATCGCGACAGCTGACCAGACACCGATCAGGAATCTTTTCTGATTTACAGGTTTCCAGTCGGGCACGAAATTGCTGGCGAGGAAGAAGGGAATATAGGTCGTGATGAAGACCGGTAAAACACCCCACCACTTATAGACCCAGATGAAGGAATGATTGCTGGTACCGGCTAAGAAGGATTCGACCAGCGCAAACAGCAGGGCCATGCTTAGAGCACCCAGGAGTTTGTTTTTGAAAGTCCTCTTATCAGGCAGCATCTTGAAGGAGATGATACCGGCCAGCGAGAACATCATCGACAGTTCCCAACACACCCCGATTAACAGGATGAAAGTCGTCGAGGCATTGCTGACGGTCCACAGAGGATAGCCAAAGAAATGAGCGATGATGGCGTTGCCGATCTCATAGAGCCAGTGGACACCATATAACGCAAAACCGGCGACGATAAACTTGTAGTTCTTTTTCTGATACTCGCTCCAGTAGACATAGAAGACGACTGACAGGATGAAGATAAAAGTCCAGTTGAAATTTTCCGTGCTTCTGACGATCACCGCATCGACCAGGTCCTTGGCTTCCTGCGATCCGTCACCCCAAAATACGAACATAAGTGACCTCCGTATGATATTTTTGTTTACTATCTGATTTGATTCTATCACGGCTAGTCCTGTTTAGATAATCGTAAGAAGATGTTTCAAAAACGAAAGCTTAAGAAAATCATTAAAAATATACTGGAATTGAAGGGAGAGACCTATGAGCTATACCTGTAAAAAGATAAACGATGACAGCTACCTGATCCAGGGAGCCGGCATGGAGTCGATGTATCTGATAAACGGAAGAGATAAGGGCCTTCTGATAGATGCCGGGATGGAAGAAGAAAGCCTTAAAGAATATTGTCGTGAGCTGTGTGAGAAAGAGATAGTCTGCGTTTTGACGCACGGCCACTTCGATCATATCGGCAAGTGCGGCGAATTTGAAGAAGTCTATCTCGATCATGAGGATCTGGAACTCTATCGCAGTCACGGCTTCGGTCCGTTTAAAAGAGATTATTTTGTATGTAAGCCTTGTGAAGAACTTAAAGAGATGAAGAAGGAATACGACCTGGGTGATCACAGAATCATCAGTATAAAGGTACCAGGACATACGAAAGGTTCGATCATTCTATGTGATCTAAAGAATAAGAGCGTCTATTGCGGTGATGCGATCGGTTCGGGCTGCGGTGTTCTGATGACTAAAGGTTTGGGATCATTGCCTTTGGATGAATATGAAAAAGGTCTGGAAGAAGCGATCAAAGAACTTGAATCTTTAGGCGTCGATGAAAGCTGGACCTTCTATGGCGGCCATGATGGGCAACAGTACCATTCAAGAGTCAGTGACTACAATCCTTTAACTTTGAAGATGTTTAAAGACATGAAGCAGCTTTGTCACAGGATGAATGAAGGTACGGCTTTAGTTGAAACAAATATCAGACAGACGCCTTTTGGTGAAGCGAAAGAAACGATAGGGATCTATGAAACGGCAGAATTGCAGATGATGGAGGAGATAAGATGAAAAGAAATTATGCGTTGGACAATACCGCTTTGATGGGCGAGGTACAGCTGCCTTTAAGCGGGAGATACGGGACAAGAATCGGTTCAAAGGATGAGATCCCGCATGGAGCTTTGGATCTGGGCGATGGCCTGGTGCGTTTTGCGATGTATGCCCCAACGGCACAAAGCGTACAGCTAAAAGTTTTAGGCGAGACCTATGATCTGGAAAGACAGGATGATGGCAACTGGGTAAAGGAAGTAAAACTGAATAAGAGAGGTTTCATCAACATCGACTTCTATGTCGACGGGAATGCGATCATCAATCCGATGGCTTTGATCGGCTATGGTTCTTCAGCGCCGATCAACTTCCTGGAACTGGCAGGTGAAGATGACTTCTATCTTTTGAAAGACGTGCCCCACGGCAGCATCAGTGAGGAATACTATTATTCGACAGTCACTAACTGTATGCGTTGCATGGAGATCTATCTGCCGGCCGAGTATTATGAAAATCCTGAAAAGGAATACCCGACTCTCTATTTGCAGAACGGCCATGGCGAGAATGAAAAGTGCTGGATCTATCAGGGCAAGGCCAATTTTATCCTGGACAACCTGATCGCAGAAGGTAAAGCTGAACCGATGATCATTGTCATGAACAACGGCATGGTCCAGATTCAAGGTGAAGAAGGCAGATATCTCAATACCAATCTTTTGGGTGAAGTCCTTATCAGGGATTGTATTCCATATGTCGAGAAACGTTATCGCGTAAAGAAAGATCCATCCTACAGGGCAATGGCCGGTCTTTCCATGGGTTCCTATCAGGCTTCCTTTACGGTCCTGTCTCATCCGGAAGTCTTTGCCTATGATGGAGCCTTCAGCGGCTTCATCCAGAATCCGCCGGTCTTAAGAAGAGGTGAAGAGACGCATTTAAAAGCGCTTGAAGATCCCGAGAAATTCAAAAAGGATTTCAAAGTCATTTTCAGAGGTTGTGGCGATGAAGACAAGATAGTCCTGCCGTGTTTTGCGGAAGATGAAGAACTCATGGCCAAACACCATCTTTCGCCGGAAGAATATCCCGGTCATGTCGTGAAGATCTATAAAGGTACTCACGAGTGGAACGTCTGGCGGGAGTGTTTAAGAGATTTTGCGCAGCTGCTGTTTAAATGAGAATGATCTGTCTGGCAATCTGTTATGATTAAGGCAGGAGAAAAAAAGATATGAAATTGATGGTCTATGATGTCGGCGGTACGGAGATCAAGTATGCGCTGATGGATGAACAGTTCAACATTTACGACAAAGGTTACGTGCCGACGCCGAAAGACAGCTTTGAAGAATTTGCGGCTGTCATTTCCGAAAAGTATCTGGCGCACAAGGATGAAGCGGAAGGTATCGCGATGTCGCTGCCGGGTTTCATCGATGTGGAAAACGGTGTCGTCAGAGGCGGCGGAGCCCTCTTATACAACATCGGCCAGCCGGTGGGAAAGATGCTGGAAGAAAGATGCGGATGCAAAGTCGTGCTGGAAAACGACGGCAAAGCGGCTGCAGCGGCGGAATTCTACAGCGGTGTCTTGAAGGGTTGTCAGAATGCGGCGGTCTTCGTCATGGGAACGGCTGTCGGTGGCGGCCTGATCATCAACGGTCAGCCGGTCAGAGGCCGACACTTCACGGCCGGCGAATTCAGTTTCATCAATACCGATTCGGAACTGTTCAACGAACCCATGCACTATATGGGCACGCAATGCTCGACCCAGGGTCTGCTTATTATGTATATGATCGAAAGCGGAAGTAAAGAGATGATCGATGGCAGAGAGTTCTTTGCCCGACTGGAGAATGATGAAGTTGCCCAAAAAGTACTGGATAAGTTTGCGGAAAATGTTGCCAAACAGTGTTACAACCTGTACTGGCTGCTGGATTTAGAAAAGATCGCCATCGGCGGAGGTATTTCGAGACAGCCGATCCTGATCGAAAAGATCAAAGAGAAATATGCGCAGATCAATAAAGAGAGTCCCTTGACCAAGTATCTGCCGACTTCGTATTTGGAGATCGTGGCTTGTGAACATGGCAACGATGCCAATATGATCGGGGCCTTCATGAATTATCTGAAACAGTGATGAAGAAAACTGCCTTGCGGCAGTTTTTCTTAGCTTAATCTTCTTGATGAACGACGACCTGGGAATAGGGAATGGAGATCCCTTCCGCGTCGAATCTTTTCTTGACCAGAACTTTGAGTTCCCTTTGGATCTGATAGTGATTGCGCTTGACGGCTTTCTGATAGATACCATAGCGGACGGCACTGTCATCAAAGGAGTTGATGCCCAGGACATTGGGTTTTTCATAACAGATGTCCTGATGAGAATCGTAATAGGAGTTGGCGATCTCTTTTAAGATATTCATGATCCGATCGCTGTCTTCTTCATAAGGAGCCGGTACTTCGACGATGGCCATATTGAAGTCACCGGAATAATTCACGACCGTCGAGATCTGACCGTTGGGGATGATGATCTTTTCGCCTTTCCAGGTCTTCAGATAGGTACAGCGCATCGCCAAAGAAGTGACGGTCCCTTCAAAGTCGTTGATCTTGACGAAATCGCCGACGCCGTATTGTCTTTCGAAGATGATGAAGGCTCCGGCGATGATGTCTTTGATGATGCTTTGAGCACCTAACGAGATGACTAAAGCTCCGACACTGGCGGCCGTGACCACGTTGGATAATGCCGAACCATAGCCCAGCTGGTTGATGATGATGCAGGTGGCGAGGAAGTAGATGAGATAGCGTCCGGCACTTCTGACCAGAGTCATGGATGTGATCAGTTCCTTGCCTCTTTCCTTGTCTTCCATCGCTTCGCCTCTTTTGATCAGGCGGGTCGTGAAGCGGGTCAGTAAAGCGAGAGCTATCTTGGCCATAAGCAGGACGACCAGGATCCCGATTATCCCGACGACCAGTGAAGTCGCATTTATCTTAAGTTCTTTTAATACTTCATTCCAATCTATCTGGCTCATATGTTCACCTCTGTTTCTATTATAGGTTAAAAAAAGGGGGCAGTTCAAAATGTTGAACGGCCCCTTCTGGTGATCAGGTGATCGCTTCAGATCAAGGTGTGATGTGAACCGTATATTTTTTGGTGGAGACTTCCGGGAAGAGGTCTTCGTCTTCGTAAGAGAAATAGACGGTTACATCTTTGGTGGAACTGACGGCAGCTCCATCGGCGATGAGACGTCCCTTGTTGTCAAACGACAGCAGGGAAGTATCGCTGACGTGGATGTCGGCTGCCATGCGCAAGTCTTCGGTCGTAACTTTCCAATCCTTACATTTCAGCTTGTAGACTTCAAAGTAGATGATGTCGCCGCTGCCGCCTTTTAAGGACTGGCCGTCTTTCATATCGGTCTCCAGATAAGCGCCTTCGATGCAGACATCGACGGTTGCGCTGACGCCGCTGGCTGCCGTAACTTCGACTTTGCAGGTACCGGGACGCTGGGGATAGATGGTACCTTCGCTATCAACTTTGGCAACCGAAGTGTCGCTGGACTTGAAACTCAGTGTTTTGTCGGTGGTGTTTTCAGGCAGAACGCTCGCTTCGATCGTCTCTCTTCCGCCTAGCGGCATGATCATTTTATTGGAACCCAGTTTGACTTCGCTAGCTTTAACGCTCTTGGCTCTGGTTTCAAAACCGACGGAGAGTTTCTGTTCACCGCAGCTGATGTCGATCGTAGTCTTGCCCGGTTTCAAAGCGGAGACATTGCCTTCTTCATCGACGGTAACGACGCTTTCATCATTTGACTTATAAGTGATCTTATCGGTCGTATCGGATGGAGAAGCCGTGATCTCCAAATTCCAGGGCTTGGTTCCTTCGATCGCCCAGTAGTTGTGGTACAGCGACTTCAGACCGGTACACGGAACATTCTTGACTTCAGGTTCCTTTTCCGGTTCGGGTTGCGGTTCCGGGGTGACAGTGGAACCTTTGGTCTCAGTGGTGGAAAAAGTCTGATCGGATTTTGAACCCATCAGGGAGGTCTTGAGGATCAGGGTATCATCATCTTCGACTTCAAACAGGATCCTGGTGAAGCCGCCTTTGGCGGTGCTTTCCACATCGAGAGTACAGACGTTTTCATTCAGTGTCCATTTGCCACTGATGTCGTAATAGCCCTCGGAATCCGAATCGCTCAAAACGAAGGAACCATCCTTGCCGAACCACACCTTGGCATGGTCATCGTGGCCATATTCATCGACGGTATTGTAATAGGTCTTGCCGGCGAGATCGTAAGAGGTCGAAGGTTCTTCTTCTTTCTTTGTACAGCCGGCGAAACACAGCAGTATGGCAAGCAGAATCAATAACAAAGAAAAATGCTTTTTCATTCCGGTGTCCTCCTTAATCATTCATTGATCTATGGTATTTCTAACTTTATTATAGCCGGCTTGGAAAAATAAAAAAGACATGATCGTTGTTAGGCAGTAAGGTGATCATATCTTTTTCTATATAACATTTTTTCAAATGTTACAGAGCCTGTTTTCTTAAATTGTCGATCATCATGACGATGATGGCATTTAAGGCCATGAATATTACAGTCATGACAATGTCGGCACTCTTCACATGGGCCAGCAGAGCAAAGACCAGGTTGATGCAGTTGAAGATGAACGTGATCAGGGCAAAATACAGGGCCGGCTTGTAGTGTTTTGCGTTTTTGCCTGCGCTTCTGATGAAGGATGAACCTGTAAGGGCGAAGATCCCTTCAAACAGCAGAGTGAAGCCGATGGCGATGAGCACTGAGGAGCTATCGGCCGTCGCATTCAGGGAACGGATCGGCTTATCCAGCATGTTTGTACCGCCATGGCTCATAAAGAGTCCGAAACACAAAGAAAGAAAGCCCATTACCGTTTCAAAAACACTAAGTACTTTTAATGTCTTCTGTCGGCCCGCCTTGTCCATCGGTAAGAGTTCCTTTCTCTATTGATCGTTCTATATGAGAAGCGTAATCATCTTACCAGCTGTTTTGCAACAAATCTGCAACACTAAGCTTCAGCCCAGTATTCGCTGACATTGAGGACCGTATCGCCATCGATCTGGGCGGCACAGGGTCTGGAGAATTTTACATGGATCTTTTTTCCTTCGATGATCTTGACCATATCTTTCTTTTCGACATGTTTGCCTTCAAAGATCGAAGGGAAGGCCATTAATGCTTTGAGTTTGGATCTGGACATATACAGGACCACGGACAGGGTATCGGACATGCGATCCTGTTTAGGAGCTATCATCATGCCCCCACCGTAGTATCTTCCTTTCATGGCCGGTGCCAGCCAGACGTTGTCGAATTCATAGGTCCTGTCGTCGACTTCCACCGTGGCGTGGCAGGGTTTGAAATGAAACAGCAGACCCTTGATCGCGATGCCGGTATAATCGATCTTCTTGTTGGGTGTTTTCTCTTTGATCTGATCCGCCACTTCGCAACAATAGCCGTCGATACCAAAGCCCATGTTGTTGATGAACTTCTTTTTGATGTCTTTGACTTTAACGGTGGGCAGGTTCACGAGGTACTTGTTTAATTCGATCTCTTTGCCCGGTTCTTCGTTGATATCCTTCAGGAAGTCGTTGCCGGTACCGTTGGATAGCAGGTAGACCTTGTTTTGAAGTTTTGAACAGTCGAAGTTATTGACCAGATGGTTGATGGTGCCGTCGCCGCCGATGAGGACGACTTCATCTTCTTCCTTGAGTGAAGCAAAGAATTCTTTGTAGTCGGTCTTGGTGGCATCGAGCAGTTCGACGTTTTCACTCAGTTCCGGTTTTATGCCGTTGTTGGCCAAAGGATTGTAAAGATAGTATTTCATAATTCCCCCTTATTTTGTGATCAGTCCAAGGACGATCAGCAGTTCACCTATCGAGTATGTCAGCATGACGAGAAAATGCGTCTTTAAGCGGCTGTCTTTCTTGAAGCGGACAAAGAACAGCGACGTATCGGAGATAAAGAAAAGGATGGCGCCGATGACCGTGATCAGAGCACCTTTGGAAGGATCGCTGAGATAGCGAAAGATCGCAAAGCAGTTCATGGTGCCGTTGATAAGCAGATACAAGGCCATCGGATAAAACAGCGGTTTGGGCAGATGGGGTTTCAGCCTGGCGAAGATGAAACAGACCAGGATAAAGAAGAAAGCTCCCAGCAGGATGATCCAAAGGCTGTTGATCTTTGTAAAGTCGATGTACTTCAGATAGGACAGCACGAAGAAGAAGTGCGAGACCATGAAGGAGATGCCGCCGGCTGTGAACCACTTGATTCCTTTAGGTATCAGCAAGATATCGCCAAGCCAGGAGAAGATCAAGGCCAACACCACGCTCCAGGCGATCTTATCGGCGCAAAGGCAATAGAACGCCAGTAAGGCCAACAGGATGAAAGGCTTGGTCTTATCGCGTAAAGGTTTATCTTTTCTGGCGGATGCGAAAAGATGGATCGAAGTCGAAACGATAAATATTATTAGTGCTATATACTTCATCATCTTTATGTTAGCACCGACTTTCTTTGCAATACAACAGCTTAAGACAGGGATTAATGATATAATCCAAACGGATGAAGAAAAAAGATTCGCTGTTTGACAAGGATCTGAAGATCAAAGTCTTCGGTATCGGCTGGTGGTTCTATATGATCCTGACGGCACTGGGACTGCTGGCGGTTAGCCTCTTAGGCAAAAATATGGACGAGCAAGGAAAGATGAAACTGGTCCTTGTTTTGAGCATCATTGAATATATCGTTTTAAGGATCTACAAGTTCTCTTTGAAACATATCCGTTCCAACTACAATTACTGGAATGAACTTCCCTGTTATCTGTGCAATCAGTCGACCTTGATGTGCATCCTTGCCTCGCTCACGGGAAACATACCTGTCATGAGCTATTGCGTGACGATCGGTACCCTGGGAGCCTTGCTGGCGGTGTTCATGCCCGACAGCTACAACAAGGATCAGCCTTTCTATTCCAAACAGGCCCTGGGTTTCTACGGTTACCACGGTCTGTTGATAATATCATGTCTTAGTTTCTATACCTTGGGCCTCTATAAACCGCGCCTGATCCACACGTTGTGGGGAATGCTTTTTACTTTCCTGCTGGCTTGTCTGGCCCATGTCATCAATATCTTCATGATCAAAACGGGACTGAATCCCGGCTCCAATTACGTCTTCACGATGAAGCCGGACAATTACTTTCTGCAAAAGATGTATGATGCCATCCACATCAGGTTGCTGTATCTGATCCCGCTGCTGCTTATTTTGGGAGTCCTGTCTTTTGTGATGCTGGCACTATTTGGCCTTATAATATAGATATCTTGAATGGAGGACGACACATGAGCAAGATCAATCAAACTAAAACCGAAAGGATCGAAAAAGACGGTCAGGAATTTTTACGGGTCACGATGAGCGGTAAGGATTACGATCTGCCTTTCAAAGTATTATCGGGCAAGAAAGTGGCTTTCCTGGATATATCGGGTCAGGTTTCTTTGAATGAAGCGGCGGCTGACGACATCGTCGATCTGCTGCTGGAAGCCGGGGTGGAGTTTGATACGATCCTCAATCCCGTATCCAAGTCCAACGCTTTAGCGCATGCCATCGCTTTACGCTGGAACAAGGCCAAAGGTATGGATATCGACCATACGGTCGTAGCCCGGAAAAACGGCGAAGGAAACAAGATCCAGGCGGTCTACCGTTCAGTCACGACGCCTAAGGATCAGGTCATGTCTCTGACGGATGACGATGCGGAATATATCAAAGGCAAAAGGATCCTGGTGGTTGACGACGTCTATGGCGGCGGTGGAACGACCAGAGGCCTGATGGAACTGGCGGATAAGGCCGGGGCCATCGTAGCTGGCCATGCGGTCATCGCCGTTGAAGCTGGGGTGGAACTGCCCAAAGGTATCTTCTACCTGTTCACTTTGCCGCTAGGCGAATAAATAATTGGATATTGAAAACCCGCTGTTCGATCAGCGGGTTTTTACATGTTTTAAATTATAATCATCAGTGTTGGAAGAGTCGGATACCGGTGAAGCACATTACCATGTCGTATTTATCGCAGGTAGCGATGACGTCGTCATCCCTGATCGAACCGCCCGGTTGAGCCACGTACCTGGCACCGGAGCGATGTCCTCTTTCGATGTTGTCGCCGAAGGGGAAGAAGGCATCGGAACCTAGTGAGACGTGGTCGATATTTTTGAGGTATTCAGCCATCTCTTCTTTTGTGAAAGGTTCAGGTCTTTTTGTAAAGTATTTGGGCCAGTTTTCTTCAGCGCAGATATCCTCTTCGTTTTTATTGATATAGGCATCGACGAGATTGTCGCGGTCGGTACGGCTGATACCTTTTTTGAAAGGAAGGTTCAGAACTTTGTCGTGCTGACGCAGAAACCAGGTGTCGGCCTTGCTTCCGGCCAGACGGGTGCAGTGGATACGTGATTGCTGACCGGCTCCCACCCCGATGGCCTGACCGTCATAGGCGTAGGCTACGGAATTGGATTGGGTGTATTTGAGGGTGATCAAAGCGACGATGAGGTCTTTGATCGCTTCTTCGGGCAGATCTTTGTTTTGGGTGACGATATTGTTGAAGAGATCTTTAGTGATCTTGAGATCGTTGTGTCCCTGTTCAAAGGAGATACCGTAGACCATCTTGGTTTCAAGGGGAGCACATTCATAAACCGGATCGATCTGGATGATGTTGTAGCTTCCTTTTTTCTTTTCTTTTAAGATCTTTAAAGCTTCTTCGCTGTAGCCCGGGGCGATGACGCCATCGGATACTTCTCTTTTGATCAGTTTAGCTGTGAGTTCATCACAGACATCGGAAAGAGCGATAAAGTCGCCATAGGAAGAAAGACGATCGGTACCTCTGGCTCTGGCATAGGCACAGGCCAGGGGGCTGTCATCAAGTCCTTTGATGTCATCGACGAAGCAGGCTCTTTTGAGTTTGTCATTGAGCTTGAGACCTAAAGCGGCACAGGTTGGCGAGACGTGTTTGAAGCTGGCGGCACAGACCATGCCGGTGGCTTCCTTGAGCTCTTTGACCAGCTGCCAGGAGTTGAGGGCATCGAGGAAGTTGATGTAGCCGGGACGACCATTTAAAACCGTTACCGGCAGATCATCTCCATTGGCCATATAGATGCGGGAGGGTTTCTGGTTGGGGTTACAGCCGTATTTCAATTGCAGTTCATTCATCTTAGTCACCTTCGTTTCGGTTGAAGATCTTCTCTTTGCCGCCAAAGCGGACATAGAGAGAGACCCTGTTGTCTTTATTCAAGGAATCCCACAGTTTCTGTCCGAATCCTTCAAAGTCATCTTCGATGGAAAATTCCAGCGGTGCCGATGAGAAGGCAGGCAGAGGATCGCCATCATGGTCGTAGGTGGAGATGAAGTGAGCCTTGCCATCGATGAATTCATAGTCATAGAAGATCCTTGCACAAGCTTCATTCTCCTTTTTAAGGATGGAAATCTGATAGGAATTGCCATCGATCAAAGCGGAAATACGTGGCGTGTAATTTGGTGCATCGGGTTCGTATTCCCTGGTCGCCAGAGCCTGTTTCAAATCTTTGTCATCAGCTAGATATTCAAAGATCGTATCGGTCTGATCGCCGTTGGTGACAATGATTTTGGTTTTATATTCCCTGATGGCATTGTAGATGATCAGTGAAGGATCCTTGAGCTTGGATTCATCATAGGCTTTAGTGTAGAGGACATCGTCCTTTTTGCGGAAAACGCGGTTACGGGAATTTTCGCTACGGCCCATGATGAAGTAGGCGATGACGATCTCATCAGCATATTTTCCGACCAGGATACCCCGACCGGGATAAGTGTTGTTATTCAGATATTCAAAGATATCGCTCATAGGGCAATGTATCCTCCTTCACTCGTGATCTTGAATAGGGGCAGTTTCTGCAGATAGATCAGATCTTCTCTGTCGGCCGCTTCGCCTTCCGCCAGAATGCAGGCTTTGGCTTTGACGATGCCGCCGGCTTCTTCGACCAGTTTTTCTAAAGCTTTTAAGGATCCGCCGGTCGAGACGACGTCATCCAGCAGACAGATCTTTTTGTCTTTTATTATGGTGGCATCCTTGCCATCGAGGTAGAGGGTCTGAACACTGGTCGTCGTGATGGATTTGACGGAAACGGAAACGGGATCGTTCATGTAGCTTTTGATGGATTTGCGGGCGACGATGAATCTTTTGAAGCCCAGAAGTTTGCTGACTTCGTAGGCCAGGGCGATGCCCTTGGCTTCAGCCGTCATGATCAGATCGCAATCTTTGATCCTTTCCGCCAGCAGCGGGGCCACGGCACAGACCAGTTCACAATCGTCGATGACGACGAAGCTGGCATAGGCCAGTTCCTCGTTTATCTTCACAAAGGGCAGTTTCCTTTTTAGGCCGGCGATCTCAAGCGTATAGTTTTCCATGAATACACCTCTTTTTCATCAGTATAACATCGAAAAGAAGACCTTAAAAAATGATATGATGATAAACGGATGACAGATAAAAAAACTATTGAAACAAAAAGATCCCGCAATTCCATCAGATCGCGAGTGTTAAAGGCGACAGTACTCAGCTCTTTGGCTTTGGGTCTGATGACGCTTTTAGTCGGATCATGGTTATATGCCCTGTCGCTGGCCAATCGCTATATCAGCGAATCTTTTACTCTGGCCGGCAGCACGGCGGCGGTCCTTAGAAGCAATGTCAATGTCAATTATCTGGTCACGCAGACCATGGACATCTATAAGAGCCTTGATGATGATCAGCTGCAGCAGACGGGCAGCGAAGAATATCGGAAAAGATTTGAAAGGATCACACATCTTTTGGAATATGAGCGGATCTATGCCTCTCTTTCCGAACTTAAGGAGGCCTCCGAAGCCAACGATCTTTACCTGGCGTTGTTTGATGAAGAAAACGATCGGCTGATCTATTTCTGTGATCCCGACCCCAAACCTGAGACCGCCTTTTATCCCGGTGAATGGGAATATGTGGAAAATAAGGAAGCGGTCAAGTTCCTGCACTGGGATGGCCAAGGCCGTCTTTACGACATAAGCAAAACCGAGAGATACGGCTGGATGTGTACCAGTGGCGTTCCGATCTATAATGCCAAAGGCGAGATAATCTGTTTTGTCCTGGCCGATATCCTTCTTACCAGCCTTTTACAAGGTATGATCAACTTCCTGGTACAGTTTTCGCTGACGGTATTGCTGGTAACGGCCGTGATCAGTTTCATCATGTCCAAGCGCATGGAAAAGCTCATCGTCGATCCGATCAATTCGATCGCTTCAGCCGCTGAAAGCTATGTCTACGACAAGCGCCGGGGCAGTGATGCAAGGAATCATTTCCCGGCCTTAAAAGGAAAGATCTCCGATGAGATGAGAAACCTCAACGATACGATGGCCGAGATGGAAAACGGTTTAAGCATCTATGAAGAGAACCTGACCAGGATCACGGCCGAGAACGAGCGTATCTCGACGGAGCTGGATCTGGCGACCAGGATACAGTCCGATATGCTGCCAAACAAGTTCCCGCCTTTCCCGGAAAGGAAGGAGTTTGATATCTACGCCTCAATGGATCCGGCCAAAAAGGTCGGCGGCGATTTCTACAACTACTTCCTGATCGACGATGATCACCTGTGTCTGATGATCGCCGATGTTTCCGGTAAGGGCATTCCGGCAGCCCTATTTATGATGGCTTCGATGATCATACTTTCCAACAGCGTCAATCAGGGCTTAAGTCCCAGTGAAGTCTTAAAGGTCACCAATGACATCATCACCCAAAGCAACAAGGAAAAGATGTTCGTGACGGTCTGGCTGGGTATTTTGGAGATCTCCAGTGGCAAACTCAAAGCCGCCAATGCCGGTCACGAGTATCCGATCATCAAGGAAGCAAACGGCGAATTCAAGATGTTGAAAGATAAACATGGCTTTGTGATCGGGGGCATGGAAGGTATGGAATACAGCGAATACGAACTGCAGTTAAACAAAGGAAGCAAGCTCTTCCTTTATACCGATGGCCTGCCGGAAGCTTCCGATTCCCTGAACAACATGTTCGATGATGAAAGGATACTTGAAACATTGAATAAGGATAAAGATTCATCGGTCGAAGAGATGATCGTCAACATGAAAAAAGCCGTGGAAGACTTTGTCGGTGAAGCGGAACAGTTCGATGATCTGACGATGCTGACGTTTGAATATAAAGGCTTGAGCTAAGCCTTTTTCTTATCCAGGTAGATGATCATCAAGGATGAAAGGATGCAAGCCAAAAGGGCGATCAGGAAATTGTAGCGGTAGGTACCGGTGAGGTCGAACATGAAACCGATGGCGGTGATGACGGCCGAACGGGCGATGTTTTCCGTTAACGAAAGCATCGAGTAGGCTTCGCCATAGCTCTTGTCACCAAATAAGATCCTGACAGTCAAGGGAATGGCCACCTTGTTTACGGCGTAGCAGGCCCCATAAAGGATACCGGCTAGGAAAAGGATGGTCATATTGTGTGGAGCGAAGATGATGACGAAAAGGCCGATGAAGCAGATGGCCATGAAGACGATGAAGGATGGCAGAACGCCATAGCGGTCGATGGAAAGACCGATCAGGAATTTGAATAAGACATTGCCGACCATGGAGGCTGATAAAAGCGAAGCGGCATTGGCGGCGGAAAGTGAGAGGCTTTCGACATAGCTGGGCAGATAGGATGTCAAAGTCGTGACGCAGATCACCAGTAAGGAAGTGATCATTAACAGGATGAAAGCCGGGGATAGGAACTTTAATTCAAAGCGTCCCGCATAGCTTTCTTTTTCTTTCTGTTTTTTATTATTTTCATAGGCCTTCATTCCGATGTTTTCCGGCTTAAGCGGGACAAACATCGCGGGTATCGATAAGCCAACCATGATGAAGATGCAGATGAGATAGGCTTTCTGAAAGCCCAGGTTCTCTAGGAGCTTTGAAACCACCGGTGAGAACAAAGAACCCATGATGCCGGAAAAGGACATAATGAGTCCGGAGATGGCGCCGCGGGAACTTTTGAACCAGTTACCCGTCAGCATGGTGATGATGACGTTGGTACTGCACGCAAAGCCCAGTCCTCTTAAGATTCCGGCGAAGTTGACTATTAACAAACTATCGGCTTTAGCGATCAGAAAACCCGAGATCAGTAAAAGAAGGATACCGCCGATAAAGACCGGCCGATAGGAGATCTTCTTTAAGGATTTGACGATCAAAGGTGATGAAAAACCCGTGACCAGACCGGCGATCGAGACGTGTAAAGTGGCGTTGGCCTTGCCGGTATTTAAGATCGTTGAAAGGGGCTGATAGAAGAGCCCGTAAGTATTGGGAACGCCGATCGTCGCACAAGCCAGCAGGCAGCAGGCGATGAGCACATAGAGATAGATGAAACTTTCTTTTTTCACGTTTTCATCTTAGCACGTGAGAGAGATAGATAATAGTGAATAAGAGCACAATCGGTGCTAAAATAATAGACAGAAAGCAGTACCCAAGGCGATGAAAAGATGTCGATAAGAAATCTATTTGAAACAAGAATGTAGATTTTTTGATTTAGGGCTTAAGTACAGAAATTATAATAAACTCGAAAGCTGCCAGTGGCAGGTTACGAGTTAATGGGCATTTCCCCGCTGCTTGCAGCGTAGGGTCTTCCGAAGTGATATGATAATATCACGAGGAAGAGTGATGTGATGGAAGATAAAAAGTCGTCGTTTGTGGCCTTGAGCCACAACGTCAGTAATCTTGTTTACCATTTCGTATGTCCGGCAAAATACCGTCGGGAGGTTTTCTCTGAAGCTGTAGACAGGTCTCTCAAGGAGATCTGTCTGGGCATCGAACTCAGGTATGACTACATCAGATTCCTGGAGATCGGTGCAGACATGGATCATGTGCACTTTCTCATACAGAGCACTCCGACTCACTCGCCCTCTGAGATCATTCAGAAGGTAAAGAGTATCACGGCCAGACAGATCTTCCTTGAGCACCCTGAAGTCAAGAAATGGCTCTGGGGAGGACAGTTCTGGACCGACGGGTATTTTGTAGCTACAGTCGGGAAGAACACAAACGAAGAAGTAATCAGAAACTATGTGAAGAATCAGGGTAAACAAGATTCTGACACATCTGAATATCAGCAGCTACACTTAAGAGGGATGTGACATCACATCACCCTTGGGACAAGGAGGAATACCCCGTAGCTTGCTGCGGGGTAGTTTATTTAAATCAGGTATTGCAAGGAGAAGACAATGAGTAAAGTCAAGAACGAAGCGCACATTACCGATGACTACGCGGTCAACGTGAGAAGAGCGGCGATCGAACATCGCGGCAAGTGGGCGGCAGCCTTCTATAAGGAGGCCAAGGAACAGGGCATCGACCTGGAACCTATCATGCGTTCAGCCGTACGTAAAGTCGGGCTGGAAGCCGGGGAAAAGGAGAGAGAGCTTTTTAAAGACAAGGAGTTCAATGCCAAGACCTATGCCGAGTATTTTACGGGCAAGGCTCTTTCGGATACGTTTGAAAAGAAGCTGATCAGTGCCGATGAAAATGAAGCGGTGGTCACATTGAATTACTGCGCTTTATTGAAAGCTTGGCAGAAGATGGGGCTCAGCGACGAGGAGATGGACCTGATGTGCCAGATCGCCATGGAAGGCGACCGCGGTATCGCGGAAGGCGTAGGCATGGATTTCGAACTGGAAGGCACACTGGCCCAGGGTTGCGAGTGCTGCACATTGCGTTACAAGACGAGAAAATAGGAAAATAGCGGAACGATCCGCTGAAATAAGAAAAGGAGAATGTCATGAAAAAATTACTTAGTTTATTGCTGGTGTTTCTGATGATCTTCACGATTGCCGGCTGCTCCAACGGTGGTGGCGGCGGTAACGAAGGTGGAGGCGAAGAAGTTGCCGAGACTGCGGCTGATGCCAATGGCGATTACCATATCGCAGTAAGCCTGCCGTTCACAGGCACCAACGCTTCCTATGCCGAATACATCCAGATGGGTCTGGAAGTCGCTTTGAAGAAGCTGGAGAACGAAGGCTGGCTCAATGGCGATGGTACCGGCAAGATCATCCTTGATTACTACGATGATAAGAACGATGCGACTGAAGGCGCAACGATCGCGGAAAAGGTCGTCGCCAGCACCGATCCGTACTATCTGCTGGAAATCGGTTCCTTCGCATCAGGCGTTTCTTATCCGTGCGCCACGATCTATCGTGATGCCGAAGTCGTCCAGTATGCTCTGACCTGCTCGAAGTCGGACTTCTTACCTACTTCCGGTGACTGGGGCTTCTCGCTCTCTGTTACCCAGGATACAGCGGCAGCCAGAGTTGCAGCCTATGACATCGAATATCTGGGCTACAAGAACATCGCCTTAATTTATGAGAACGACTCATGGGGACTTGAGACTTACAAGTACTACACCGAGACGGCTGACAAGCTGGGTGTCAAGATGCTGGCGGAAGAAAAATACGATGACGGTCAGCAGGACTTCACTTCGATCCTGACCAAGATCAAGGAAACCAATCCGGAACTGGTCATGTGCTTCTGTGCCGAGAACGATATCGTTCTGATCAGACAGCAGGCCGAGACTATCGGTCTTGATTGCGAGTGGCAGGTATCTTCGAAGTCCCGTACTTCCAACGTCTTACAGAACCTGGGTGACCTGGGCGAAGGCTTATACGGTATCTACGCCAGAACCAAGGATTTGAGCGATCCGGTCTACATCGAATACGAAGAGATCTATAAGGAACTCTACGGTGCCAAGTTCGCGGAAGACAACAACACGACGCAGAAGTATGCCGACCAGGGTTACAACTGCATGCTGACGACTATCTGGGCTATCAAGAATGGCGGCACGACCCGTCAGGCCTTCAGAGATCAGCTGGCTACTTTGAATGAATTCCCGGGTGTCCAGGGTGCCATCACCTTCGGTGCCGGACGCCGTGTCTTACAGACGCAGTATCTCTCACAGATCGTAAGAGATGATTCAGGCGAACTCAAGTGGGTCAACTATGAAGACATCCTCGACAGCTTCGATGTTGACGCCGTTGCCGGACTTAAATAATTCTGTTTATACATACTGATCGTTTTAGACTTCACTTCAGTTTTAAGCTGAAGTGAAGTCTGTTTTGAAAGGAGGATTCCTATGTTATTGCAAATACTGGTCAACGGTATCTCCTTGGGATCTATCTATGCATTGACGGCTATCGGCTACTCTTTGATCTATTCGATCCTGCAGCTGATAAACATGTCCAATGCAGCCGTCTTTCTGACCAGTGCAGTCATATTCTATGCACTGTATACTTCCTTAACGGGTTCGTCTGTCCTGCTGACTTTTATTCTGACGCTGATGGCGGCCGGTGCGATCGGCTACATCATCGAAGTCATAGCCATCAGGCCGATCAGAGAAAAGGGTGACAGCAACACCTATGCCCTGATCTCTTCGATCGGTGTCAAGACGATCCTTGAACAAATTTGTCAGGGAACATTCGGCAGCGAGATCAAACAGTTCCCGACGCTGCTGGATGGTAAATATATCGATCTGTTCGGTGCGAGGACCAGCGCCATTCAGATCATCATCATATTGGCAACTTTATGTATCCTGGGCTTCATGTCCTGGTTTACGCAAAACAACAGAGTCGGACGAGGACTTAGAGCTCTGTCACAGAATCTCAATGCCTGTCACCTGATGGGCATGCCGGTCAATAGGCTGATCGGTGTTTCCTTTGCGGTAGGTTCGATGCTGGCGGCGGTCAGTGGTGTGGCCTATTGCATGTATCTGAAGTCGATCTCGATCTCGGTCGGTTCCGCGATCGGCAACAAGGCTTTCGCCGCGACTGTCTTAGGCGGTATCGGTGAATTAAAAGGTGCGGTCGTCGGCGGCTACATCCTGGCCATTGCCGAGAACCTGGTATCCGGTTACTGGTCGATGGCGGCTTCCAACTTTATAAGTTTCGGCATCCTGATCCTGGTGCTGATCATCAGGCCGACCGGAATCTTCGGCCGGAAAGAACAGAAGAAGGTGTAAGGCAATGAAGAAATATCTCAACAGCAAGAATATCATCTTTGTTCTGATCATGGTCTTCATGGCCCTGGCCCCTTTGGTTGCGGATGCCTATCAGTTAAGGATCCTGATAAGTTGCGAACTTAACATGATCTTTGCGATGAGCCTTAACCTTTTGATGGGAATCGGGGGTACCGTATCCTTTGGCCATGCGGCCTTCTATGGTATCGGTGCCTATACGACGGCCTGTCTGTGGTATCACCTGGGCTGGAGCTATTCGTCCAACTTCCTGCCGGTCATTTTGATCACAGGCCTGGCGGGTTTATTACTGGCGCTTCCGATGTCAAGGATCACCGGCCGTTACGTGACGATCATCACTTTATCATTTGCGGAGATCGTCAACCTGATCATCAGAAACTGGGATAAGGTCACTCTGGGTCAGATGGGTATCGTCGGTATTCCAAGCATCACGCTTTTCGGTTTCCGTTTCAAAACCAAGGTCCAGTTCTTCTACTTCGCTCTGATCTTTGTGATACTGACATATATCCTCATGAACTGGCTGGTCGATTCCAAACTGGGCCGAAACCTGCAGGCGATGCGCGACGATTCGATCGCGGCGGAAGCCATGGGTATCAAGCTCTTCCCCAACAAGGTCATCGTCTTTACGATCTCGGCCATCTTTGCCGGTATCGCGGGCAGCCTCTACGCTCATCTGATGACCTACGTGGAACCTTCGACCTTCAACGCCAATCTGAGTTTCAACTGTATCAGTATCGTCGTGGTCGGCGGTCTGGGCAACTTCTCGGGTACCCTGATCGGTGCTTTGTTCCTGACGATACTGCCGGAATATCTGCGGCGTTTCGACTTCCTGTTCAAATACAGGATGATCGCCTATGGCCTGGTCTTGGTCGTCGTCATGTGGCTCAACCACTCGATACCGGGCTTAAAACTGAAGCAGAGTTTCAACAGAGCTTTGTCCAAGCTGCTGCATAAGAAGGCAGCTCAGCAGGAGGTGTAGTTATGGCACTATTGGAAGTCAAGGATCTGACGATCCGTTTCGGCGGTCTGGTTGCCGTCGACGATCTGAACTTCACGATGGAAGAAGGCCAGATCACCTCGCTTATCGGACCTAACGGCGCCGGCAAGACGACGGTCATCAATCTGCTGACCGGTTTCTATACACCTAATGAAGGAAAGGTCATCCTGGATGGCGAAGATATCACGGGCAATTCGACCGATATCGTCGTCCAGAAAGGACTGAGCCGGACCTTCCAGAATATCCGTCTGTTCTCCAACATGTCCGTGGAGGATAACATCCTCATCGGTATGCAGCACAGGATCGAATATGGTTCCTTCCTTTCCTTATTCCCCAATCCTAAGAAAAACAAGTGGGAAAAACTGGCGAAAGAAGAAGCTACCGAGATCCTAAAAAGAGTCGATCTCAGTGAATACCGCTACGACAAGGCCACAAGCCTGCCCTATGGTAAACAGCGCAAACTTGAGATCGGCAGAGCCCTGGTGGCCAAACCCAAGATCCTCTTGCTGGATGAACCGGCCGCCGGCATGAACCCGGTGGAAAAGAAGGAACTGAGTCTTTTCATCAGGTCACTGTTAAATGATGTGAAAGGCATCCTTTTGATCGAACACGATATGAAACTGGTCATGGATATTTCCGACAAGATCGTCGTGCTCAATCACGGGGCCAAGATCTGTGAAGGCAAGCCGGAGGAAGTTCAGAAGAATCCGGAAGTCATCGAAGCCTACTTAGGCAGGAAGGGGGTGCATCAGGATGCTTAAGGTCAATGATCTGCATACCTACTATGGCAACATCAAGGCTTTGCGCGGTGTTTCTTTCCATGTCGAAAAGGGCGAGATCCTCTCCTTTATCGGAGCCAATGGTGCCGGTAAATCGACCTTGATGAACACCCTTAGCGGAACCTTGAAACCCAAGAAAGGCGAGATCCTTTTTGAAGGTAAAGATATCACCAAACTCACCCCGCGCGACAGAGTGAAGATGGGCATCATCCTGTGTCCGGAAGGAAGACAGATCTTCCCTAAATTTACCGTCGAAGAAAACCTGCTGATGGGTGCCTATACCGTCATGGACAAGGAACTCAATAAACGCAACTATGAAAAAGTCTTCGAGCTCTTCCCGCAGATCAAAGACCGGCAGAAACAGATCGCCGGCACCCTTTCCGGTGGTGAGCAGCAGATGTTAGCGATATCCAGAGCCCTGATGTCCGATCCCAAGATCCTGATGCTGGATGAACCGTCATTGGGCTTAAGCCCGATACTGGTCGAACAGATCTTTGAGCTGATCAAAGAGATAAACAAGCAGGGCACGACGATTTTATTGGTCGAGCAGAATGCCATGGCGGCACTTGAGATCTCCGATCGGGCCTATGCCTTAGAGACAGGCGAGATCACGATTGAAGGTACCGGTGATGAACTGCTTCACAACGATGTGATCATCAAGAGCTATCTGGGAGGTTGAGATGAACGGCAAGCAGCGCATGAAGGCCATGATCGATCATGAGCCTTTCGATCGCATCGGCGTCAGCGGCTGGGTCCACATGCCGATGGTCGATCACAACGTTCACGATATGACCAAGGCGACGATAAATGTCGTTGATTACTGCGGCTGGGACTTCGTCAAGATCATGACGACCGGCCACTATCCCCCGGAGGCCTGGGGCGGAGATATCACTTTGTCCAAGTCTTTGACCCACTGGTATGGCGTCATCAACCGCTATCCAATCAGGGATCTGGAATCCCTGAGATCTTTGGAGGTACAAGGCAAAGACAATCCGGTCTTCATCAGAGAAACGGCGATCGCCAAAAATCTGGTGGAACACTACAAGGATGAAAAGCCTGTCATTTCGACGATCTTCACGCCTTTGACGACCTTGCAGGAACTGATGAGCAGAGGCACCAACGAAAAGACACTTCCTTTGATGAAGGAACATAAAAAAGAAGTTCACGAGGCACTGGAGAAGATCGTTGAAAGTACTAAGAATTATCTGGATATGCTTATCGAGGAAGCCCATATTGACGGCATCTTCTTTGCGAATCAATACGCTTCAAGAAACGTCATCGACGATGAGCTTTATGATGAATTCTGTGCTCCCTATGACAAACAGATCCTGGCTTATATCAAAGATAAGACCTGGTTCAATGTCCTGCATGTCCATGGGGAGAATAACCTGATGTTTGACAAATGTCTGGACTACGATGTGCAGGCTTTCAGCTGGGAGAACTGCGTACCGGGGCTCGATTCCGATACGATCTCTTCGGTGGCGGAAGTAAGGGCTATGACCGATAAGATCCTGATCACAGGCTTGGCCAGACATTACGACTACTACAATGAAAACAACGATCGTGATGAACTCAAGGAGTTCTTCCGCAAGCGTCTTTTGACTGTCATCAACGAGAGTAAAGACAAGCGGGTCGTCTTTGCGCCGGGCTGTGCCCTGCCGATGGATGTGGATCGCTACGTCTTCACTTTGATGGAAGAAGTGGTCAAAGAGGAGGGCATCATCGATGATAAGCTCTAGGATCGAAAGCGTCTATGCGGAAATATTAAAGAACGAACTGGTGGAAGCGACGGGCTGTACGGAGCCTATCGCCCTGGCTTTAGCCGGAGCGAAGGCGAGAGAAGTACTGGGCTTCATGCCCGATAAGGTCGATGTATATTGCTCGGGCAATATAATCAAGAACGTAAAGGGTGTTGTCGTACCCAATTCCGGCGGTATCAAAGGTATCGATACGGCCGTCATCCTGGGTATGGTCGGTGGCAAGGCCGATAAGGGCTTACAGGTCATATCCGCTGTCAATGAAGAAGAAAGAGCTTTACTGAAAGAGGAATTAAGAAGAGTCGACTTCCATTGCCATCTGGCTCAGGATGTACCGACACTGTATATCCGCATCGAAGCATCCAAAGATGAAGATTCTGTCTTAGTGGAAATACAGCAGACTCATTCCAATTTCACGAAGATCATCAGAAACAAGCAGACTTTCCTCAATAAAGAATGCGAAGATGGTCAGGACTGCGGACCGGATAAATCCCTGATGAATGTCAAAGACATCTATGAGTACGCTTTGTACAGCGACTTAAGTGAAGTTGAACCGATCATTGAAAGACAGATAAAAGACAATACCGCAATCTCCGAGCAGGGACTTTGCGGAAACTGGGGTGAAGAGGTCGGCCGCAATATCAGGGAATATGAACACAGTGAAGACATCAGGCTAAGAGCCAGAGCTGCAGCAGCAGCCGGTTCCGATGCGCGGATGAACGGCTGTCCAATGCCGGTGGTCATCAACTCCGGCAGCGGCAATCAGGGTATGACGGTCTCCCTGCCGGTGATCGAATATGCCAGAGAGCTGAATGTATCGCATGAAAAGCTGATCAGAGCGTTGGTTCTGGCCAACCTGATCGCTTTACATCAGAAGAAATATATCGGTTATCTGAGTGCCTATTGCGGGGCCGTTTCGGCGGCAGCCGGAGCAGGCTGCGGTGTCTGCTACCTCATGGGCGGTAACTATGAACAGATCTGTGAAGTCATCACCAATACGATCGCGTCGATCGGGGGCATGGTCTGCGATGGGGCCAAGTCGAGCTGTGCCGGCAAGATCTCGCTGGCGGTTGAGGCTGCCTTGTTAGGAGTGAAGATGGCCATGAACGACAAGTGCTACCGCTATGGTGAGGGCATGATCAAAAAGGACATCGAAGGTACGATCAAGGCCTATGGCCGCATGGCGGCGGAAGGCATGAAGGCTACCGATGTCGAAATACTTAATATAATGCTGGAGGACTAATGACCAAGAAAGAAAGGATATACGCAGCTGTCAAAGGCGAAAAATGTGACCGGCTTCCTTATGCGATCTGGACGCATCTGCCGGGCATCGATATGGATCCCGTAAGACTGGCGCAAGAGACCTATAATTTCTATAAGGAATATGATACCGATCTGATCAAGACCATGAACAACGGCATGTATGCGATCGAAGATTTCGGCTGTGAAGTCGACTATTCGCAGATCGCCAAAGGTGGAGTGGCTAAGCTTATTTCCACACCGATCAATTCGATCGACGACTGGTCCAAGATCAAACCACTGAAGCTTGAGGAATGCAAGGCTTTACAAAGAGAACTTTATTCCTTGAAGCTGCTTTTGGAGAAGGTGAAGGATGAAGAAGTACCGGTCATCTTTACGGTCTTCTCGCCGTTTACGATCGCCAACAAATTAAGAGGCGGCAAGATCCTGGAAGACATCGCGACCGGGGAAACAAAACAGATCCACGAAGCTTTACAGATGATCGCGGACCTGACTTCCGATCTGGTCAAAGAAGCGATCGGACTGGGAGCTGATGGCGTCTTCTTCGCTTCGCAGATGTCCAGTTATGATGTCACCAGCGTCGAGGTCTTTAAAGAGTTTGGTGTTCCTTACGACCACCAGGTCTTGAAGGCTTCTACGGGTCAATGCGATACGATCCATTGCCATGGCACCAACATCATGTTTGAGATCCTTAAGGATTATCCGGTGGATATCTTCAACTGGCATGCCTGGGAATCGCTTCCAAGTCTTGAAGATGTCAGACAGGCCAACAAGTGTATCATGGGTGGCCTGGATCGAAGAGACATCACGGATCGCAATTTCGATAAGATCGAATACCAGATCAAAGAGTGCCTGAGAGTCTTCGATAAGAAGGAGCACATTTTGGCTCCGGGTTGCGTCATCAGGTATCCGCTAGACAGCGAGATGCTTAAATTCATCAAACAGACAGCCGACAGGCTGCAGGACGGCACTAACTGAGGCCGTCTTTTTTAAGTATGACGGGCATGTCATACATCTGGGGTGAAAGTCCCAAGGAGCACCTGTTACCGGTGAATCCGATAGCGACTCCCAAGCCTGACTTCCGTGAGGAAGCGGGTAGAAGAAGGGATAGCGAAACTGCGGC